>CAYNSX010000007.1:39239-65561 GCA_964400165.1 uncultured bacterium
GGCGGCTGGCGGCGGGCCAGGTCGCCGAGTGAGGGAGCATCTGACTTCTGCCGGGCAATGTCTCCGAGTGACGGGCCCGCTTCCTGTCCTTTGCGGAGTGTCTCGATCAGCCGTTCCGCCACTTCCGGACGGGCCTTGAGGTGCTCGACGATGCCCAGGTCGATAATGAGTTGTTTCTCGCCCTCGAGGTTCAGACCACTAAGGTCAATCACCAGCCAGCCGGCCGGGCTGTGTTTGCCGCTCAAGGTGGGCGTGACATCAATGTGTTCGCGGGTGAGTTCCATCGGGATCTCCGAGTTGCCGACTGTGATTGTACCTGGCACTTCGGTTCCTGGCGTCCGAGAGACGACGGAGACAGCGACTGAACAGGCCTGGCGGCCTGCGCTACCGGGTTTCCGGTAGAATGGCCTGTCGCAGCGCCTGCCGTGGGGCCGTGGTCTAGCGGCCGAGGACGCCGGCCTTTCAAGCCGGAGAACGCGGGTTCGAATCCCGTCGGCCCCACCACTCTCCAGAGGGGCACCCTGCTTCGCCAAGGCTTCGCAGGGCAAGGGCCGCCGCCTGCCAGATTCCAACCCGTCAAAATCCGCTGCCGGTGCATAGAAAACCGGGTGTTGGTGGAATGATGTGAGTGGAGCATTCCAATGGCGATGCCACAACCGCAGGACGACGAGACCGGCCGGACGACCCGCCCGCTGAAGGGGCTGGGGATGCTCGGCTTGTTCGCGGTTGCCGCGGGATTGGCGCTCGGGGCGGGCTGGCTGGCGTGGCACCTGCGCGCAGCGGACCGCCGTCTCGAGTCGGGCGATGTCGGCGCCGACTCGGTGACCTGGCTGCGCGACCGCGGCGCCTAACGGCGCCCGCGCACTCGCTTCAACCGATACATCGCGTTTTGCGCTGCCGTCACCAGCAGTTCCGCTGAAGTCACATCACTGTTGTATTCGGCCATCCCGATCGTACAGGTGAGCCGTTCGGACTCTGTGTCGAGCGCACGGGCGACTGCGGCGCGCATGCGCTTGGCGATACGACGCGCGTCGGGGAGCGCGGCGTTGCGCGCAATGACCACGAACTCATCGCCGCCGTACCGCGCCACCAGGTCATGCGCCCGCGCGGCGCCGGTCAGCCCGGCGGCGACGCCGCGCAGCGTCTCGTCGCCGTGCTCGCGGCCGAAACGCATATTGCGCAGCCGGAACCCATTCAAATCGAGATAGAGCACGCAGCCCGTTGCCTGGCTGCGCTGACACCAGGCAAGTTCCCGCGTCAGTTCCTGCATCAGGTAGCGGCCGTCGGGCAGGCCGGTGACCGCATCGACCAACGCGGCAGCACGGGCATCGTCGGCCGAGCGGGCGGCTTCAAGCGGCGCGGCGGCGTGTTGGGACAGGACTTCCAGCCGCCGGACCGCGTCGGCGCTGAAGGCCGCGCCGGGGGGCAGAACGGCCAGCAGGACGCCGATGCGCCGGCCGGTGGGGAGCGATAGCGGCGCCGCAGTCACCTCGCCGCTTGTGGCATGTGCTGGCTGCTCGGACCGCAATCGCTCCCGCGTGCCGTTGGTGCTCACCTCGCCGCTTTGCAGAACGCGTGAGGCCAGGTTGCGACAGTGGTGGGTGTCGATGCGCCGATGGGGGTCGGGCATCGGGCCGGCGGCGGCGACGCAATCGAGAGCGTCGCCCCGGCGGGTGAGGTAGACCGCGCAACCCGCTGTGGGGAGAAGTTCGCAGGCCGCCGTCGCGACGGCAGAGGCCGCTGCGCTCAAAGACGGCGCGGCGGCGAGGCATTGCGCCAAACGCGTGAGGGTGGTGGCCTCTTCGTGCACGGCACGAATGGCCACGACAGGAGACCCTCGGTCGTCCGCGGACGCTGCAACCGGATGGGTTGCAGCGGCACGCTCCGCGGGCCGTGCGCGGTACAACGCCTCCACCCGTCCGATGGCCTGCGCGAATGCGCGGACCACCGGCGGGTCGAACAACGCGCCCTGCTGATCGAGAATCCACTGCGCCGCCGCCCGCGGGGAGAGGGCTGGACGATACGGGCGGTCGGCGGTCAGGGCGCCGTAGACTTCAGCGACAGCGAGGATGCGAGCCGAGAGAGGAATCTGTTCGCCGGCGATGCCGCGCGGATAGCCGCTGCCGTCGTGGCGTTCGTGGTGGCAGCGGACCGTCTCGGCGACCGGCCAGGGCAATTCGACCCGTTCGAGCAGGCGGGCGCCGACTTCGGCGTGCGTCTGCACTTGCGCCCGCTCTTCGGGGGTGAGCGGGCCGGGCTTGTTGAGCACTTCGCCGGGGACAACGAGGTTGCCGATGTCATGCAGAAGTGCCGCGGCCCAGAGGCCGCGCTGCTCGGCTTCGGCGAGGCCGAGTTCGCGGGCGATCTCGACGGCGCAGAGTTCGCGGCGGCCGGTGCCGGCGTGCACTTCACGGGCGGCGATGGCGGCAGCAAGCGCTTCGAGCGACTGCAGCAGCCCCCGCTCGAGCGCGTCGCGCTCGGCGCGCAGCCGGTGGACTTCGACCTCGAAGTGCGCACGGCGGCGCGCCTCGATGGCGGCGACCAGCGCCCGCGGCAAGACGCCGGGAGTGAGCGAGAGATCGCGGACATCAATCGATGTGGCGACCAGACCGTTGCCGTGCCCGTTCAGCGAGGGCTCGGCGCCGTCAGCAGTGAGGACGACGACCGGGCGGTCGAATTCAGCGGCGCGGAGTTTGTCGAGCAAGTCGATGCGCTCGGCGTCGGGCAGTTGCGCGCCGAGGACGATGCCGTCGATGTCCCAGGGCGGGACGCCAACGGCGCGGAGCGCTTCGGCGCCGGTGGCCGCTTCGCGCAGGGAAAAGAGGTCGCTGTCGCCGCGCAAGGCGTCGCGCAGCATCGCCCAGGTCTCGGGCGCCGGACAGACGGCGAGCACCACCGCGGCATCTTGGTCTTGCTCGACCAGCATGCGAGATGGATACCACCGGCGTGGGGCAGGCGTGGCGACTGGGCGGACAGGCGTGTCGGGCTGGGCGACGAGGGTGTGCGACGGCGGACCGTCCTCACCCGCCATCCGCTACGCGGATGGCACCCTCTCCCGAACTGGGAGAGGGAACAGAGACATCCCCTCCCCTGGCCCCTCCCCACTGGCGTGGAGAGGGGGGTGACATGTTGTGATTCGGTAGCGATTCTGGCAGGTGAAGCACCTGCCCCCCACAGCCAGGCGATACGCGAGCGGGCGGCGGGGTGCCGTCCCCTCCCGCGGCCCTTTCACACTGGCGTGGAGAGGGGGGTGACATGTTGTGATTCGGTAGCGATTCTGGCAGGTGAAGCACCTGCCCCCCACAGCCAGGCGATACGCGACTGGGCGGGGGTGAGTCATATTGCCGACAGTGAGCGTTCTGGGGAGGTCAGCATGGCGGTCAGTGCGATGCGGTCGGTGAGCACTCGTTCCCTTCGTACTCGATTGATGCGGCGGCTGGCGCTCGTGGCCGTCGTGGCGCTGCTGGGCGCGGAAGCGGCTGCGCCGCGGCCGGCGTGGATGAACGACCCGGCCTACGGGCAGCCGGCAGACTTGGCGGCGCGGCAGACGCTGCAGGTGACGGTGACACTGGAGCGCGACGACATCACGGTGCGCGACCTGCTGGCCTGGGTCGATGAGGAACACAATGTCCGCGTGCAGGCGGAGCCGGCGGCGCTCGACCGGCATCTGGCGGTCTCGGTGAAGGAGCGGCCGCTGTGGCAGGTGTTGAGCGCGGTGGGGGCGGCGCTCGACGGCCGCTGGCGGCTGTATCTGAACAACCTGTGGCTGCGACTGTCGCTGCCGCCGGATGATGTGGAAGCGCCGAGCGCGCACTTCCGCGGGCTGATCGGACGCGACCAGGGAATCGAGATGTTTCCGTGGGACCCGATCCCCGACGCCGACGAGTCCGACGCGACGGGCACGCAGCGGATGATTCGGATTTCGGACGCCGGCTCGCCCGGGTCGGCGGTGGCGAAGGAGTTCGGCGCGCTCTTCGAGGCGCTGACGCCGGCACAGCAGCAGGCGCTGGCGAGCGACGCCGGCCTGCGCGACAGCGCACTCACGGACAAGGGGCGTGCCAGTCTGCATTCGGCGCTGCGCGATATGACGCTGGCGCCGGCGCTGCGCGATCTGGTGAACCCGACGCTGGGGCGGTTCTCCAACCAACAGGCGCCGGGGGACGAGGCGCCGGTGCGGGCGTGGTGGATCCTGAAGGGGGGGCAGGGCGCGATGGGCCCGGGCGGTATGAGCGGCGGCGAGAATGCCGGGACGATGGCGCTCGCCGGGCAGGCGGAACTCATCGGCGGCCGGTCGCAGATGTCGATGAACACGATGCCGCGCGACGAAATTCCCATCGGGCCGGACGAGGGCATTTCGCTTGGGTCCGGCTCGCCCGGGCAAGGCAACTTTGGGATGGCGTTGCAGGGTTACCTGGCGCAGAAACTGCGCGACCGCGGACTGACGATGCCGCAGGCGCGCCGTCCGGGATCGTTGGCGCCCGCGCCGCGCTTCACGGCGCTGCCCTCGGCGCCCGAGGGCAGCAGCGAGGCGGTGACGGCGCTGTTCAAGGCGCTGTCCGAGGAGCGCGAACTGCCCAGTCAGTGTGCGTCGCTGGGCGAACTCGCCAAACAGGCGGCAGTGGCGCTGGCGTTTCCGGTGGTCGTTCCCCTCAACGACCGGCCGGGCGCCGTGACGCTGGGGACTGCGGCGAAGGTGACGCTGCGCGCCTGGCTGCAAGTGACGGAGAAAGCCGTTCCGGGTGTGTGGGTGCTGGAGAACGAGGCGCTGCACTTCCGCCGGACGCTGGCGCTGGAACCGCTCGATGCGTTCTCCCGCGGGTTCGCATCGGACTACCGGGTGCGCGTGCCGCGGGCGTGGGTGCAGCGGCGGCGCGAGATCGAACAGGGACTGCAGCAGCGCGGGGAAACCGAGCCGCCGCAGCCGGGCTGGCCGGTGTTGCGGCGGCTGCTGACCGACCGGCAATGGGACACGCTGCGCAATGATGTGCTGCTGTGGGACGACCTCTCCCGCGAGCAGCAACAGGCGTATACGAACGCAGAGTGGGATCGCTTCATCTGGGACCAGACGACACCGATCCCGGCGCCGATCGACGCACTGCTGCGCGGCGACGGGGACGCCGGGCTGCCGCTCAAGGCCGGCGTCACGCTGTGGATGAAGGAAGACGAGAACTCGCTGCTGCTGCACATCGGGTTCGCCGACGGCCAGACCCTGACTTACCGCATCCCGCCCGGCGTCGAGCGGCAACTGCGCGGCACGCCCGGCTAACGCCGGCAGGCGAACGCGGGGCGCCGCCGAACCTTCCTCCGACACCCGAGGAGGAAACTGATGCGCGCTCGATGGATTCTGACTGTACTGGTTTGCGCGGCGCTGTGCGTGACGCCCGCCGCGCGACCGGCAGCCGCGGCGGAGGCGCCGGTGACGCTGGCGCTGCGATCGACCGCCGGCACGGTGCTGACCTACAAGTTTGAGGCGCAGTTCGCCGGTGACTTCAACATCAGCATTCCGCAGCAGCCGCCGATGGTGCTGAAGCCGAAATTCAACCTGACCGCGGCGCTGCAACAGCGCACCGTCAGCGTCGGCAGCGACGGCGTGATGGAAATTGCGTACCAAGTGAAGGGATTTCAGTTCGGCGCCGAGTTGAGCAACCTGCACTTCGGTCTCGGCGTCTCGCCGGATGAGGCGGGGCTCATCAAGCTGCCGGAAGTGCCGGTGCACGCCACCATCAACCGGCAGGGCAAACTGACCGGATTTGTCGGACTGGAGGAACTGCTCTCGATGCTGCCGCTGCCCGCGGCCGCGAAGGGAATGATGCCGAGCGGCGAGGCGATGCAGAAGATGATTGACATGGCTTATCACCCCATGTTCCCGGACAAGGCCGTCAAGCCCGGGGATAAATGGGGCTGGGAGCAGACCTTCTCGCTCGCCGACTTCATGCCGCAGATGCCGGGCGGAATGCCGGAGGAGATGCCCCCGATCAGCATTCCGATGAAAGAGACGGCGACCTTCGCCGGCTGGGAACAGTTCAACAATGTCCGCTGCGCGCGTGTCGATTCGACGACCGAATGGGCATGGGCGATGAAGCCGCCGGCGGGACAGGCGGGCGACGACTTTGCGATGTCGCAGAAGGGGACGGTGAAAGTGACCCGCTACCTCGACACCGCCACCGGCCGCCTCGCCGGGCTGAAGCAAGAGGTCCGCTTTACGCAGGATATGCAGATGGGCGGGCAACCGTTCGGGAAGATGGACTTCACGGTGACGAGTGCGACGACGCTGACGGGCGTGAGCGCGGGAGGGTAAACAGCCCTCACCCGTTCTGCTTCGCCCACAGGGCGGGCTTCGCAGCGCACCTTCTCCTCATAAGGAGAGGGCAGACTGAATCTACTATGGCGATATTCGGCTTGGGTGGATGCGGTAGTCCCTCTCCCAGACGGGAGAGGGTGCCCGAGCGCAGCGAGGGCGGGTGAGGGCCACAATTCGAGTTTTCGCAGGGCACCCCGAGCACCATACCGAACTAATCGGAGTGCGCACCGACCACTTGCCAACCGAGCCAGCCAGGGAGCTAGCTCGAGCCCTGCGGACAAGAGAGACCGTCGCGGAACGCACACTCTGGACCGAATTGCGCGGTCGTCGACTTGTGGGTCTTCGGTTTCGCCGACAGCATCCGCTCAAGAGTTTCGTGGTCGACTTTTATTGCGCCGAAGCGCGCCTGATTGTGGAAGTCGAGGGTGCCTCCCATGGCGCACGCGATATGCACACGCGTGACACTATGCGACGCGACTTCTTCACAAGTCTCGGGCTGCGTACACTTCGATTCTCCAACGATTCGGTGCTCTATCGAATGGGCTGGGTGTTGGCGATGATTCGGCACGCGGCAAGTGAGGCCATCGCCGAGGGTAAGTGACTCGATCACAAGATTGCCCTCACCCGTCCTGCGGCCACCCTCTCCCGATTGGGAGAGGGACAACTGCGTCTACCCTTGCAAGAGACGCGGTGGTGTGACGGCCCTCACCCGGCCCTTCGACTTCGTTCAGGGCCACCCTCTCCCGATTGGGAGAGGGACGACTGCGTCTGCGCCTGCCCTGCCGCCGCGCGGACGGCGTGTTCGCCCTCACCCCCGCTTCGCGTACCCCTCTCCCTGGTCAGGGAGAGGGGACAACAATCATCCAGTTCGCTGGTCGTAGTCGGAGTGCGGTCATTCCACCGCCGCTTGAATAGCGTGTAGTTTCGCCGGCGGCAGGCCGGTGGGGACGGCGCAGCCGGGAGCGAGGATGAAGCGGTCGGGGCCGGCGGCGGCGATGGCGGCACGGCCCTCGGCGGTGATGGCGGCGGGCTCCATTGTTTCGATGTCCACTTCGTCGATGCCGGCCATGATGCAGCCCTGATAGCCCTCGCGGGCGTAGGCGAGCGACGGCGGCGTGCGCGTCGAAGACCAGCACAGGACATCGTGCGGGATGTCGCGCCAGAGGTGGAAGTAGAGCGCCTCGCCGTGCAGGTGGCAGACATTGAGCCAGGCGCCGGCGCGGTGGGCGGCATTCATTACTTCGATGTCCGACCAGAGGTATTCGCGGCGGTACTCGTCCTCGGGCATCACCGCGCTGCTGGCGCCTTGCACCGCGAGATAGAGGCCGGCGCCGCCGACGGACACGACCGCCTTCCCCCACTCCACCAGCGACTGCGAGACGGCGCGCAGCCCGGCGCGCATCGCCTCTGGGTCGGCGCGGAACTGATCGAGAGCGCGCTTGCCGGTGATACGCTCGGCGTAGGCGAAGAGGTTGAAGACGGTGCTGATCACGGGCACATCGGGGCCGACGGCGGCGATGATGCGGCGCAGGGCGTCGAGGTGGCGGCCGAAGTTGCCGGTCTGCGGGTCGAGCGGGCGAAGGGCGCGCCAGTCGGCGGGCGACTGCACTTGCGTCATCCCGACGGGCAGTTGATACGGGATGTCGTGCATCACCTTGAGGATGTCGGGCCGATATTCGCGGTAGAACTTCAGCGTCTCGTCGGCGAGCGACTCGCCGGCGGGGTCGTCGAGATAACGGAAGTGATACCAGAAGGAGAACGGCACGCGGTCGGGCCGGTCGCCGGAAAGCGCGGCGCGGACGCGGTTAGCGGAGGTCATCGGCGCGATCCCACTGCTCAAAGATGCGTATCGCACGCCGTTCATTCAATGGCGTACAGGTATCCGTCGCCTGAACCAATGTACAGCACTCCGTCGGCGCCGATGGCTGGGGAAGACACCACCCACGAGTCCGTGAATACTCTCCATAGCAGCGTGCCCTGCCGGTTCAGGCAATACACGGCGCCATCGTCGCTCCCGAAATAGATTCGGCCCTCGGTGTCGACGGCGGGAGAACTGTTGATCTCATCCCATGCCCGGAACTTCCATCGCACGGTGCCATTGGGGGCAACTGCATACAGGTAGTGCCAGTCCGTGCCCACATAGATCGTGCCATCAGTCGCGATCGCCGGCACAGAATACACGTCATAACCAACTCGGACCCGCCATCGCACAGCGGCATCTTGGCTCGCCTTGCAAAGCCGACCCTGATTCGAGGTGAGCACGATGTCTCCATCGGGCGCGACCGCGACCCCGCTGCCGAGGCCATAAGCTCCCGAGTTATCTTCGACGAATTCGGACTTCCAGCGCTTTCCGCCGAGACGGTCGAGCGAACTGACTCGATGGTTGTCTACGGCAAAGAGTAATCCTTCCTTGGAAATGCTGACGATTGAGTGATCGTGATACTGGTCCCGTGCGGAGCGCCATACGACTCTTCCATCCGCACTGACCTCCGACAACGTGTCGTCACTGCCGACGAACACATTGCCGTCTTGCGCGACGGCCAGTTGAGACGCTTCGCGGCCAGTGTCTGCGAGACTCCATTTCACTGACCCTGCCGGATTGATGGCGGATAGCCCTCGATCCTTCAGCACCGCGTAGATGACGCCGTCCCGACCCACCGCGACGGACCCAAGAGTGCTCTGGGACGACTCGAGGCGCCACAGCAGTGTGCCTTCGGGAGATACGGCGACCAGCGCATGGTCGCTCGTGATGACCAAGACAGCGCCGTCGCGCCCGATGACGGGAGACGATTCGATGGCGCTTCCCAGGTCGAGGCGCCACTTGACTCGACCTCGGGCGGGTCCGGCGTACCGGCTGCGACCGGTTCGCTGCGCATCGCCATGGAATTGCGGCCACGGGGACGCCGGTGCGGTGGGTCGAACAGCCGCGGTCCGCGCTGAAGGAGCCGGAATGGGCGCAGGTGCTGGCAATCCAGCGGGCTTGTCGCCAAGCGTACGGACACGAAGTGGCGGTGAAACCCACCCCGACTGCGGCGTGGCGTATGCCAGATGTTTTCCGTCCGGTGACATTGCGACCCGCACCATGGAAGGGTCGTCTGAGAGCGGCCAGCCATATTGCGCAGCGCCGATCAAATGGCGCTCTGTTTCCGACTCAAGATCGAATTCACTGATCGACCAGCCAAGCCCCCACATGACGACCTTCTTCGCCGACAGCACGGCCTGCCATGCCATCATTGACTCGTGGCCGCTCATCGGGGCGTCTTCTTTCTTGTACAGTTTCCGACTGCGCCCGGACGGCCAGACTTGGTACAGAGTGTCCTCATCCACCACGACGATTGAGCCGTCAGCGAGCCAGCCGCAAGTCCGCCCGTCAGTCCAGTCCCACCACTCGGACACACCGGACGCGACGGTCAGCACTCCACCCGTCTGGGGAGAGACCAGGAATAACACGGACTTGTCGTTCAGTATCGCGCGCAGCCACAGCCCGCGGGGCTGCCATGCGAACAGCGACGTGCGGGTCAGGTTGTCAGTCACTGGCGCGCCCGGCGCGCCAGATTGGACAACATGAAGGACTTGCGTGGTCCGATCTGCGGGGCGCAACACATAAAGGGTCGTCTCGTGCAGCGCTGCCAGCATCGAGTTGTCTGGCGCCCATTCGAACGACCAGGAGTCATCGTACCGGTCAGGGACTGACGGCAGCAGATTCACTTCAGTCAGGCGGTTGCGATTGAGGTCCAACAGGTGGACGCTGCGGCCATCCCAGAAGGCGCCCTGTGTTTCATCGGGAGAGAAAATGAGGCCGTACCCAGGGCAATCGAATACCACCCGGGGTGCGCCGGTCTGCCAACGGACGACGGCGACACTTCCGGACCTGCCTTCATCTCCTTGCCAGACTGGACCGTACTCGAAGATAAGGTATGTCCCGCGCGGTGATATTCGAAGACCGTCCCAGTTGGGGCCAAGCGTTGCTCCAATGTCATAGAGGTACTCGGCTCCGCGTCGTTCCGCGCGAAGTGGCGCGCTCTGTCTCACCAATGGGCGGGGCGCCCCCCACTCCACCCCTGACTCCGATGATTCGACGACCGCCGAAGAGCGGGTCCCGGCCGCCGTCACGGCAAGACCGGTCGCCAGTGCCAGCGGAACCATTCGGAAGGGCGAACGCGGTCGGTGCACACGATTCATGCGTGGGCTCCAGCGAATCATACTCTGAATGGGCACGGCCCGCGGTACGCCGGAGAACGGCTACACCCCCGTCCCGGGCGGGATGAGGGCGTCGATCTTGGCGAGGTCGTCCTCGGGGAAGTCGAAATCGAGGGCTTTCAGGTGGTCTTCGAGGTGTTCGAGGGTGCGGGGGCCGATGATCGGCGCGGTGACGGCGTCCTGTGCCAGCAGCCAGGCGAGCGCGTATTGGCTCAACGGCACGCCGCGCGCCTGCGCCAGCCGTTCGAGTTGCTCCACGACCTCGAAGCGGTGCAAGGCCTCGGGCGTGGTGAGGTCGCGGTTCATCCGGGCGGCGCGGCTGTCTTGGGGCGGCGGCAACCCGCGGCGATAGCGGCCGGCGAGCCACCCGCCCGCCAGCGGGCTCCAGGGCAGGACGGCGAGGTTGTAGTCGGCGCAGACGGGCAGGACCTCGGTCTCGATGCGCCGGTCAAAGAGACTGTAGGGCGGCTGCTCGCTGACGAATGACTCGTAGCCCCTGCGCATGCTGACTTCGAGCGCCTGGGCGATGCGCCACGCCGGAAAGGTGGAGCAGCCGATGTAGCGCACCATCCCCTGCCGGACGAGGTCGGTGAGCGTGGAGAGCGATTCGTCGATGGGCGTGTCGGGGTCGGGGCGGTGCGCCTGATAGAGGTCGATGTAATCGGCGCCGAGGCGGTCGAGACTGCGGGCGACCTCGCGCCGGATGGCAACGCGGCTGTTGCCGCGCTGGTTGGGCGTCTCTTTGGCGGACCAGTGGAACTTGGTGGCGAGGATGACCTCATCGCGGCGGCCGCGGATCGCCTGGCCGACGATGCGCTCGGACTCGCCGTCGGTGTAGACATTGGCCGTGTCAATGAAGTTGATGCCGGCGTCGAGGGCACGCCCAATGATGGTCGCGGCGGTGTCGGCATCGGTGGCGCGGCCGAAGTTCATGGTGCCGAGGCAGAGCCGCGAGACCTTGATACCGGCGTTGCCAAGCGGGACATACTCCATCAAGCGCCTCCGGGGGGCGTGGGGCCGCACTCCGGCGTTCGCCGGAAGCGGAGGCGGTTCCTCTGCCGCGACCTTTCAGGAACCCCGCCCTTGAATGAGTCGTCTTGAGGAATGTATGCTCTAACAAGCGTTAGGTAGGTGGGATGGCGCTTCGGAATCACACCGTTCAGACCCCGCCGGCGGACGGCGACCTGCAGGCACGCGAGCGGCTGGTGCGCGTGGCTACGACGCTGTTTGCCGAGCGGGGGTACTCCAATGTGTCGGTGCGCAACATCTGCGACGCAGCCGAGACCTCGCTCCCGATGCTGTACTACTATTTCAAAGACAAGGAAGGGCTCTTCACCGAGGTCGTGCGCGGGGCGGTCAGTCTCGATGCCCTCATTGATGAGTTGCAGCGGGCGGTAGCCCGGGAGAAGACAACGGCCGGGCGTTTGCGCGGATTCACGGCAACCTATCTGTTGCGCTTTCCGGACCACTCACTCAACTCGGGATTCTATCTCCGCGAATCGACTGGGCTCGACCCGCAGAGTGCCCAGCAGCTCCGGTCAGCGTTCGGCCGCATCGCGGACATCGCGCAGGAACTCGTCACGCACGGTGTCCGGCGGGGAGACCTCGCCGAGACCGACATCCGCCTGGCGGTCGAGTGCTTGCTCGGCATGATGAACCGCTTCGTGTTCCAGCGCGTCCACTTCGGGCGGCGCTTCGACCACCGCGAGGCCTCGGGGTTCGTCTGTGATTTCTTCATGAAGGCGCTCGCGCCCAGTTCGCCGGCCGGCCCCCGGACCCGCACGCCGCGATGACACGGCACGAATACCTCGTCCAGGCCGGCATCAGTCATCAGGAAGCACCGCTGCCGGCGCTGGAAAGCGCCCTGCGCGGGGTGTCAGCGATTTGCAACTCCGTGACGAGGGCGGTGCGCGACGGCACAGCACTTCGGGAGGCCGTGGTCGTGGCGACCTGTCACCGCCTCGAGGTGTATGCGATCGGCGAGGAGGCCGGAGCGGCCGAAGAACGGCTGCGCGCTGCGTTCGCCGATGCCCCCGCGGCGAATGCGAGCGCACTGCCCATCTCCGTGCGGTACCACCGCGACGCGGCGCGCCACTTGTGCGCGGTAACAGCCGGCTTGAAGTCGTTGGTCGTGGGTGAGCGAGAGATCTTCGACCAAGTCCGGGCGGCGTGGCGAGGGGCTGTGGCAGACGGAACCGCGGGGCCGGTCTTGGCGTCGCTGTTCCGGCAGGCGCGGCGGGCGGGGCGGCTGGCCCGATCGCCAGAGGCATTCGGTGACATGCGAGAGTCGCTGGCCACGATCGGCATCGCGGCGGCGCGGCAGGCGCTCGGCTCGCTGCGCGACCAGCGCGCGCTCGTTGCGGGCGCCGGTCGCATCGGACGACTGGCGCGCGAACTGCTCCAGCGCGAAGGGGTCGCGACACTGGTGCTCGCCACGCGGCGGCCCGAGCGGCTGCGGCTCCGCGAGCCGCATCTCGCGATCCACAATCTCACCGACTTGCCGGCACTCCTCCGCGACACAGACCTCGTCATCGCCGCGACGGCCGCGCCGGAGCCGATTCTAACCCGCGAGCAAGTCCTCGCCGCACAGGCACACCGCATCGGGGCGCCGCTGCTGTTCGTGGACCTCGGCGTCCCGCGCAATTTGGACCCGGCAATTGCGACCGTGAGCGGTGTGCGCCTGCTGTATCTCGATGACTTGCGCCCGGTGGCCGCCTCGTTGCAGCCGTTCGATGAGCAAGTGATCGCGCGGGTAACACACCTGGCCGAAGAGGCGGCGGACCGATTCCTGAACTGGCAGACGGCGCGGGCCGCGGCGGGCAACGGGGTCGGGCGAACCGCGCCCTTGCCCGTCGGCGAGTCCCAACGAGCCGGGCAGTGATGTTGCCGCAGCTGGTCATCGGCACGCGGGCCAGCGCGCTGGCGCAGGCGCAGACGCGGCTCGTGGCGGAGGCGCTGCAGCGCATCGGCACGAGAGCGGAGTTGGTGATCGAGTTCATCGCAACCGCCGGTGACCGGGATGTCGCCGCCGGCGAGCCGGTCAAGGGGCTGTTCGTGAAGGAACTCGAAGAGGCCTTGCTCCGCGGTGACATCGGCTGCGCCGTGCACAGTGTGAAGGACATGCCCGCCGCGGGGACTCCAGGACTGGACATGGCGGCGATTCTGACACGCGGCGATGCGCGCGACGCGCTGGTGGCGCGCACGCACACTTCACTGGCGGCCCTGCCGGTCGGCGCGGTGGTGGGCACCAGCAGCCCGCGGCGGCGGGCGCAGGTGCTGGCGGCGCGGCCCGATGTGACACCGGCGCCCTTGCGCGGCAATGTGGATACGCGGCTGCGCAAGCTCGACGACGGGGAATATGACGCCATCGTGCTGGCCGCGGCGGGGTTGGAGCGGCTGGGCCTGGCATCACGCATCGCCGAGCGACTCGACCCCGAACAGTTCCTGCCCAGCCCCGGCCAGGGCGCGCTGGCTATTCAGATTCGGAGTGACGACAGCGACACGCGAGCACTGCTCGAACTGCTGAATGACTTTCCGACCAGGCAAGCCGTCCGCGCCGAGGTGGCATGCGCGGCGGCGCTCGACGGCGGCTGTTCGGCGCCCTTCGGAGCGCTCGCCACGGTGTCCGGCGCCACGCTGACATTGCACGCAGCAATTCTGTCACTCGACGGCCGCCGCCAGGTGGCGCTGTCCGCGGAAGGGCCAATCGACGAACCCGAAGTGCTCGGCGCACGACTGGCGGAACGCCTGCTGCGCGCCGGCGCGAAAGAATTGACCCGTGTCGCGGTCTGAACAGCCGCTGCGCGGGCTGCGGGTGCTGATCACCCGCCCGCGGGCGCAGGCGCGCGGCATGGTCGATGCGCTGCACCGGCTTGGCGCGGTGCCCGTCGTGTTCCCGCTGATCCGCATCGTGCCGCCTGCCGACTGGGCGCCGCTCGATGCGGCGTTGCACAACTGGATGTCGTTCGAGTGGGTCGTGTTCACGAGCGCCAACGGTGTGCGCGCCGTATGGCAGCGCGCCCGGCGGCGCGGGATTGCGCTCGTGCCCGGGCCGCGCCTGGCAGCAGTCGGACCGGCGACGGCGGCAGCGCTGCGCCGCCGGGGGAGAATACCGGATTTCGTTCCTGCCGTATTTCGGACGGAGGCGATTGCGGATGGCCTTGACGATGTGCGCGGCCGAACGGTGTTGCTTCCGCGCGCCGCGGAGGCCGGCGCGGCATTGCCCGAACTACTTCGGGAGCGCGGGGCGCGCATCACCGCGGTGGTCGCCTATCGCACCGAAACGCCGAACGGTCGCGGCGCGTCGCTGCCTGACATCGTGCGTGACGAGCGCATCGAGGTCGTGTGTCTGGCCAGCCCGTCGGCGGCACGCAACTTCTCTGCACTCCTCGGCGAGGACAGTGATATTCCGCCGGGTGTGCGCATCGCCTGCATCGGGCCGGTCACCGCCGAAGCGGCGCTGGCGCACGGATTGCGCCCGGATTGGGTCGCCGGGGAGTACACCGCCGGCGGCCTGGTCGCCGCCATTGTCGAAGGAGTGAGCCATGTCACTCGTTGACGCAATGCTGACGCTCCCCGCCGAGCGGCTGCGGCGGTTCCGGCGCACCGCCGGATTGCGCGACCTGGCGCGCGAGACGCGCGTCAGTGTGAGCGATCTCGTCTTTCCCCTCTTCGTGGTGCCGGGGCGCGGCATCGTCGAAGATCTGGAGTCTATGCCCGGGCAGCAGCGATTCTCGGTAGACTCACTGGCGCGCGAAGCGGAGACCGTCGCCGGGCTACGCGTGCCGGCGGTGTTGCTGTTCGGCGTGCCCGAGGAGAAGGACGACGCGGGTAGCGGCGCCTACGACGAGCACGGCATCGTGCCGGAAGCCATTCGGGCCATCCGCCAGGCGGCGCCCGACCTCGTCATCATCACTGATGTCTGCCTGTGTTCGTACACGACGCACGGGCACTGCGGCATCGTCCGCGATGGGCAAGTGGACAACGACGCCAGTCTGGAGTTGCTGGCGCGCACCGCGGTGACGCACGCCGCGGCGGGGGCCGACATCGTCGCCCCGAGCGCCATGATGGACGGGCAGGTGGCGGCGCTGCGCGCGGCGCTCGACGCCGACGGATTGACCGACACCGCGATTCTGTCGTATGCGGCGAAGTTTGCGTCGGCGTTTTACGGGCCGTTCCGGGACGCAGCGGAGTCGGCGCCGCTGTTCGGCGACCGGCAGGGCTACCAGATGCCGCCCGCCAACGCCCGCGAGGCACTGCGAGAACTGGCACGGGATGTGGCGGAGGGCGCGGATGCGCTGATGGTCAAGCCGGCGCTGCCATACCTCGATGTGCTGCGCCAGGCGCGGGACCGGTGGGAGCACCCGCTCGCGGCCTACCAAGTGAGCGGCGAGTATGCCTCGCTGAAAGCCGCAGCGGCGAACGGGTGGCTGGACGACGACCGGGCAATGGACGAGACGCTGACCGCGATCAAGCGGGCGGGAGCGGATTTCATCATCACCTACTTTGCGAAGGACTTCGCGCGGAAGGAGCACGACCGATGAGCGTCGCACAAGTCGCCGAGGCGCCGGGCCACGCAGCCGAACCCAAATCCGGGCGGCTCTTCTTCAAATACACTTTCTTTGCCGTGGACCCTGCCTGGCGGCGGCTCGACGCCGGCGCGCGAACCAAGGGCAAGCGCGCGCTGGCGGCGGTGTTCGACAACTGGGCGGCGCGGCTGCCGTTGCGCATTTTCAGCACCATCGGCACGCGGGCCGACACCGATTTCCTGGTGTGGTGCGCGACACCGGACCTGGACGAGGTGCAGCAGTTGACGGCGCAAATCCTGGCGACGCCGCTCGGCGGCTACCTCCGCACCCCCTACTCCTACCTGGCGATGACCCGGCCATCACAATATCTTGGCGGTCACAAGCACGCCGGCCAGGAGCACGAACTGACCACCGAGTCGTTCGGACGGAAGCGCTTCCTGTTCGTCTATCCGTTCATCAAGACACGGGCCTGGTACGGCCTGCCGCAGGAGGAACGGCAGCGGATGATGGGCGACCACTTCCGGGTCGGTCACATGTATCCGACGGTGCAGATTCATACCGGCTACTCCTTCGGCATCGACGACCCGGAGTTCACGCTGGCGTTCGAGACCGACGCGCCCGCCGATTTCCTGGAATTGGTGATGGAACTGCGCGGGAGCCAGGCGAGCAGTTACACGCTGCGCGATACGCCGATCTTCACTTGTGTGCAGATGGCCCCCGAGGCAATGCTCGATTTGCTGGGCGGATAGCAGATGGCGGGCAGGGTCTCCGAGCGGCTGTATGCGGAGGCATTGACGCGGTTCCCGGGCGGGGTCAACAGCCCGGTGCGGGCGTTCCGGGCGGTCGGCGGCACGCCGCCGGCCATTGTGCGCGGGCAAGGCGCCACCGTGTGGGATGCGGACGGCCGCGCGTATACAGACTGCATTGGCGCGTGGGGGGCCATGCTCGTGGGACACGCGCACCCGGCGGTCGTCGACGCGGTGCGGCGCGCCGCCGCCGACGGGCTGCACTTCGGGGCGAACTCCGAACGCGAGTTGGAACTGGCGCGCCTCATTCAGTCCGCGCTGCCGAGCATCGAGCGGCTGCGGTTTGTCAATTCCGGGACCGAGGCGGCGATGTCGGCGGTGCGGCTGGCGCGGGCGTTCACGGGCCGGTCGCTCATCGTGAAATTCGACGGCGGATACCACGGACACGCAGACGGCCTGCTGGCGCGGGCCGGGTCGGGCGTCGCCGCGGCAGGGCTGCCCGATAGTGCCGGTGTGACCGCGGGCGCCGTCGCGGATACGGTCGTTCTGCCTTTCAACGACGCAGACCGCGCAGCCACACTGTTCCAACGGCGGGGCGAAGAGATCGCCGCGGTGCTCGTGGAGCCGGTGGCGGCGAATATGGGCGTCGTGCCGCCGGCGCCGGACTTCCTGCCGGCGCTGCGCCGCCTGACACGATCGGTGGACGCAGCGCTCATCTTCGATGAAGTCATCACCGGCTTTCGCGTCGGGTGGGAGGGCGCGCAAGGACGCTACGGCGTGACGCCCGACCTGACTTGCCTCGGCAAAATCATCGGCGGCGGGCTGCCGGTCGGCGCCTACGGTGGCCGGCGCGACCTGATGGAGTGCGTGGCGCCGTTGGGGCCGATGTATCAGGCGGGTACGATGGCGGGCAACCCGGTGGTGATGGCCGCGGGCGCGGCCACTTTGCAAACGATTGACAGCGCCGGGGACTACGACCGCCTGGAAGCGCTCGGCGCCGAACTGGAGGCAGGGCTGCTGCAAGTCGCTGTGGAGCAGTCGGCGCCGGTGCGAGTCAACCGCGTCGGGTCGCTGCTGACCGTATTCTTCACGGACTCGCCAGTCACGGATCGCGAGCGCGCGGACCGCAGCGACCGTGCGCAATTCCGTGCGTTCTTCCACGGGATGTTGCAGCGCGGCGTCCTGTTGCCGCCGTCCAACTTGGAGGCGTGGTTCCTCTCCCTGGCCCACACTGGGACCGATATCGAGCGGGTCATCGACGCCGCCCGCGCCGCGCTCGCTGTCGCGCCGGAGGCGGCGCCTGTCCACTGACCTGCGCAACCGGCGCTTCCTCGACGCGTGCCGGCAGCAGCCGACGGATTGCACGCCGGTCTGGATTATGCGGCAGGCGGGGCGCTATCTGCCCGAATACCGGGCGCTGCGGCGGCAGTACGACCTGCTGACGGTCAGCCGGATGCCGGAGTTGGTGGCGGAGATCGTGTCGCTGCCAGTGCGGCGGTTCGGGTTCGACGCTGCGATACTGTTCGGGGACATTATGCTGCCGGTGGCGCCGATGGGCGTCGCCTTCACGATCGAGGACCAGGTGGGGCCGATCATCGCGTCGCCGCTGCGCGCGCGGTCCGATATTGCGCGCCTGCGTTCCGTCGATGTGGAGCGCGATCTGGGGTATGTGGCGCAGACGATGCAGGCATCGGTCGCCGCGCTGGACGGGATGGCGCCAATCATCGGGTTCGCCGGCGCGCCGTTCACCGTGGCGAGTTATCTCGTGGAGGGGCGCCCGTCGCGCGATTTCCGGCACACGCGGGCGCTGATGTTCTCCGACCCGGTCGCGTGGCACGACTTGATGGAACGATTGACACGCGTCACGATCGACTACTTACGGCTGCAGATTGCAGCAGGCGCCGACGCGGTACAACTCTTCGATTCCTGGGTCGGCTGCCTGAACGCGGCGGACTACCGGGAATTCGTCCTCCCCTATTCGCGCCAAGTGTTCGACGGGCTGGCGGACTGCGGCGTGCCGCGCATCCATTTTGGTGTGGGCACCAGCACGCTGCTAGAGGCAATGGCGGAGGCGGGCGGCGAAGTGATGGGCGTGGATTGGCGCATGCCGCTCGGCGAGGCCTGGCGGCGCGTCGGCGATGGCTTCGCCATACAGGGCAACCTCGACCCGGCGCGCCTGCTCGCTCCGCAGCCGGCGCTGGAGACCGCGATGGACGAGGTGCTGCGCCAGGCGGCGAGACGGCCCGGACACATCTTCAACCTCGGCCACGGCATCCTGCCCGACACTCCCGTGGAAAATGTCGAGTGGCTCGTCGCGGCCGTGCACGAGCGCACTGCGCGCCCGGCGCCCGCTGGGGTGACGGCATGAGCGCGGCAGAACCCCTCACGACGGTGTTGCTGATGGCATATGGCAGTCCGGCCACCCTCGCGGATGTGGAGGCCTATTACACGCACATTCGCCGCGGTCGCAAGCCGTCGCCGGAGGAACTCGCCAACCTCGTCGAGCGCTATGAGCGCATTGGCGGGGCGTCGCCGCTGCTTGAGATCACACGACAGCAAGGCGCGCGGCTGCTCGAACACTTGCGACAAGATGGCGACCATTTCCGCCTTGCGCTGGGGATGAAACACGCGCCTCCCTTCATCGCGGACGCGGTCGCGGAGGAAGTGAACGCCGGCACGCAGCGCCTCGTGACGCTGGCGCTGGCGCCACACTACTCGCGGATGAGCATCGGCGGATATCTGGAGGCGGCTGCCGAGGCGCTCGGCAAACTGAACACGGCCGCGGCCTTCTACCCGGTCGAGTCGTGGTGCGCCCAGCCCCTATTTCAGGAAGTGGTGGCCGCCCACATCGGTGAAGCCCTGGCTGCCTGGCCGGGCCTCGAGCGCGGCCGGCTGGCGGTTATCTTCACCGCACACAGTCTGCCCGAGCGCATCCTCTCGTGGGGCGACCCGTATCCGCAGCAACTCACTGACTCGGCTGCGTCGGTGGCGCGCCGGGCGGGCCTGCGCGAGTGGCACTTCGCCTTTCAAAGCGCGGGGCACACCGGCGACCCGTGGCTGGAGCCAGACATAAACGACGAAGTCCGCCGATTGGCTGAAGCGGGACACACGCAATTCCTCATCGTCCCGATCGGGTTCGTCTCCGACCACTTGGAGATTCTGTACGACCTAGACATCGAGTTGCAGCAAACGGCACGCGAACTC
Organism: uncultured bacterium; assembly: GCA_964400165.1. Classification (GTDB taxonomy): domain Bacteria; phylum Armatimonadota; class Hebobacteria; order CAYNSX01; family CAYNSX01; genus CAYNSX01. The sequence goes on from CAYNSX010000007.1 coordinate 59,219, forward strand.
GGCGTCGAATGCCGCCGAACGCGATCCCTGAATACCGACCCGCGCTTCATTGACGCGCTGGCCGCGGTCGTCCGCGAACGGCTGGCAGCTGCGCCGGCGCCGCTCGCAGCCGTTCACCAGGTCGTGTAGTCGGTGCCGTCGAGAGCGGTCAGGGTGGAACTGCTGTGCACATCGCCGGAGGCGTTGTCGTAGGTCCAGTCGGCGGCACTGGTCATCGGGTCGTTCGGGAGGGCGTTGTCGCCGGTGCGCAGGTAGGGTCCCTGGTATGCGACGCGATACACAGAGCGGCCGGCGCCGTCGGCATCGGCGCTGATCGACGCCCCGTCGGCGGCCAGAATATCGATGAGGTCCGGTGGAAAAGCGCCGGTGTCTGCCTCAAAGTGCTCGATGGCCGTCCGCAGGTGGTGGAGATCGCTGCGCAACGCGGCCTCGCGGCTGCGGCGGCCGATGCCGCCGAAACGCTGGATCACGATGAGCGCGAGTATCGCGATCACCACGATCACGATCAGCATTTCTATCAGCGTAAAGCCGCGCCGCGACCGGCGCTGTTGCAACGGCTCTTTTCGCCACTGCTTCAGTGTCATCGTCATGGACTTCACGCTCCGGAGAAGGTATGAGACCACCCCCCACCCCGCTTCCGGTGAGAACGGGCCTCGACGGCGCTGCCCGAGGGGCAGACTTCTCTGGTGCCGAGGGGCGCCAAACAGCCACGGCGTCCCTGGGGGGTTGTTCCATAGTGGGGAGGGCGCGCAGCCACCGCTGGCCCTCACCCGGCCCTGCGGGCCACCCTCTCCCGATGGGGAGAGGGACAGTTGCGTCCACCCCGCACTCGCAGGGTCGGTGGATGCGGTAGTCCCTCTCCCAGACGGGAGAGGGTGCTCCGAGCGAAGTGAGGAGCGGGTGAGGGCGTCAGCGCTGTGCGGGAACCGGACTAGGACTGAAGGGGGCGGGTGAAGCGGCCGAGTCCGAGGAGCATGTTCAGTACGGCGGTCTCGGTGGTCTGGGTCAGGGCGTGGACGGCGGAGCGGCGATCGCGGCGGTAGTCCGCGTAGCGCTCGGTGACATTGATCGGCTCGCCGACCTGGACGATGGCCTTGCGCGGGCCGCGCACCCAGCGGCGGCGATAGACTTCGAGTTCCAGGCGGCCGATGACTTCGAGGAACCGCTCGGCCGACTGCGTTTCGCCGACATAGCCCTCGTGCAGCGCCGCCATCTGCAGGACACGCATCAGGTCGTCGTAGAGGACGCGAGCCTTCTCCTGGCGTTGCTGGCGGCGCTCGCGCAGGTACTCGGACTCCTCGATCTCTTCGTAGGACCAGCGCTCGATCTCATTGAACAGCGAGCGGATGCGGTCGACGAGCGGGCGCTCGGAGTTATCCGGCACCCCGAGGGCGAGGGCGGCGCGCTCGACGATGATGTGCTTGATGCGCTGCAGGCGGTCGTCGAGCGTGGCGCCGGGTTCGGGGCGGACGCCGTAGTCGGCCTCGCCAACGGCGAGGACGGTTTCGCCGACCGCACGCAGGCGCGTGTAGAGCGAAGCGCCGGGGGCCTTGGCGACGCCGACCTTGCGCTCCAGCCGCGCCAGGGCGCGGTCGATCTCGTCGCGCATATCGGCGAGGTAGATGTATTTGATCGCCATCGGAAGGAAGTACAGCGGTGGCGGGTCGCCCTGCTTGACCAGGTCGTCGAGCGCCCAGAAGGCGAGTTGCGCGACGCCCTCCTGAAACGGGAGCACGACATCATTCTGAAACATGGACTCGCCTTCGGGGAAGATGACGAGCGGCCGCTCACCCGCGGCGAGTATCTGGCGGGTGGTGCGGAAGGACTCCCGGTCGGCGGTGGCGCGGACGATGGAATAGCAGCCGACGCGCTGGAGCAGCCACCCTTGCAGCGGCGGGAGGAACGCTTCGTGGCCGGCCATGTAGAACCACTCCCGGCGCAGCATCCGGGAGAGGTGAAACATCACGAAGACTTCCAGGCCGCCGGAGTGGCTGGGCGTCATCAGAACGCGCTGGCCGCGCAGGCGGTCGAATAAGTCACGAGCGGGTGGGAGAAGTTCCACTTCCGAGACCCGGGCGAAGCGCCACAATGCCCGCGACGAAATGGGCCACACGCAGCGCAGCACCGCGCGGCTGAAGCGCGGGGGCCAGAAGCGCGGCGGCGCCGGGCCGCTGCTGCGCACGGGGGCGGCGGTGGTCTTCACGCGGAGGCGCCGGCCCCTGCGTCGAGTGCCTCGAGACGACGGCGCAACAATCGCGCGCCCTGCGAGTCGGCCCAGGCGAGGGATTCGACCAGCAGGGTGCGGTATTGCTCGGTGGCGTTGGGCACAGCAGCGTCTCCGGCGCGTGCTGCCGCGACCAACAGACGCAGTTCTTCCAAGCGGCGATATTGCGACCAGGTAGCGCCGTGGAAGCGCACCTCGGTGGCGCGGATGCGATCGAGCGCTGCCCGCGCGTCGCCGAGACGGCCTTCCTCGGTCGCCAGGCGGAGGCGGGCGTACTCCTCCCAGACGCCAAGGCGCTGATACATCACATCGGCCGCCCAGGCGCCCGGGTCCATCGCGGTCACTTCGGCGAGGCAGGCGCGGGCCGTGCCTGCGTCGCCGGCGTCGAGCGAGCCGTAGGCAAGGCGCCCCAGGATGTGGCGGAGAAGGACGGGTCCGCGGCCGCGCCATTCGGCCTGGGCGATGAGCAAGCCCCGGCGCGACTGCTGGCGGGCATCCTCGAGGTCATCGGCGGCGAGCGCCGCGAGCACATTCGAGGCCTGGGGGAAGATCGACATCATCGTCGTCATTGGCACCATCTTGGCGAGCGCCAGCGCACGCATTAGCGCCCGCGCGTCGCCGGCCTCGCTCAATGCCCAGGCGGCCTCGTGGAGTTCAAAGCCGACGCCTTTGATTTCCCGCGTGACCACGGCGTCCACAAGGGCGTGCGCGGCCTCGGCGGCGCCGGCGATGTCGCCGCGCGCCAGGCGGGCGTGAATCAGCCGCGACTGCGCGATGCAGGTGTTCCAGGCGTTGCCGAGTCGGTCGTAGAGGCCGTGCGCGGACATGAAATACATTTCTTCGGTAGCCGGGTCGAAGTCGTCGTCCGCCGACGCCAGATTGCCGAGCAGCAAGAGCAGGTTGCCTTGCAAGTTCAGGTCGCCGATTGCCGCAGCATCGCGTTCCCAGGCGCCGAGGAGGGCAATGCGGCGGCCGACGCGCTCCGCGGGCACGGGGAAGAGCCCGGGTTCGGTCAGGCGGGCGCGGAACTGCTGCACATACCGCGCGGCGCCGGCGCGGCGCGCCAGGCGCCAGCCGCGCGTGACGAGCGCGATGGCTTGCGCCGGCGATTCGTAGGTGAGCACATAGGTCGTGCAATCGGCCAGCAACGACACGGCGGCGGGCCCGGGCGCAGTGTCGGCAAGGGCCAGCGCCTGGTGGGTGATCGCCGGGTCATAGCCGAGGGCCAGTTGCGCATTGACGACGGCGCGCATCGCCTCGGCGCACTGGCCGGCGTCGCCGAGACGCTCCCAGGCAGCAAGCGCTTCGCGGGCGGCTGTGCGCGCTTCGGCGGGATGGCGCAAGAGGCGAGCCTGGGCCTGGGCGCTGCCAAGCAACGCCAGGGCGCGGTCGTGTTCATCGGTCGCGAGGTCGAGGGCGCGGTGGAAGTGTTCGGCGGCTTCGGCGTGCGCATACCGCCCGGCGGCGCGCCCGCCGGCGTCGAGGAAGTAGCGAGTGGCTTTGGCGTTCTCTTCGGCTTCGGCCCAGTGGCGGGCGAGGTCGAAGAGGGACTCATCGCTGCGGTCGCCCGGCGCCGCTTCGAGGGCGACCGCGGCGCGTGCGTGGTAGACCTTGCGGCGAGCGCGGGTGAGTGTGGCGTAAGCGACTTCCTGGGTCGCCGCCTGGCGGAAGGCGTAACTGGGCGCGCCGATGACGACGAGCGGCAGGATGAATTCGCGCTGTTCGAGTTCGTCGAGGGCGGCGGGCAACTCGCCGTTCAACCCCACGACTTGCTCGAGCACGGGCACCGCGAACTTCCGACCGACGACGGAGGCGGCCTGCAGGGTCGTGCGCTGTTCGCTCGGCAGGCGGTCGATGCGCGCCAGAATGGCGGAGCGCACGCTGTCGGGAACAGCCAGCGAATCGAAACTGTGCATCAGGCGCCAGTGGCCGTTGGCGCGTTCGAGCGCGTGGCCTTCAATCAGGTCACGCACGAGTTCTTCGAGGAAGTGCGGGTTGCCTTCGGCGCGTTCGAAGAGCGTACGCCGTTCCGTGGGCGAGAGGGTGGTGTCGCCGAGGAGCGCGTCGAACTGCGCGGCGATGTCAGCACTGGAGAGCGGGCCGAGCGAGATCTGCGTGTAGTACGACTTACGCGACCAGGGCGGGCCGAATTCAGGCCGCCAAGCGCCGAGGAACAGGACGCGCGAGCGGCCGAGGATGTGCGTGAGGTCGTTGAGCAGGGCGAGCGAAGTGGCGTCTGCCCACTGCAAGTCCTCGATGATCAGCACCAACGGCTGGAATTCGGCCACGGCGATCAGCAGCTGCTTCACGGCCTGGTGCGCCATGCCCTGCTGGCCGCGGGCATCGAGGCCGGTGAGGAATCCTTCCGGGAGGGGCGCTCCGAGCAGCCAAGCGAGCAGCGGGGCGCTCTCGGACAGGGCGGGGTTGAGCCGGTTCAGCTCGTCGCCCACCTGGCCTTCCAGCGCCGCCAGCGTGCCGTTGGGCACGACGCCGAGGAGTTGTCCGAGCAGGTCGCGCACCGGCGCGTAGGCGTCGAGCTGCCGATAGGGCAGACACTGGGCGGCGGCCACGCGGGCGTCGTCGGGCAGGGCGGCGCGGAATTCAGCCAGCAGGCGCGATTTGCCGAGTCCCGGGTCGCCGACGACGCCGACGAGTTGCCCTTGCCCCGCGAGCGCGCGCTGCCAGAGGCCGCGCAGCGTGTCGTGTTCCGCATCGCGCCCGACCATCGGGGCGCGCAACCCGGGGACGCCGCGCGGGCGCGTGGCGCCGGTCACGCCGGTCACGCGGTAACAGCCGACCGGCTGGCGGCGCCCCTTCACCTGGCGCTGCCCTTCGAACGCGAACTCGAAGACGCGCTGTGTGGCGCGGTGAATTTCTTCCGAGACCAGCACCGACCCGGCGTCGGCCTCGGCCTGGACGCGCTGCGCGACATTCACCGCGTCGCCAAGGACGGTGTAACCGCCCGCCTGGCCGGCCACCTGGCCGGCGACCACTTCGCCGATGTGCACGCCGACACGCAAGCCCGGGCGCTCGTTGCCGAGGCGCACGGTCTCGTTCATCGCCCGCTGCATTTCGAGTGCGGCACGCACCGCCAATTCCGGTTCGTCGCCGTGCGCAACGGGCGCGCCGAAGAGGGCCAGAATGCTGTCGCCGCCGATGTTGATGACCACGCCGCTGAAGCGTTCGATGACTTGTGTGATGCGGTTGACAACGCCGGTCAGCCACTCGGCGATTTCTTCGGGGTCGCGGGTTTCGGACAGAGCGGTGAAGCCGGTCAGGTCGGCGTAGACGAGCGAGACGGTGCGCCGCTCGGCCCCGGAGAGCCCGGGACCCGACGCAGGCGCGCCACCGTCGTGGAACGGCTGGCTGGGGTCGCCCCCCACCGTCCGGGCCTCCTCTGCATGGCTGCGGCGCTGCGACGGGTCACTACTCCGGCGCGGCGTCCGTCCCGCTCATTTTATCGTACGCCGGCGCATCGCTCCCGGGCGCCCCGGCAGGAGGGTGAGCGTCGGAACGGGAAGCAGCCAGCAGCCCTGTGAAGGAGAGTGGGATGCGACGCGCTTTCATCTTGTCATTGATCGTGGCCTGCCCGCTGCTGGCGGCGGGCGCCGCGCCGCCGCGCTTGGAAATCACCGACCTGGCGCGTGACTTCCGCTGGATCGGGCGCGGAGTCACCCTGGCGTACTGGTCGGACGACGGGAACACGCTGTATTTCTCGATGCAAGGCAAGACGCGGTCGGATGTGAGTGAGATGTATGCGGTCGACCGCACCGGCGGCGAGCCGCGGCAGATTCCGCAAGAGGACCAATGGAAGGCGATGCCGCCGGCATTTACCGGGTTCAGCCGGGGCTGGTATGAACTCGACCGCGTCGTCTCGCCAGATCGGAAGTTCCGGCTGGCGGTGAAGGACGGCGACCTGTACCAAATCGAACTGGCGACGAGGAAGAGCCAGCGGCTGGTGCACGACACGGCAGGCGCCGGCAGCCCGCGCTATGTACAGGGCGGCAAGGGCATCGCGTTCCGGCGCGGTGGCAATCTCTATCTCTTGAACACGGCGGATGGAACGACGACGCAAGTGACCGACTTCCGCACCGGGCCGAAGCCGCCGGAGCCGGGCAC
>CAYNSX010000008.1:0-64560 GCA_964400165.1 uncultured bacterium
CCCGGCGCTGAAAGCGCCGGGCTAGGAAAACACCGCCCCATGAATGGGGCGGAACCGCACTACCCTAAGCGACACGCGCTCCGAGTTGTCACGCCGGCTTCAGCCGGCGTTGTTCTACTAGCCCGGCCACTTCATGGCCGGGCGCGTGCCGCCCCACCCGCCCCTCGGCTTCGCCGGGCACCCTCCTTCGCCAAGGCTTCGGACGGCAAGCCCTCTCCCCCTGGCCGACACGAGCCACCGGCTCGGGCAGGCGAACGGGAGAGGGAACAGATGTGAACTCCCTCTGTTGGTTCCCCCTCTCCCAATTCGGGAGAGGGGGTCAGCCTGCTCTCCGAAGCCTTGGCGAAGGAGAGGGGGTGAGGACGACTGTCCCGGCACTGAAGTGCCGGGCTGAATCACACCGACACTGCTGAAGGTCTTCCGCCCTCGACTGAAGTCGGGGCGGCCTCGTTTCCTCGCCGCTGATTGCATGGTCGCCCTCACCCGGCCTCGCTGCGCTCGGCCACCCTCTCCCTGAAGCGGAGAGGGACATCGCATCATCCCTCCTGCAAAATCGATCCTCGTTTCCTCGTTTCCTCGTTTCCTTGTTTCCTCGCTGGTCGTTACACTGTTCCCGCCCATGGCCGACCGCGATTACATCCGCAATTTTTGCATCGTGGCGCACATTGACCACGGTAAATCCACGCTCGCCGACCGGCTGCTGGAGAAGACCGGCCTCGTCGAGCGCACCCAGCGCGAGCAGGTACTCGATTCGATGGACCTGGAGCGGGAGCGGGGCATCACCATCAAGGCGAGCGCGGTGCATCTCGCCTATCACGCCAAGGACGGGCACACCTATCAGTTGAACCTCATCGACACCCCCGGGCATGTGGACTTCAGTTATGAGGTGTCGCGGGCGCTGGCGGCCTGCGAGGGGGCGCTGTTGGTGGTGGACGCGGTGCAGGGCGTCGAGGCGCAAACGGTGGCGAATGCGCACCTGGCGATCGGCGCCAATCTCGAAATCGTGCCCGTCATCAACAAGACCGACTTGCCGACTGCGGATGTGGCGCGCGTCGGGCAGGAGTTGGAGCAGGTGATCGGCATCAGCGCCGACGACGCCATCGCGGTGAGCGCGAAGGACGGCACGAATGTCGATCTGCTGCTCGAAGCGATCGTGCAGCGCATCCCGCCGCCGACCGGCGACCCGGAGGCGCCGCTGCGGGCGCTGATTTTCGACTCGCACTACGACTCGTACCGCGGCATCGTGTGCTATGTGCGCGTCGTCGAAGGGACACTGACGCCCGGGCAGCGCATCAAGTTCCACATTACCGGCCGGGAGTTTGAAGTGAGCGAGGTCGGCGTCTTCGAGTTGCAGCCCAAGGGCACGCAAGTGCTGGCCGCGGGCGAGGTCGGCTATGTCACCGCCAACATCAAGTCCATCGGCGATGCGCGGGTCGGCGACACCATCACCGACGCCCGGCGCCCGGCGGCGACCCCGCTGCCCGGCTACCGCGATGTGAAGCCGATGGTGTTCTGCGGCTTCTATCCGACGCAGGGGGCCGATTTCAATGTGCTGCGCGAGGCGCTGGAGCGGCTGCAACTGAACGATGCGGCCCTGCGCTTTGAACCGGAAAAGTCGGCGCTCGGGCTGGGGATGCGCTGCGGGTTCCTCGGGCTGCTGCACATGGACATCGTGCAGGAGCGCCTATCGCGCGAGCAGGACCTCGAATTGCTCGCCACCGCGCCGAGCGTGGTGTACCGTGTCACGCTGAAGGGCGGCGAAGTGGTGGAAATCGAGAACCCGTCGGAGATGCCGGACCCGGGGAGTCTGGAGCGGGTCGAGGAGCCGTTTCTGCGGGCGACGCTGATCTCGCCGGCGAATTTCGTCGGGCCCTGCATCGAACTCTGCGAGGAGCGGCGCGGGATTCAGATCGCGCTCGACTATGTGTCGCCGCAGCGCGTGGTGCTGACCTACGATCTGCCGCTCGCCGAGGTGCTGCTCGATTTCTTCGACCAATTGAAGTCGCGCACGCGGGGTTACGCCTCGCTCGACTACGAGTTCGCCGGCTTCCGCGAGGGCAGCCTGGTGAAGGTGTCGATTCTGCTCAACAGCGAAGCGACCGAGGCGCTCTCGTTCATCTGCCCGCGCGACCGCGCCTACAAGCGCGGCAAGGCGCTGGTGGAGCGCCTGCGCAAGATGGTGCCGCGGCAACAATTCGAGATCCGCATTCAGGCGGCGATCGGCGGCAAGATCATCGCCTCGGAGCGCATCGCGCCGTTCCGCAAGGAAGTGCTGTCGAAGTGTTCCGGCGGCGACATCACGCGCAAACGCAAACTGCTCGACAAGCAGCGCGAGGGCAAGTCAAAAATGCGGCAACTGGGCAAGGTAGAGTTGCCGCAGGAAGCGTTCCTGGAAGTGTTGCGGGTGGGGGAATGAGGGGCGCACGGACTTCAGTCCGAGGCGCAAGTCCGCTCGCAGTGGCATTGTGATTCAGCCCGGCACTTCAGTGCCGGGATTGTGGATCACCACTTCGACTCCACTGAATTGACGGCGAATGACCGACCCCACCTGCCTGACCCGCTCCGTCGGAGCGGGCGGCACCCCGCCCTGGCTGTGCCAGGGACAGGGGCCTAACCCCTCCCCGTCTACGGGGAGGGGCAGAGACAACAGAGCAGGCGGGGAACCGCGGCTGGTAGAATACCGTCCTACGGAGGACGCGGATGCGAGCGATGACCCTGGCGAGAGCGCTCCTGGTGGCCTTGGCGGGCCTGGCCCTGGCGGCTGAACCCGCCCCGGCGCCGCCACCGGCCCCGTCGCAGGCGGCGCCGGTCAGCACGGCGCCCATCTCAGCAGAGGCGGCCTGGCTGGAACTGGGCAGTCTGCGCGTCTATGAGGGCGACGCCCGGCGGGCGTGGCGGCCGATGGCCTTCGACTCGTGGGGCAGCGGCTTTGCCGGCGAGACATGGGGGCCGGACCTGTACTTTGTCGGGCCGCGGGTCATCCAGGTGGTCTCGCAGGGCTATCACAGCGGCGGCATCCTGAAGTTCGAGAGCCCGCTCGACCTGCGCCAGGCGTTCGCGGAGAAGGGCTGGATGCTGGAAATGCGCATCAACCTGGTGTCGCCCACTGGCTCGGCGCCGGCGCCGTTTCCGACGGCGGGCGGCGAAGCGCGCGCCGCGGCACGCGCGCCGGCGCGACCGGCCGCCGACCGCCCGGCCGTGGAGAATGTCTCCTTGCCCATCTTTCCGGCGATGCGCTTCCTGCGCCTGCAACTGCAAACACCGAGCGGCCCGATGCTGGCGCCGCGCGTGTCCATTGATGCGCCAGGGACCGTGACGGCGCGCGGCTGGGTGCATGTGGCGCTGCCGCTGGCCGACTTCAAGAGCATCGGGAACGCGGTGGACGGCCGCGTGTTCGCCATCGAGATTTCGTGCGACCGGCCGCAACTCTTCCACATCGGGCAAATCCGCGTGACGCGCGACCTGCAGCCGCTGACGGTGACGCTGGCAAGCGAGCCGTCGGTGGCGCGAGTGGGCGGACAAGTGCGTTTCCGCGCCACTGTGGACAAGGGGCTGTCGCGGGTGCGCGTGCGCTGGGATTTCGACAACCGCAACGGCGTCACCGCGCAGGCCGAGGGGACGAATGTCGGCAATGTCTTCACGCAGCCGGGCACTTACACGGTGACGGCGATTGTGGACGACTTCGTCGGCTTCAAACCGATGGTAACGCAGACCGTGACGGTGACCGTGCAATGAGGCGCGTCTCCACCGCATGAGCGGCCGCCGCACGATGCAGAGGAAGCCCGCCCCCTCGGGGTGGGCTTTTTCATAGATGGCCGGCGCTCCCGACTTTTCCATGCGCCTCGGCGCGCTGACTCTGCCCAGCCCGGTGTGGCTGGCGGCGGGCTGCTGGGGCTACGGCGAGAACCGCGACCCGGCGGTGTATGCGGGCGTCGGCGCGCTGGTGGTGAAGACGACGACACTGCAACCGCGTGCCGGCTTCCCGCCGCCGCGGATGGTAGAGACGCCCTCGGGGATGCTCAACGCCATCGGATTGGAGAACCCGGGCATCGAAGCGGTGGTGCGAGAGAAACTGCCGGCGCTGCGCGACTTCCCGGTGCCGGTGATCTTGAGCATCGCCGGCGAGACGGTGGACGAGTACGCGCAACTGGCGCGGCGGGCGGCGGAGAGCCCGGTGCCGGTGGCGCTCGAGTTGAACATCTCGTGCCCGAACACCGACAGCGGCGGGCTGGAGTTCACCTGCGACCCGGCGGCAAGCGCGGCAGTTGTCCGCGCCGTGCGGCCGGTGTGGCCGCGGCCGCTGCTGGTGAAACTGGGGCCGGTGACCAACATCGCCGCCGTCGCGAGGGCGTGCGAGGAAGCGGGCGCTGATGCGCTCACCGCGGTGAACACTTTTCGCGGGATGGTCATCGACACGGACACGCGGCAGCCGGCGGTCTCGGCGGGGGCGGGCGGGCTGTCGGGGCCGGCCATCCGGCCGCTGGCGGTCTGGTGCGCGCACCAGGTGACGCAGGCGGTGCGCATCCCGGTCATCGGCGTCGGCGGCATCAGCAGCGGGCGCGATGCGCTGGAGTTCCTCCTGGCGGGGGCGGCGGCGGTGCAAATCGGGACGGCGGGGCTGCTCGACCCGCTGGCGGCGGCGCGCATCGCCCGGGAGCTGCGCGACGCGCTGGCGCGGCAGAGTGTGGAACACATTGCTGCGGTGCAAGGGGCCGTGCAAACCAAACCTGCTTGACCGCAGGCGCCGGCGGCTGATAGTCTGTGGTGTCCTTTAATCCTGTCCCGAGAGGCAGGGAAGGCGATGCAGCGAAGCTGTGCACCATCTGCGTTGGCACATCTGGCGACCCGCTCGCGGCGCGCGAGGGGGTCGTTTTGTATGTGGGGGCAGCCGTCCTCACCCCGCGCATCGCTGCGCTCGGCGCGCCCCTCTCCCGCAGAATGGGAGAGGGGCAGAAGAAAAAACTTCATTTCAATTTCCCCCTCTCCACTTGTTGGAGAGGGGGCAGGGGGTGAGGGAGCTTTGGAGATGACTACATGACGACGAAGACGCTGGTCATGGATGAGGGCGACATCCGCCGCGCGGTGACGCGCATCGCCCACGAAATCCTCGAGCGCAACCGCGGCGCCAAGGACCTGGCGCTGGTCGGCGTGCGCACGCGGGGCGTGCCGCTGGCGCAGCGGCTCGCGCAGTTGTTGTCCGACATCGAGAAGACGCCGGTGCCGGTGGGCATTCTCGACATCACGCCATTCCGCGACGACCGGCCCGAGGGCGGCGCCGCGGCGTCCGGGAACGGCGGGAGCGAGATCGGCTTCTCGGTCGAAGGCAAGCAGGTGGTGGTCGCCGACGATGTGCTGTACACGGGCCGCACGGTGCGGGCGGCGATGGATGCGCTCATCGAATTTGGGCGGCCGCGCACCATTCAACTGGCGGTGCTGGTCGACCGCGGGCACCGCGAGGTGCCGATCCGGCCCGACTTCGTCGGCAAGAACATCCCGACCGCCGAGCGGGAGCGCATCACGGTGCGGCTGCGCGAACTCGACGGCGAAGACGGCGTCTATGTGGAGCGGCCCGCGGCATGACCGACCGCGATCTCGTCAGCGTCGGCGATGTGCCGGTGGAGACCATCGAGCAGGTGCTCGATCTCGCCGGCGCATTCGCGGACGGGCGCACAGCGAATGACATCGCGCGCGGCAAACTGCTGGCGACGCTGTTTTACGAGCCCAGCACGCGCACGCGGCTGTCGTTCGAGGCGGCGATGCAGCGACTCGGGGGCGGGGTGTTGAGCGCCGCCGAGATGAGCAGCAGTTCGGCGGCGAAAGGCGAGACGCTGCACGACACGATGCAGATGGTGTCGGGCTACGCGGATGCGGTCGTGCTGCGGCACCCGTGCCCGGGGGCGGCGCGGGCGGCGCAGTCCGGGGCGCGCGTCCCGCTGGTGAATGCGGGCGACGGCGCCCGCGAGCACCCGACGCAAGCGCTGCTCGACCTCTTCACGCTGCGCCGCGAGACGAAGCGGGCGCGCGGTTGGGCGGTGGCGCTGGTGGGCGATCTGCGGCACGCGCGGGCGGCGCACAGTCTGGCGCTGCTGCTGGCGCGGTTCGACGCCCGGCTGCACTGCGTGGCGCCGCGCGGTTTGCAGTTGCCCGGGACGCTGTTGGCGCGCCTGCAAGAACTAGGCGCGGCGCCGGTGTTGCACGAGCGCCTCGAGGAACCGTGGGAGGGCACGCCGCTCATCGCGCAGACGGATGCGGTGTATGTGATGCGCGTGCAGCGGGAGCGGTTTGCGAGCGCCGACGAATACGAGCGGGCGCGCACCGCGTACCGCATCACGCCGCAGACGCTGGCCGAGGCGCGCACGGATTGCGTCGTGCTGCACCCGCTGCCGCGGGCGGGGGAACTCGACCCGGCGGTAGACAGCGACCCGCGGGCGGCCTACTTCCGGCAGGCGGCGTACGGCGTGCCGGTGCGGATGGCCGTGCTGGCGGCGATGCTGGGGCTGACGGACTTCGAGTGGCGGACGACTGCTCCGGCGGCGCTGCCGGCGCCGCAGCCCTGCGGCAACGAAAAGTGCATTTTGCGAAACGAACCCAATTTGCCCGCCGAGGCGCTTGCGTACGAGAGCGGCGCCGTGTGCGCGTACTGCGAGCACGCGCTGGGCGGCGCCTGATGGCGGACGGGCGGCGCGTCGTGGTGCGCCGGGTGCGGCTGATGATTCCGGGGATGCCGGACGAGGTGACCGATGTAACGGTGGGCGGCGGCGCGGTGACTTTCGGCGATGCCGGTCGCGCCGATGGGCGGCAGGTCAACGGCGAGGGGTGGATCGCGGCGCCGGGGCTGATTGACCTGCATGTACACCTGCGCGAGCCGGGGCAGACGCACAAAGAGGACATCTGCTCCGGCACGCGGGCGGCGGCGAAGGGCGGGTTTGCGGCGGTGGTGTGCGAGCCGAACACGACGCCGCCGCTCGCCGACGCCGCGACAATCGGGGCTTTCCGCAACGCGCTCCGGGCGTCGGCATGCGTCGAAGTGTATGCGAAGTCGGCGATCACGGAGCAGCGCGCCGGGCGCGTGCCGGCGATGGCGACGCACAACGAAGTGGTGGTCGGGCACAGCGACGACGGCGACCCGGTGGCGCAGCGAGCGGTGATGGCAGCGGCGTTTCAGCGGGCGCACGAAACGATGGCGGTGTGGCAAGCGGACCAGAATGTGTGGGAAATGGACGAGGGGCTGCGCAAGTCGGCGCTACCGCGGGTGGCGCCGAAGATGGCCGATTACCTGCCGCTGTTCCTGCTGCACGAAGAGGCGACGCCCGGTTCGCTCGGCGCGCTGGCGGCGGAGCTGGGAGAGGCCGACCCGTATGCCTACGAGGCGCGGCTCATAGCCCGCGACTTGGAATTGCTCGAAGCGACGCCCAAACCGCGGCCGTTCGTGCATTTCTCGCATGTCACTCTGGCGGAGTCGGTCGAGCACCTCCGGGCGGCGAAGGCGCGCGGGCTGCCGGTGACCGCCGAAGCGACGCCGCATCACTTGACGCTCTCCGCCGACGACATCCCCGGCCGCGACCCGAATTGGAAGATGAACCCGCCGCTGCGCAGCCGCGCCGATGTCGCGGCGCTGCAAGCGGCGCTGCGCGACGGCGTCATCGACTGCATCGCCAGCGACCACGCGCCGCACACACCCGCCGAGAAGGCCGCCGGCTGGGAGGCGGCGCCGTTCGGCTGCATCGGGATGGAGACGACGGTCGGCGTCGTGCTGACGCGGCTGGTGGATGAGGGCGTCATCACGCTCGAGCGTGCCATCGAGGCGCTGTCGTACGCGCCGCTGCGAGTGCTGCTGCGCGATGGCTGCGCCGGACAAGTGCTGACCGCGGAAGAGATTGCGCAGCGCTATCCGGTCCGGCATCTGACCCTCATCAACCCCGCCGCCGAGTGGACGGTCGAGCCGGCGCAATTCGAATCGAAGTGCCGCAACACGCCGTTCGCCGGCTGGCAGCTGCGCGGGCGGGTCGAGATGACGGTGGTGAACGGCGAGGTCGTCTTTCCGTTCGCCGGGGGGAGCGCGTGATGGCGTCGCGCCGCCCGCACGAGGCCTGCCTGGTATTGAGCGACGGCACCGTGTTCCCCGGCCAGTCCATCGGCACGCCGGGGACAGCGGTCGGCGAGGTGGTGTTCTCGACGGCGATGACGGGCTATCAGGAGATGTTGACCGACCCCTCGTACCGCGGCCAGATCCTGACGCTCACCTATCCGCTCATCGGCAACTACGGCACGACCGCCGAGGACGCGCAGTCGGACCGCGTGCAGGTGGCGGGGCTGATCATTCGAGAGTTATCGCCGGAGCCGAGTTCGTGGCGCGCCGACGAGGGGCTGCGCGAGTACTTGCAGCGCGAAGGTGTCGTGGCGCTGGCAGGCATCGACACGCGGGCGCTGACGCGGCGGCTGCGCACTGCGGGCGTGATGATGGGCGTCCTCACCACTGAACTCTCACCAAAGCGGGCGCTGTCGCGACTGAAGGCGGCAAAGAACTACGGCGACCTCGACTTCGTCGCCGAGGTGACGGCGAAGGGCTCGTATCAGTGGCGCGAGGGGGCGCACGGGCAGTCGGAGTTGCGCTTCGGAGAAGGGCCGGCAGTGTGCGTGGTGGACTACGGTGTGAAGCGCAACATCCTGCGTTACCTGGCGGCGGAGGGCTGCGAAGTGTTCGTCTTCCCGGCGCAGGCGAGCGCGGCGGAAGTGATGCGCCCGAAGCCGGATGTGGTGGTGCTCTCGCCGGGGCCGGGCAACCCGGCGCGCCTCGACTACGCCATCGCCACGGTGCGCGACCTGCTCGAGACGAGCGTGCCGCTGGTGGGCATCTGCCTCGGGCATCAGTTGCTCGCTCACGCGGCCGGCGGCGGGACGGTGAAGCTGAAGTTCGGGCACCGCGGCGCCAACCACCCGGTGCAAGACCTGGCGACCGGCGCGGTGCGCATCACCAGCCAGAACCACGGCTACGCCGTGGACGCCGCGACGCTGGCGGGCAGCGGCTTCGAGGTGACGCAGCGCAACCTGAACGACGGCACCGTCGAAGGGCTGCGCCACACCAGCAAGCCGGTGTGGTCGGTGCAGTACCACCCCGAGGCGAGCCCCGGGCCGACGGACAGCCGCGGGCTGTTCCACACCATCGCCGAGATGGCGGGGAGCGCCGGGCGATGACGCGCCATCAGTTTGCCGAAGCGGTAGCGGAGCACTTGGGCGGGCTGCTAGCGCGGGAGTTCGGCGGCGCGGTGCGGGTGACGGCGGGGGTGCATCTGCCGGTGGCGGTGCGGTGCGTTCCAGCGTCCAGCGGCGGCTGGGAGTGGCGGGTGGAGACGGCGCCGGTGGAGATTGTGGTGCATGCGTCGGGTGAAGTTTCGCTGGCCGGGGTGACGACGCCGGTGCCGCTGGTGTATGCCGTCCTCGCCCCTTCCGACGAGCCGGCGGACCTCGCCGCGCTCGGGCAGGCGGCGGCGGGGGTGCGGGCAATCTTCCCGCACGCGCAGGGCTACCTGCTCGGCGAGGCGCTGGAGCCGAAGGCGGCGCTGGCGCTGCCGGGGTTCGACCGGGTGTATCCGCAGTGGGAGCATGAGCACCTGGGCAAGCGGCGGGTGTGGGTGGATGTGCGGCGGCACCTGATGCACCTGGAGTTGTCGGGGGTGTTGCCGGGCGGGCAGTTTGGAGACCGGGAATGAACGACGCATTGAGTAACCTGTTGCAGCGAATCGACGAGAAGCAAGAGCGGGTGGCCGCGCGGCGACCGCTGCCGCCGGAAGTGGTCGCCAACTTGCGTGAGGTGCTGGGCGTCGAATGGACCTACGAGAGCAACGCGATCGAGGGGAACTCGCTGACGCTCGCCGAGACCCGGGTGGTGGTGCTCGACGGGTTGACCATCGGGGGGAAGTCCGTGCGCGAGCACCTCGAGGCGACGAACCACTGGGCGGCGCTGCAGCACCTCGAGACGATGACGCAAGCCGGGCCGTTGAGTGAAGACGATGTGCTCACGCTCCACGGATTGATCCTGCGGGGCCTCGATGACCGGAACGCCGGGCGCTATCGCCGCGTGCAAGTGGAGATCTCCGGCAGCCGGCACCTGCCGCCGCCGCCCGGCGCGGTTCCCGGGCGGATGCGGGAATTGCTGCAGTGGGCGAACTCGGAAGCAGCCGAGGCCCGGCATCCCGTCCTGCGAGCGGCGGAGTTCCACCAGCGGTTAGTGGACATCCACCCCTTCGTTGATGGCAACGGGCGCACCGCTCGCCTGGCGCTGAATCTGATCTTGCTGCGGGCGGGCTATGTCCCCGCCATCATTCCGACGGCGCGGCGCGCCGAGTACATCGCTTCCATCGAGGCGTGGCGGCGCAAGGAGGCCGAACCGTTCGAGCGACTCGTCGCCGAGGAAGAGGAGCGGACCCTCGACCGGTACTTGCGGGCGCTGTCGGGCGGGCAGTTTGGAGACCGCGAATGAGTGAGCCCTTGAACGCTGAAAACAAGAAACGATTCAAGGTTAAAGAATATCTGCCATGGGACAGTCGCGTGATTCTGTTCCTGGGTTCGGGGGCATCAGCGCCATTCGGTTACCCCCTCCTGCGCGACTGGAAAAGAGTACTTGGTGAACTTAGACCAGAGCATGAGTCTCGAGTCAGCGGTTTAAGGGCACGCGTGGATAATGAAGACCGGTTTGATATTGAGACTCTCCTGGGTGAACTCACAGCCCAGCTCAAACGACTGAATTGGCTCATCGATGACAATGGCCTTGAGTCGCTGGGGCTGATTAGCAAGGACCTCCCGAAGGGATGGGAGCCTGCTAGACAACAGATTCAAGGCCTGATCCAACATATTCAGAAACAGATCCACGCGACCTACAAGAGCAACCCGGATGAAGGCGAGATTGGCAGGTCAAGACTTCGTCTACTCTGGGAGCCGGTTCTCTATCAAATCGCCGGAGCGTATAAGGCCTATCCTTTGGTTGTGACAACGAACTGGGACGGATTATTTGAGGACTACCTTAAGGAGTCGCGTCTTGTCCCCGTAACTGGGATTGATCCACAGACTCAACTATTCCACGACTACCAGTATGATCGCGAACTGCAAGAGAACGAAGTGCTTGTGTTGCATCTTCACGGACATGCGCATTGGTTTTCCGACAAGCACGAAAGGATTGCTTACCAGCCAATCCCCACTCCCGAAGCGCTGACTCCCGTGATCTACTACCCAACCCCCGATAAGTCCGAAGCCAGACATCCTGAGCTTCTGAAGATTGGC
This sequence comes from uncultured bacterium, assembly GCA_964400165.1. Classification (GTDB taxonomy): domain Bacteria; phylum Armatimonadota; class Hebobacteria; order CAYNSX01; family CAYNSX01; genus CAYNSX01. The sequence goes on from CAYNSX010000008.1 coordinate 11,278, forward strand.
GATGCATTCGAGCGCGCTCTCCGCGGCGCCCGACTTGTTGTCGTGGTCGGCTATTCAGCCAGAGATGATCACATTGTTGACGCTTTCAGACGCGTCGCAAAGTCGAGGGGAGAGAACACCCTGCGAGTAGCAGTGCTGGATAGGTGCCCCGGCGTGGCAGCGGCGCGGCTCGGGAATAATAGGGAAATCGAAGCATCGCCGTATCGTACGAACCTCGGCGGTTACGACTTCTCTGAAGCATACAGAAACCTAGAAAAAGCCATCTCATGGGAGCGCACAGACGGCCACATGTTTCAAATGGGGCCGGATTGTCCATTTAGACCGTCTGACGGAACTTCTGATGCCGCGTGACGCGTCGCTGCGGACGGTGATGGTGATCGGGTCGGGGCCGATTGTCATCGGCCAGGCGGCGGAATTCGATTACGCGGGCACGCAGGCGTGCCGGGCGCTGCGGGAAGAGGGCGTGCGCATCGTGCTCATCAACTCGAACCCGGCGACGATTATGACCGACCCGGAACTGGCCGACCGCATCTACCTGGAGCCGCTGACGCCGGAGTTCTGCGCCAAGGTCATCGAACGGGAGCGGCCCGACGGCCTGTTGCCGACGCTGGGCGGGCAGACCGGCCTCAACCTCGCCGCGCAACTGGCGGAGATGGGGGTGCTCGACGCGCACGGCGTGCGGATGCTGGGCACGCCGCTGCATGCCATCCAGGATGCGGAAGACCGGGCGCGCTTCAAGAGTCTCATGGGCGACATCGGCGAGCCGGTGCCGCCGAGCGACACGGTGCACACCGTTGCGGAGGCCGAGCGCGTCGCGCAGGACATCGAATATCCGGTGATCGTGCGGCCGGCGTACACGCTGGGCGGGACGGGCGGCGGCATCGCGCGCGATGCGCGCATGCTCCGGACGATCGCGCAGCGCGGGCTCGAGGTGAGCATGATCGGGCAAGTGCTCATCGAGCAGTGCCTGACGGGCTGGAAGGAAATCGAGTACGAGGTCATCCGCGACGCGGCGGGCACCGGCATCGTCGTCTGCAATATGGAGAACTTCGACCCGATGGGCATCCACACCGGCGACAGCATCGTCATCGCGCCGAGCCAGACGCTGTCGGACCGCGAGTACCATATGCTGCGCCGCGCGTCGCTGAACATCATCCGGGCGCTCGGCGTCGAGGGCGGGTGCAATGTGCAACTGGCGCTCGACCCGCACAGCGAGCAGTACTTCGTCATCGAAGTGAACCCGCGGGTGAGCCGGTCGAGCGCGCTGGCGTCGAAGGCGACGGGTTATCCGATTGCGCGGGTGGCGGCGAAAATTGCGGTCGGGCTGCGGCTCGACGAAATCCCGAACGCGGTGACGGGCGAGACGCTGGCGTGCTTCGAGCCGGCGCTCGATTACTGCGTGGTGAAAATCCCGCGCTGGCCGTTCGACAAGTTCCGCTCCGGCGACCGCACCATCGGCACGCAGATGAAGGCGACGGGCGAGGTGATGGCGATTGCGCCCACCTTCGAACAGGCGCTGCAGAAGGCAGTGCGCTCGCTGGAGACAGGACAGATGGGTCTCTTCGACCGGGCGGTCGCCGACCTGCAGGACGACCAGATCGAGGACTTGCTGCGACGGCCGACCGACCAGCGGCTGTGGGCGATTGCAGAAGCGTTCCGCCGCGGGCAGGGCGTCGCCGAAGTGCAGCGGCTGACGCATATCGACCCGTGGTTCCTGACGCGCGTGCGGAACCTGGTGCGACAGGAAGAGGTGGTGCGCGAGGGGCTGGAGGCACCGCACAGCGCCGCGCTGAAGGCGCTGGGGTTCTCGGACGCCGAGGGCGCGCGATTGGCGGACCTGGACGAGGACACGGTGCGCGCCGCGCGGCAGGCGGCGGAGGTGCGGCCGGTCTTCAAGATGGTGGACACTTGCGCGGCGGAGTTCGATGCGCGCACGCCGTACTTCTACTCCGCGTATCCGCCGCCGGGCACGACGACGGAGAGCGAGGCGACCCCGACCGCGCGGCGCAAGGCCATCGTCATCGGGTCGGGGCCGATCCGCATCGGGCAGGGCATCGAGTTCGATTACTGCTGCGTGCACTCGGCGTGGGCGCTGCGCGAGGCGGGCTACGAAGCCATCCTGATCAACAGCAACCCGGAGACGGTGAGCACGGACTTCGACACCTCCGACCGGCTCTATTTCGAGCCGCTGACCGCCGAGGATGTCCTGGAGGTCATCGAGCGCGAGCGGCCGGAGGGCGTCATCGTGCAGTTCGGCGGGCAGACGGCGCTCAATCTCGCCGAGGCGCTGCAGGCGGCGGGTGTGCGCATTCTCGGCACCGCGTTTGAGGACATCGACCGCGCCGAGAACCGGGCACGCTTCGACGACTTGCTGCACCAACTCGGCATCCCGCGCCCGCAGGGGGTCGGCGTTCGGTCGGTGCCCGAAGGGCTGGAGGCGGCGCGGGGGCTGGGGATGCCGGTGGTGGTGCGGCCATCGTATGTGCTGGGCGGGGCGGCGATGGTGATCGTGTACAGCGAGGAACAACTGGCAGACTTTCTTGCCGAGGCGGCGCTGGTCAGCCCGTCGCACCCGGTGCTGGTGGACCGGTATGTGACCGGCGTCGAGGTCGAGGTGGACTTGCTCTGCGACGGCGAACGGGTGTGCATCCCGGGCGTGATGGAGCACATCGAGCGGTCGGGCGTGCACTCGGGCGACAGCATGGCGGTCTATCCGCCGGTGACGCTCACCGAAGAGACGATCGCCACGCTCGCCGAGTACGCGACCCGCATCGCCCTGGCGCTGCGGGTGCGGGGCGTGATGAACCTGCAGGCGGTGGTCGCCGAGGGGCAGGTGCTCATCCTCGAAGTGAATCCGCGGGCGAGCCGGACGGTACCGTTCCTCTCGAAGGCGACGGGCATCCCGATGGTGCACGCGGCGACGCAGATGATGCTGGGCAAGTCGCTGCGCGACCTCGGCTTGCCCGAGGGGCTGGTGGCGCCCCGGCCGTACTACGCGGTGAAGGCGCCGGTGTTCTCGTTCAGCAAACTGGCGGCCGTGGACATCGCGCTGGGGCCGGAGATGAAATCCACCGGCGAGATTATGGCGATCGACCCGTCGTATCCGCGGGCGCTGTACAAGGCGCTGCTGGCGGCGGACATCGGCGTGCGCGACGGGCGGGCGCTGCTGGCGACCATCGCCGACCGCGACAAGGACGAGGCGCTGCCGCTGCTGGCGGGGTTCCATGAGGCGGGCTACCGCCTCTACGCCACTACGGGGACGGCGCAGTTCCTCGCCGGGCAGCGCATCCCGGCGACGCCGGTGAAGAAGTTGAGCGAGGGGACCCCGAATGTGGTGGACCTGATTGCGAGCGAGGGCGTCGATGTCGTCATCAACACGACCTCGCTCGGGCGGCGGCCCGACCGCGACGGGGCGCGCATCCGGCGGGCGTCGGTCGAGCATGGGGTGCCGTGCCTGACTTCGCTCGATACGGTGCGGGCGCTGCTGACCGCGCTGCAAGGGCGCGGCGACGGGGAGATGGGAGTGAAGACGCTGCAAGAGTATTTGGGGATTGAGACCTCTCCCCCTGCCCCTCTCCAACGAGTGGAGAGGGGGGAATGACAGTGACCCATACTGTTCCCCCTCCCCTTACAGGAGAGGGGGATAGGGGGGGAGACCGTGTGCGCGCCGCGGAACTGCGACCCCACCCCAACCCCTCCCCGTTCACGGGGAGGGGCAGAGGAAGTGCGTTGATTGAGGGAACGACTGAATGAGAAAGCGGGCGAAACCGAAGCCGGCGGCGCCGCGGAGCGAGAATGCGCGGCGGGCGCACTTTCGCAAGGCGGGGGCGCAGCAACCGTCGCCCGAGGCGCTGCGCAAGCGGGCGCGGCGGGAGCAGAAGCGGCGCGAGCGAAAAGCGCTCGAGACGGGACAGGAACCGGAATGAAATGCGGTGTCAGGTGAAAAGTGTCAAGTGAAAGTCGACTCGCTGTGTTCTACACCTGACACCATTCACTTGACAGGTCTGCTGGCAGGCAAAGTGCCTGCCCCCCAATCGTTTTCTCCCCTCTCCACGCAAGTGGGGAGGGGTTGGGGGGAGGGGACAACGCCGGGGGGATGCCTACCCCCTTGAGGAATGGAACCCCGGTCAAGACCGGGGCGCTACCCAATCCTACCCCGCCTGGGCTTTGAGTTTCTGGTCGTAGCGGTCGGGCCACTCGGCGATGGGGACGCGGATGACGGCGTTGTCCTGTTGCAGGATGAGCGCGTGGCCGCCTTCCGGGGGGAGTTCGTCGTAGTCTTTCTCGGGGTCGAAGCGGCTGGCCCAGTGCCAGTGACATTCGAGCAGGGGCGTGAGGCCGCCGTACTTGCCGAAGCCGAAGGGCGGGCCGTTGGCGGCCCACCAACGCAACTCGATCGCGCGCTTCCAGCGGGGGATGTAGCCGTAACTGACACCGCCCGGGAAATAGAGATTTCCCTCGATGCGGATGTTGCCGGGGAACTGGCCGTGCAGCGGGTCGAGCGGGCAGCGAAAGATACGGGCGTCGGTGACGAAGACCGGGTAGGTGGTGGAGATGTGCGGGGCATCGATGCCGCCGGCGTCGTCTTTGTACATCGTCAGCGCCATCCCGATCTGGCGCAGGTTGCTCATGCAACTGCTGATGTGGGCGCGGCGGCGGACGCTGCCGATGACGGGCAGCAGAATCGCCGCCAGGATGGCGATGATGACGATGACGATGAGGACTTCGACGAGGGTGAAGCCGGTCCGATGTGTCCGGCCGGCTCGTCGACTAGCGAATGCGCCGTTTCGCGTGAGCATTCGGATGATTCTGACAGATTGACAGGATCCTCGGAAGGCGCGACCTGACAGTCCGAGGCCAGAGTCAATGAATTGCGTTATTAGTCCCGCGGATCAGGTCTTCGACGAGCGTTTCAGGTGGAATTGCGAGTTCGAATGTATTCATGGGGAGAGGCTTCCCGAAGCTGTGCATCTTCACAATTTCACGCACGCCCCATGACTCGATCGGCCCCAGGGTCGGTTCCACCACGCGGCTTTCACCCTTCCATACCATTGCGATCCAGAGACCGGGGGCCAGTTTTCGCAGTTTCGCCGCCTCGCCGATGGAAGCCCGAGTGGGTTTGCCGGGACGCCTGGAAACGAAGGAAGTCTTGACCGGCAAATACCCATAGTCCGGCGCCAACCAATAGCGCCAGACATTTCCGAAACCCTCGCCAAATGTCGCGGTGCCTTCCAGAATGATGCAGTCGTAGCCATTCACCCTCTCCTGGCCAGCAACGCGCCACACGGTTCCAGACTCGGCGGCAAGCGGGAGCTGCTGTGTCCCGGCGAGCACTTCGATCACTTGCGGGCCGTAGAAGACCGCACGAAGGCGGTCGCCAGGCGCGGGTGCAACGCGGGCAATCTTGTTCGGATGAATCACCAAGCGCGCTTCAACGCCATCGCAGGCAGCCTCTTCTTCTACGCCAGTGACGACATCATAGCCCGCACGGTGCAGTACCAGTGGCGGCTGAAGCTTCGTGTGACGCACGGACCACTTGGCGCCATCGCGCGCCAACTCGACTCGATCTACTTGCTCCTTCACGAACTGGGCGAGTGCGTCCTTCTGCTCTTGTTCCGAGAGTGTCTCACCCCGGGCGCGATGGATGGCGAGCTCACTCTCGAGTGCACCTTTCCGGCGCGCGGCCAGGGCTTCGTCGCTTAGCGTACTTCGGTACTCGATCCTGACTGAGATCATATCGAGACGGGCGGTGCGATCGGAGAGGGCCTGCCACACAGCTTTAGCATCTGGATCAGCGAATGACTGTCTCTGACTCAAGTCGGAGTGCGAAACCAAATTCGCGCGTGATTGGTCGCGTGGGGAAGTCTGCGGTTGCGCCGCGGTGAGAATCACTAACGCCCCAATGACGACTGTCCCAATCGGTCTGCCCATTTGCATAGTCCCCGTCCTTACCCGATCACTATGCCGACATTCTACCCCTTTGGGGCACGAACCCGTCGATTCTACGATCCGCCCTTGGCGGCCTTCAGCGCGTCTTCGATTTCCTGGTCGTGGCCGGCGCCGGTCCACTGCTTGATGACTCCGCCATCGGATCCGACGAGGACGAACGAGGGGAGCGCGGTGACGCCAAGCAGGTGCGAAACTTCCAGTTGCGCATCGAGGACGACCGGGAAGGCATAGCCGTTGTCTTGCAGGAAGCGCGCGGCCTTCTCCCGCGTCTCGCCGGCGTTGACCGTGAGCACCTTGTAGCCGGCGGCGGCGAGTTGCTGCGTGTGCGGCAGCGTCTCTTTGCACGGCACGCACCAAGTCGCCCAGAAATCGAGCAGCAGCGGCTCGCCGCGGAACTGCGAGAGGCGGACGGTGTGGCCGTCGAGGTCGGGCAGGGCGAAGTCGAGCCAGACGGTTGCCTGCATCATAATTGAGGTGTCGCCGAAGGTGCGGCGCAGGATGACGCCCGGCTGGCCGAGTTGCAGGGCGCCTTCGACGGGCGAGGGCGCCGGCGTGTGGCCGGGGGTGTGGATGGTGCCGGTCAGTTTCAGGCCGGCGGCGGTGCGGCCGATGGTGAACTTGTAATTGAGGGCGATCGGGTCGCCGCCGTCGAGGTGGTGGCCCTGCGTCGTGCCCTCGCTCCCCGCCTGGCTGACCCAGACGGGGTCATAGACGACAACCTGAAAGCCGGTGCTCTGCGCGGCATTGTCCACGGCCAGGAAACGCAAATTGACCGTGTAGCCGAGAGTTTGGCTCGCCGCCGCGGCATCGGCAGGGCGCCCGAGGAGGAGCGCGCCGAGGCCGGCCGCAAGCAGCGCGCCGCGCAGGGCTCGCTTCATTGTGTTGAAGACTTGCCGCCGACGAGTTCGTCGATCACCTTGGTGATGTCCTCATTCTGGCCGGAGCCGACCCAGACGCGGCGCACCCAGCCGTTCGGGTCGATGAGCACGAAGGTCGGGATGCCCTGGACCTTGTAGGCCGTGGCGATGTCGCCGGTCTCATCGAGCACGACATGGAAGTCGTACTTGTTGGTGGTGAGGAAGTCCTTGACGAGGGTGAGCAGTTCGTCATGCGGCTTGCGCTCCCAGACATTGACGGCGAGGACGACGAGGTCCTGGCGCTTCGCCAGTTCCTGCGTGTGCGGGAGCGAGACTTTGCACGGGCCGCACCAGGTGGCCCAGAAGTCCAGGTACACCCACTTGCCCTTCAGGTCGGCGAGCGTCACCGTGGCGCCGCTCATATCCTTGAGCGAGAACGGGGTGGCGGGCTTGGTGAGCACGCTGTACGAGGCCTGAATCTTGTAGCTGACGCCGTTGGGTTTGGTGACCCGGCCGACGATGCGCGTGTCGCCCTCGGTCGGGATGCGGCCGAGGATGTTGACGGTGACGGTGCTGTCGCCGTCGGGCAGGTCAATCGTGCCCTGGAGAGCGAGCGGGCCGTCTTCGAGGAACCAGGCGGTCAGGACATACTTCGCCGCGACGGGGCTTTCAGCGGACACATTGATGCCATTGAGTTCGCCCTTGGCGGGCTTTTTCTCGGTGAGGGTGGCTTTGTCGAGGTCGTAGAACGAAAACCACTCTGCCATGCCGGTGCCGCGGTCGGTCCGCAGCGCGGTGAAGTGGATTTCCACCTCACGCAGCGGCAGGGCGACCGCGGGCGCGGTGGGCGCGGGCGGCGCCGCGACCGCCGTCGTTCCAACCAAAATCAGCGAGACAGTCCATAGAGCGAAACGCATAGCGCACCTCCTCGGGGTGGCCTCCAGGGTAGCAGGAATCCCGGCGGAGGGCTGTGGGAGATGCGGCTGCCGAGGGACTAGGCCGCGACGGTGGCCGTGGACTTGGTGGTCTCCACGGCGACATCCTCGGGGAACGCTTCCCCAGCCATCAACATCGCCTCGAGGTTGACCTCGATCGCCTCGCGGATGTTGGCGAGGGCTTCCTCGCGGGTGCGGCCCTGCGAAATGCAGCCCTCGATGGCAGGGCAGGTGACGATGAACCAGCCGCCCTCATCTTGCTGCAAAACCACGGTGTAGGTGCGTTCGGTGGGCATCTGTTGAAAGTATAGCACCGCCCTGGACAGCGAGCCCGCGCTACGGCGTGCGGAAACTGGCCTGCACTTTGTAGGAAATGCCGCCGGCTTTGGTGGCGCGACCGATGACGCGCTTGGCGCCCTCGGACGGCACCCGGCCGGTGATGTTCACCGCGACGCGCTGGTAGCCGTCGTCGAGTTTGACCGTGCCCTGCACCGCCAGGCCGCCATCCATCTGGAACCAGGCCATCAGGGTGTAGTCGGCGGTCACGGCTTTGTCGTCGCCGGTGAGGCGCCCGCGCAGTTCGCCGGAGGCGGTTTTCTTTTCGGTCAGTGTCAGGCGGTCGAAGTCGAAGGCGGAAAACCACTCTTCCATGCCGTCACCGCGCTCGGTCAGCAAACCGGTGAGTTTCAATTCGATTTGGCGCGCGCCCGCGGCAGGGTCCTTGGCTTTCGCTGAAGGGTTGATGGCGGCGGGGAGGAGCAGGGTCAGGACGAGGGCGGTGAGCAGCAGTCGCATGGGTGTGCCTCCACCTGGATGTTCCGCACCACGGGGGGCGGATTCATGTTGCGCTGCGTCATCCACCGTCGCGCGCAGACGCCGCGGCGAATCCCCGCTAAGATTGCGGCAGGATGCGCACGCTGCTGGAACCCGCCCTGCGACAGACGCCGCTGGCCGCGGCGCACCGGGCGCTGGGCGCCCGGCTGGTGGATTTCGCCGGTTGGGAGATGCCGGTGCAATATGGCGGCATCATCGAGGAGCACCTGGCGGTGCGGCAGGCGGCGGGGCTGTTCGATGTCTCGCATATGGGGCGGCTGCTGCTGCGCGGCGCCGCGGGCGAGGCGCTGTTGCAGCGGACGGTGACGCGTGATGTGGGGCGGCTGGGGCTCGGTGAAATGGCGTACACCGCGCTGTGCCGCGAGGACGGCGGCGTGCTCGACGACTTGATTGTCGGCCGCGGGCGCGAGGGGTTTTTCGTGGTGTGCAATGCGAGCAACCGCGACACGGTGCGTGAATGGCTGCTCGTCCACGCGGACGACCCCGAGTGCCTCGTGGATGTCTCCGACGAGTGGGCCCTGCTCGGCTTGCAGGGGCCGCGGGCGGAGGCGCTGTTGCAGCCGGTGTGTGACGCCGGCTTGGCGGCGATGCCGTATTTGGCGTTCACTGAAGGCGTGCGCGTCGCGGGCAGCGAGGCGATTGTGACGCGCACCGGCTACACCGCCGAGGACGGGTTCGAGATCTGGTGCCGCCCCGCCGACGCCGAGCGCACCTGGCAGGCGCTGCTCGACGCCGGCGCAGCGCCGTGCGGCCTGGGGGCGCGGGACTCGCTGCGGCTGGAAGCGTGCTATCCCCTGTACGGGCACGACATGGATGAGACGGTGAACCCGCTCGAGGCGGCGATTCCATTCGTGGTGGATTGGGAGAAGGACGACTTCATCGGCCGCGCCACACTGGAGGAGTGCAAGGCCCGCGGGCTGACGCGGCGGCTGGCAGCGCTGCTGCTCGACGAGCCGGGCGTGCCGCGGCACGGGTATGCGGTGCGCGTCGGCGACGCGGAAGTGGGGCGTATCACCAGCGGGGGGCACTCGCCGACGCTGCGCCGAGCGATTGCGCTGGCGATGCTTGAGACGCCCTACTGGAAGCGCGATTCCGCGGTGCAGGTGGACATCCGCGGCCGCGCGGTGCGGGCGCACACGGTGCGGATGCCGTTCTATCGGGGGAGCGTGAAGGCGGGGCAGTAGTGCGCTCGAAGCAGTTACCAGCGAAAACCGACTGAGTAATCCTCGCCGACTTCGCGAAACTTCAATTCATATCCGCTCAATCCGCCGTCGGTGACCAGCAGGCGCACCGTCAGATTCTCTAGCGGATGCAAGACGCCGTAGGCGCGCGCCATCAGGTAGCCCATGAGGTCATCCCGAACCGGTGCGGGCAGCGTCTTCACTTCCACTGGTTCCCCCTTGAGCAGCGCCTTCCGTTGCTTCGACGACAAACTCGGCAGCGAGCGCAGGAGGAATCTGAGTTGTTCCACCACAGCCACATCGCGTCCGAGGCTGACTTTTCTCCAGCCGAACGCCCCGGCCCGGTCGAGTTGGAATTCGTTCAGCGCCGCCAGCGTCGCCAGGTCTTCGATGGGCAACCGCTGGCCAGGGGCGGCGAACTTCCGGTTCAGCAGTCCATTGAGCAGGCCGGGAGGGGCTAGGACTGCGGCGTGCGCCTCCCAGTCCGTAGACCGAACCCGAATGATGTCGCCCTGTCTCGAAATCTGCACACGAACAGACTCAGTCATGGACTGCAAGACATCGCGCACCGGTTCGTCTTGCGCATTCAAATTCACATCAGGCGTTTCCGGATAGGCCTCGGCGACGACTGTCACTTTCAGTGTAGCGGCGAGATCGACAAGAAACTCGCGCAAGCGTGTGTTTCGGTCGCGCAAAGTGACCCGCGGGTTGTCACCGTCCCAGGAGACGATGCCCGGCTTTTGCGACTCCGGGAGCGGGTCTTCAGCGGGCGGCGCACCCCAGATTTCTTCGTTAGTGGGCTCTGCTTGCAAGTCCTCCTTCGAACGCCAATCGTGAAGTGACAAGGTCGCTGGCGCCCTTTCTCCCGGCGCAACGACGACTTGGGCGGAGACATGTCCCGAGTCGCCGAAGAACACGAGCGCGCGAGACGCGTGCGTCTCAAATGCAGCACGGGCGCGGCGCAGGCGGTCGTAACCCCGTTGCTCCCGTTCGCGTTCTTCGCGGGGGAGAGTGCTGAGGTAGGCGTCCATCTCCTCTTCATCCCACATTTGTGAGGCGATGTGTACGAGGCAGAGTTCATCAAGGGCTCCCTGGGTGGACTCGGAGAGCCGATCGTACGGAAAGTTGAAGAGGCACTTGAAGTTGAAATCCCCACCCGCGGCATACCTTTTCAGTGCCGCGACCAGCGCCGTACGGCCCTCGCTTCCGATCTCGGACAGCACCAGCCGGCCCAGCGCCCGCCCGCCGCGGTCCAGACCCCAATAATCGTCGCTCGAAAACGGCCGGGCGATGGCCAGAAGGTCTTTGGCCTCGCGCACATGGCGGTCGGCGACGAACGGCTCAAGGTCGGCGGCGGCCCGCTCCGCATCTTGGCGCCGAGGGTCCTTCGCCGGTTCGAGTAGTGCTCGGACTTCCTGCAGTTCGCGCACCGTAACGGGCAACGGCGCGAGCATTTCCTGTCCAGTCAGAGCGGTCGTCCATTGCCCGCGCAGGCACCAGGCCACCGCTTCGCGCAGCGCGACGGGCTCGGCTCGCTCGGCCCCGAAGACCGCGAGCGCGCGGTCCCGATACCACGAGGCCGTCGTCAGTTTTCGATGTTGCAGTGCACCCAGCCGCTCCACGAACTCGGAGACCGCAACATAGGCGTCTTTCGGCGGGGGTTCTGTTTCGCGCGGCTCCGGGGGCAGCGTCACCAGCAGAATCGGGACGGCCCCGACCAGCACGAATCGTCCGAGACCTCGGCGTTTCACCATCGCAGCCTCCGCCGAGCGCCACCTGAATCATGCCTCTTCGCGCGCTGGGCTGCAACTTGCCCCGCCGAGTACAATGGCTTTGAAGCCCCCAGATGCGCCACTAGCGGGGCTGCGCGCCCGCAGATGCCCTATTTCGCCAACACGGATGCTGAACGCGAGGAGATGCTGCGCGCCATCGGCGCGGACAGCATTGATGACCTGTTCGCCGACATCCCCGCCGCCGCCCGCCTGACCGACCCGCACAACTTGCCGCCCGCCGCCTGGGAAGAGGAGTTGCGCCGCGACTTCGGCGCGATGGCGGCGCGCAACCGGACGCTGCTGTCGGGGCCGTCCTTCCTCGGCGCCGGCGTCTACCGGCACTTCATCCCGGCGGTGGTGGACCCGCTCATCTTCCGCAACGAGTTCTACACGGCCTACACGCCCTACCAGCCCGAGGCGAGCCAGGGGACGCTGCAGGCGACCTTCGAGTTCCAGTCGCTGCTGGCCGACCTGCTGCAGATGGAGGTGGTGAACGCCTCGATGTACGACGGCTCGACGGCGCTCGCCGAGGCGATTCTGATGGCGGCGGACCTGACGGGGCGCGGGCAAGTCATTCTGTCGGGCGGGCTGCACCCGGAATACCGGCGGGTGGTGCAGACCTACCTGCGCTCGCGCGGGCTGGAACTGATTCCGGTCGGCGGTATCGAGGGCGAGGGCGTGACGCCGGCGGCGACCGTGGCGGAGCGCATCGGCGACGGCACGGCGTGCGTGGTGGTGCAGCAGCCGAACTTCTTCGGCTGCGTCGAGGATGTCGGCGCGCTGGCGCAGGCGGCGCACGCCGCCGGCGCGCTGCTGGTGCAGACGAGCACCGACCTGACCGTATTCGGCGCGCTGAAGCCGCCGGGCGCGTGGGGCGTGAACATCCTGGCAGCGGAAGGGCAATCGCTCGGCGTGGCGCCGGGCTTCGGCGGGCCGCACCTGGGCATCATCGCCACCGAGGAGCGGTTCGTGCGGCGGATGCCGGGCCGGCTGGTGGGGATGACGAAGGACATCGAAGGGCAGCGCGGCTTCGTACTGACGCTGCAAACGCGCGAGCAGCACATCCGCCGCGATCGCGCCGCCAGCAACATCTGCACGAACAACGGCCTGCTCGCCATCGCGGCGGCGGTGTACCTCGCGGCAGTGGGGCCGGAGGGGCTGCGGCGCGTGGCGCTCCACTGCGTGCAAGGGGCGCACCGGCTGGCGCGCCTGCTGGGCAATCTGCCGGGAGTCGGGCTGATGTTCGAGGCGCCGTATTTCCACGAATTCGTGCTGCGGCTGCCGAAGGATGCGGCGGAAGTGAATGAACGCCTGCTCGACCGCGGCATCATCGGCGGGCTGCCGCTGGGCGACGAGTTCCCCGAATTGCGCAACTGTATGTTGCTGTGCGTGACCGAGACGAGCACGCCCGACGACTGGCGGCGCCTCTACGACGCCCTCAAGGACATGACCGGATGAGCGAGCCGCTGCTGTCGGAGTTGAGCCGGCCCGGGCGGACGGGGGCGCTGCCGCCGGAGCCGCCGGGGCCCGATGTCAGGGAGCTGCTGCCGGCCGACTGGGTGCGCAGCGACGGCCCCGACTTGCCGGAGTTGTCGCAACCGCAAGTGGTGCGGCATTTCGTGCGGCTCTCGCGGCTGAATTATTCGGTGGACACGAATTTCTATCCACTCGGGTCGTGCACGATGAAGCACAATCCGAAGATCAACGAAGAAATCGGGCACCTGCCCGGGTTCCTGTGGGCGCACCCGCTGCAGCCCGCCTCCACGGTGCAGGGCGCGATCGAAATGCTGTACCGCCTGCAAGAAGCGCTGTGCCGCATCGCCGGGATGGACGCATTCACGCTGCAGCCGGCGGCGGGGGCGCACGGCGAACTGACCGGGCTGATGATGGTGAAGCGTTACTTCCAGGAGCGCGGTGAGTCGCGCACGCAGGTGCTGGTGCCCGATAATGCGCACGGGACGAACCCGGCCTCGGCGGCGATGCTGGGCTTTCAGGTGCAGTCGGTGCCGTCGGACGCGCGCGGGTTCGTGGACCTCGACGCGCTCGACGCCCGCCTGTCGAAGAACACCGCCGCCATCATGCTGACGAACCCGAACACGCTCGGCATCTTCGATTCGCAAGTGCTCGAAGTGACGCGGCGGGTGCACGACGCCGGCGGGCTGCTCTACTACGACGGCGCCAACCTGAACGCGCTGCTTGGCATCACGACGCCGGGCGCGCTGGGCTTCGACATCGTGCACCTCAACATGCACAAGACTTTTTCGATTCCGCACGGGGGCGGCGGGCCGGGGGCGGGGCCGGTGGGCGTGAAGGCGCCGCTGCGCGACTTCCTGCCGGTGCCGCTCGCCGCGCAGGCCGAGGACGGGAGTTACTGCTGGGATTACGATTTACCGCACACAGTCGGCAAGGTGAAGGCCTACCACGGGCACTTCCTCAACCTGGTGCGCGGGCTGGTGTACATCCTGGCGCACGGGCCGGACGGCCTGCGGCGCATCGCCGAGGATGCGGTGCTCAACGCGAATTATCTGCTCTCGCAATTGAAGGACGATTATGGCGCGCCATATCCGGGCTACTGCAAGCACGAGTTCGTGCTGTCGGCGTCGCGGCAGAAGGCGCTCGGGGTGCGGGCGCTCGACATCGCCAAGGCGCTGCTCGACTACGGCTTCTACGCGCCGACCATCTACTTCCCGCTCACGGTGGATGAGTGCCTGATGATTGAGCCGACGGAAACGGAAACGAAAGAAACGCTCGACGCCTTCGCCGCCGCCATGCGCGACATCGCCCGGCGGGCGGAGAGCGACCCGGAGTCGCTGCGCCAGGCGCCGGTGACGACACCGGTGCGCCGGCTGGACGAGGCGGGGGCGGCGCGCAAGCCGGTGCTGCGGTGGAAGCGGGAGGCGGCGGCGAAGGCCTAGTCACCTCTCCCCCCGACCCCCTCTCCAACAAGTGGAGAGGGGGACACGGTTCATTCAGAGCACTTCGCGCCCCACTCATGGGGCGCTCTTTGTGAGTCCGGCCCATTCAATGAATGCCACTACCCGCCCAAGTCCTCCTCACCCCGCTCCTCGCTTTGCTCGTCGCGCCCCTCTCCCGAATTGAGAGAGGGGCAACTGATGGACCGCTGTTTTCCTGTCCCCCTCTCTCCATCGGGAGAGGGGGCAGGTGGGAGAGGACGCCATGCGACACCGCGAAAGCGGAGACTTTCCGGTAGACTCAAACCATGAAACTCGCTCCGCGCCTGCAAGGGTTGCCGCCCAACATCTTCGCCGTGGTGAACGACAAGAAACTCGCCGCCGCGGCGCGGGGGGTGGATGTCATCGACCTCGGCCAGGGGTCGCCCGACCTGGCGCCGCCGCCGCAGGTCGTCGAGGCGCTCTGCCGCGCGGCGCGCAACCCGGGGGCGCACCGCTATTCGCTCAACCGCGGGCGGCCGGAGTTGCGCAAGGCGATCGCGTCGTATTACCGGCGGCGGTTCGGCGTCGAACTCGACCCCGACCGCCAAGTGCTGCCGCTGGTCGGGTCCAAGGAGGGCATCGTCCATCTGCTGCTCGCCATCATCGGCGACCGCGAGCAAGTGTTGTGTCCGAACCCGGCCTATCCGGCGTATGCGATGGGGACGAAGTTGGCGGATGGGACGATCGTCGATGTGCCGCTGCTCGCGGAGAACAACTACCTGCCCGATTACGATGCTATCCCGAAGGAGACGCTGCGAACGGCGAAAGCGTTGTTCCTCAATTACCCGAACAACCCGACGGCAGCGGTGGCAACGCTGTCTGACTTCGAGCACGCGTTCCGAGTGGCGACCGAGTACGACTTGATGTTGTGCGCGGACTTGGCGTACTGCGAGCTGACCTTCGACGGCTACCTGGCGCCGAGTTTGATGCAGGTGCCGGGCGCGCCACAGAGGGCGCTGGAATTCAATTCGTGCTCGAAGACCTTCAGTATGGCGGGGTGGCGCATCGGGTTCGCCGTCGGCGCGCCCGAATTGATTGATGCGCTGGCACTGGTCAAGCAGCAACTCGATTACCAGTCGTGGTTCGCCATTCAAGAAGCCGCCATCGAGGCGCTGACGCAAGTGCCCGACGAGTGGATCCGCGAGAATGCGGGCGTCTACCAGGCCCGGCGCGATGCGCTGGTGGGCGGGATGCGCGCAATGGGCTGGCCGGTCGAGCCGCCGAAGGGGAGTATGTATGTGTGGGCACCGGTCCCGGCGGGGCGGAAGTCGATCGAGTTTGCGGACGAATTGCTGGCAAAGAGCGGCGTCGTGGTGGTACCGGGGATCGGGTTCGGCGTGCACGGTGAAGGGTTTGTGCGGTTCGCGCTGGTGCAGCCGGAGGAGCGGTTGCGGGAGGCGACCGAGCGGCTGGGCGAAATGAAACTCGATTGGTCTGCAGTCGCGGCCTGACCGATGACGAAGCCCAAAGTCCTCCTGACTCACCACATTCCCGACCTCGGCGTGCAGCGCCTGCGCGCGGCGTGCGACCTCGAAGAGAACGCCGACGACCACAAGATGACGCCGGAGGAACTGCGCCGGCGCATCGCCGACAAGGCGGGGCTGGTGTGCCTGCTGACGGACAAAGTCGACGACACGCTGCTCGCCGCGGCGCCCGGTCTGAAGGTCGTCAGCAATGTCGCGGTCGGGTTCGACAATGTGGATGTGGCCGCGGCGACGAAGCGCAAAATTGTCGTGTGCAACACGCCGGGCGTCCTGACGGAGACGACCGCCGACCTGACGTGGGCGCTACTGATGGCAGTGGCGCGGCGGGTGGTCGAGGGCGACCGGTTCATGCGGGGCGGACAATACCGAGAATGGCTGCCGATGCTGCTGCTCGGCGGCGATGTCCACGGCAAGACGCTCGGCATCGTCGGGATGGGGCGCATCGGCGTGGCCATGGCGCGGCGCGCGGCAGGGTTTGCCATGCGTGTCATCTATTACGACGCGGTGCGGAATGAGCGGGCCGAGCAGGAACACGGCGCCGAATTCGTCCCGCTGGAGCGGCTGCTGAAGGAGAGCGACTTCGTCACCATCCACACGCCGCTGCTGCCGGAAACTCGGCACCTGATCAACCGCGAGACGCTCAATCTGATGAAGCGGACCGCCTACCTAGTCAACACCTCGCGCGGGCCGGTGATTGATGAGGCGGCGCTCGTCGAGGTGCTGCACGCGAAGCGCATTGCCGGCGCGGCGCTCGATGTCTACGAGAATGAGCCGGCGATGGCGCCGGGACTCGCCGACCTCGACAATGTGGTCATCCTGCCGCACCTGGGCTCGGCGAGCGTCGCCACGCGCGGCCAAATGGCCTTGCTCGCCGCGGAGAACTGCATCGCCGTTTTGAGCGGCCAGCGCCCGATGCACCCGGTGAACCCGGAAGTGCTCGGGTAGCGCCGCCTTCGCCGCCCGCCGGCCGCCATGACTTACCGCGACGCCGCCGCGTACCTCGCCTCGCTGGTGGACTATGAGCGGCGCCCGCCGACCGTCCCCGGCCGCGACTTCAATCTCGACCGCATGCGCCGCCTGCTTGGGTTGGCGGGCAACCCGCACCAGCGCCTGCGGGCGCTGCACATCGCCGGCACGAAGGGGAAGGGCTCGACGGCGGCGATGACTGCCGCCATCCTGACCGCAGCGGGCTATCGCACCGGCCTCTACACCTCGCCGCACCTGGTGGACTTCCGCGAACGCATCCGTGTCGACGACGCAATGATCCCGCGGGCCGCGGTGGCGCGATGGGTGCAGCGCATCCGGCCGTGGCTGGAGTGTTTGCGCGACAGCCCGGTCGGCAAGCCGACTTTCTTTGAGGCCTATACGCTGCTGGCGTTTTGTTACTTCGTCGAGGCGGGGACGGACTTCGCCGTGCTCGAGGTCGGCCTGGGCGGCCGGCTCGATGCGACGAATGTGGTGACGCCGGTGGCGTGCGCCATCACCGCGCTCGGCCTCGATCACACGAACCTGCTCGGCGGCACGATCGAACAGATCGCCGCCGAGAAGGGCGGCATCATCAAGCCGGGTGTGCCGGTCGTGCTGGCGCCGCATCCCCCGGCGGCGCGGGCGGTGCTGCGCCGGCAAGCGAAAGAGCGCGCGGCGCCGGTCGTGACGGTGCGCCGCGGCCGCGTCAGCGGCCGCCCAAGTGGGCGGTCCGTTGTTATCGAGCCGCTGCCGAGCAACGCGATCGGCACGCGCTTCAATTTGCGCGGGCTGCTAGACACCTATCGCGGGCTGCGCGTGGCCCTCGGCGGCGAGCACCAAGCGCTGAACGCGGCGGTGGCCGTCACACTGGCCGAACTGGCCACTCGTGGCGACCGGCCGGTGACTCCGGCCGCAGTGCGCCGCGGGCTGGCGGCGGTGCAGTGGCCGGGGCGCCTGCAGGTCGTCCAGCGCCGCCCGACAGTGGTGCTCGATGCGGCGCACGACGCGCTGTCGGCGCGGCTCCTGGCGCGGTCGCTGCGCGCACTGTTTCGGTGGCGACGGCTGATGCTGGTCGTCGGGATGTCAGCGGAAAAGGACGCGGCGGCGTTCCTGCGCGCGCTGGCGCCGCTCGCGGACGAAATCATTTGCACGGCTGCAGACACGCCACGCGCATTGTCGCCGGACGCGCTCGGCACGCTGGTCACGCGTCACGGAGTTCCGTGGCGTTCCGTGCCGAATGTGCGTGACGCCGTGCGCGCCGCGGTGCAGTTAGCGGGGCGCGGCGATGTCGTGTGCGTGACGGCGTCGGTGTATGTGGTGGGCGAGGCGCTGCGGGCGTTGCGGCGGACGGCTACTGCGTGAGGGCGTCGGGGCGCAGGCGGCGAGCGCCGGCGAACGATCGCCCATAGTAAGCGTCGCTCAACGAATCAATCGTGACGCCGCGGTGAGTGGAGGCGTGGACGAAGCTGTCGCCGCCGAGGTAGATGCCAATATGCGAGACGGCGCCGCCGCGCAGCCGGAAGAAGACCAGGTCACCGGCCTGGCGCTCGGCGGCGCCGATCGGCTCGGAAATCGCCCAGAATTCGTGCACGGTGCGCGGGGCATCGAGGTGCTGCGCGGTCAAGACGCGGCGCACGAGGCCGGAACAATCAATGCCGCGGCGGGTCAGGCCGCCATAGCGGTAGCGGACGCCGAGGTAGCCCCACGCTTCAGCCACCAGCTGCCCGCGGGCGACAGCGCCGAGATCTTCGGCGCCCTGCGTTTGGTCGGACAGTGACGGTTGCGTGCCGAGGTTGAGCGCGGCGATGCGGGCCGCGACCGGGTCTTCATGACTGGCGACCAGGGTCGGGACGACGCCGAATCGCTGCGGCGCGCCTGCCGGCAATGCCACCGCCAACAGGAGCAGGGCGCTAAGGAATTGGCTAAACCGAGGGATGGTCAGTGTACGCCGCACGAGTGAGGGTCCCAGCGCCAGCGAGGCCCAGCGCCCCGCTGCCTATCTCCACTTCCGAGTGTAGGGAGGCATTCCACATCTGTCAACCCAAATCGCTAAGCGCTTGCTCTCCAATGCCTTGTTCTGGGTATACTGCGGACATTCTTGTTCGAAAGGACAGCGATGACCGACGCGATGGCAGCACTGACGGCGCGCCTCGAGCGCGTCGAGCGGGAGAACCGGCGGTGGAAGCGCGTGGGCGGCGCGGCGTTTCTGATTGTGACCTCGGCCATCTTCATGGCGTCGAGCAGTGTGCCGGACTTGGTGGAGGCCCAGCAGTTCCAGTTGCGGGATTCCGACAACCGGGTGCGCGCCATCCTGGGCGCGTCGGCGGGCGGACCGATTTTCGACCTGCGCGATGTGAATGGCAAAGTGCGGGCGCGCCTGGGCTTGGATGACGACGGACCCGATATGACCTTTTACGACGCGGCGGGCGAAGTGCGCGTGCAAGTCGCCGCGACCGGCACCGGCACCTGGGTGAACCTCTCGGACGACAACGGCGATGTCCGGGCGTCGATGAGCATGGATGAGCAGCCCTGGATGGGCCTGTTCGACGACGCCGGCAACGAGCGGGTGCAGATCGAAATCGCCGACAACGGCCCGCATGTCTCGTTGCGCGATACGAACAAACGCGAGCGCCTGCAAGTGCAGCTGTCCGACGACGGGCCGTTCATCCTCTACCGCGATGCGGACGGGAAGACGCGCCTGATGCTCAACTTGGACGACACCGGCCCCGACTTGAGTCTGCGCGATACCGCCGGGGAAGTCCGCGCGCAAATGGCGCTGGGCGCAAGCAGCGAATGGTTCGGATTGTATGACGCCGCGGGCAAGCGCCAGGCGACGATGTCGGTCGGCTCCGCGGGCGCCGGCGTGCAGATTTACGACAAGAGCGAAAACCGCCGCGGCGCGTTCTTGTATGCGGACGACGGCACACCGATCTTGCGGCTGCTCGGCACCGACGGCAAACCGATTTACGAGTCGCCGACGAAATCGCAGTAACGAATCGGCAGTCGGCAGAGAATCAGCAGCAAATGAACGAGACCCCGGGCGAGTCGCTCGGGGTCTTTCGTTCGTTCAGTCCGCGGCGAGTTCCTGGAGTCGGTGCTGCAACGCGGCGACGCGTTCCTCCGCTTCGACGCGCTGCGCTTCCGTCTTAGCGCGCACGGCCTCGGGCGCTCGCTCGCTGAACTTCGGGTCGGCGAGGCGCGCCGTCAGTGAGTCCAGCCACGCCCGCCCGGTGGCCAAGTCCTTTTCAATCCGGGCGCGCTCGCCGGCGCGCTCTTCTGGTGACAGGCGCAAGTCAAGCGCGACGCGCACGACGCCGGTCGCGGTGGCCACTTCCTGCGCCGGCGCGTCGGCGGCGAGATCGCCGGCGGCCACGACGCGCAGGTCTTCGATCTGGGCAAGGCGGCGGAGCGGGGCGCGGTAGCGGGTGACGCTGTCGCCCAGCACGCTGTCGCCGCCCGCCAGCAGGGCCGACGGCTTGCCGGCGCCCGCGGCCTCGACGCGCAGCCGCCGAACGGCCTCGACGACGGCAATCAGATCACGCAGCGCCTGGTCGGCGGCGGGGTCGTGCCAGTCGGCGGGCGGCTGCGGCCAGGCGGCGAGCATCACGCTGGCCGGCGCGCCCGTTGCCCGCGGCAGGCGCTGCCACAGTTCCTCGGTGACAAAGGGCATCAGCGGGTGTAGCAACCGCAGGACCGTGTCGAGCGCGGTGTAGAGCGTCCAGCGGGTCGCGTCGGCGGTGGCGGGATCGCGCAGCGGCTCCTTGCTCAATTCGACATACCAGTCGCAGAACTCGCTCCACACAAACTGATAGAGCAGTTGCGCCACCGACGACAGCCGCGACTCGGCGAGCGCCGCGTCGACTTCCGCACACACCGCGTGCAAGCGGCTCAACATCCAGCGGTCGTGCAACGGCAGCGGACCGCTCGGGCGCGTCGGCGCGGCGTCACCGAGATGGGGCAGCGCGAAGCGCGTCGCGTTCCAGAGTTTGTTGGCGAAGTGCCTGCCCTCGGCGCACTTGTCTTCGTCGAAGCGGACATCCTGCGCCGGCCCGCTCTGCAGCGCGACGCCGAAGCGCAACCCGTCGGTGCCGTACTGCCCGGCGAGCGCGATCGGCTCGACGCCCGTGCCGAGCGACTTCGACATCCGCCGGCCTTCGATGGTCTGAATGGTCGGGTGCACGATGACCTGCCAGAACGGCAGGCGGGCGTCCTCGGCGCGGTCGGTCAGCATGTGCAACCCCATCATCACCATCCGCACCACCCAAAGAAAGAGAATCTGCCGGTCGGTGATGAGCACATTCGTCGGATAGAAATAGGCGAGGTCGGGCGTGCGCTCCGGCCAGCCCAGCACCGCGAACGGCCACAGCGCCGACGAAAACCAGGTGTCGAGGACATCGGGGTCTTGCTCGATGTCGCCTTGCGCGGCGGCGTCGGCGCAAGTCGGGCAGCGGGGTTCGCCCTTAATCTGGCACCACTCGTGGCCTTGCGCGCAGTGATAGATGGGCAGGCGATAGCCCCACCACAGTTGCCGAGAAATCGGCCAATCGCGGATGCCGTCGAGCCAGTCGAGCGTCTGCGCAGCGTAGCGGTCGGGAATGTACTTGATGCGGCCATCGGCGATGGGCGCCCGCGCCGCGGCGGCCATCTCCTTCATTCGGCAGTACCACTGCGTGGTGAGAAGCGGCTCGATGACGGTGTCGCAGCGATCGCAATGGCCGAGACTGACGGGATACGGCTCCGTCTTCTCCAGCAAGCCCTGCGCCTCGAGGTCGGCGACGACGCGCTTGCGGGCATCGAAGCGGTCGATCCCCGCGTAGGGGCCGGCGTGTTCGGTCATGGCGCCGTCGCGCCCGATGACGCGCAGCACGGAGGGCGTGTCGCGCTCGCCGCCTTTCACCAGCGCGGCGTCACTCGGATACGGCCACAGACCGTGCCGCGACGCGATCTCGTAGTCGGTGGCGTCATGGACGGGCGTCACCTTCAGCGCGCCGGTGCCGAAAGCGGGATCCACATCGGCGTCGGCAATGATGGGCAGTTCGGCGTCGCGCCAGGTGACCAGCGGCAACCGCACGCGCCGCCCGATCACCTGCGTGTAGCGTTCGTCCTTCGGGTTCACCGCCACGGCGATGTCGCCGAGCATCGTCTCCGGGCGGGTCGTCGCCACGATGACGGCGCCGTCGCCGTCCGCGAACGGGTAGCGGATGAAATACAGCCGCCCGTTCGGCTCGTCGCGGTGCCGCACTTCGAGGTCGGACAGAATGCTGCGGCAGCCCGGGCACCAATTGCCGACGCGTTCGCCGCGATAGATGTAGCCGTCGTCATACAACCGCTTGAACGCGGTGTGGACCGCCGTCGCGTACCCCGAGTCCATCGTGAAACGGGTGCCCTTGATGGTGTTCTCGAAGGGCTGCGGGCGCCAGTCATACGAGCAGCCGAGCGCCCGCCATTGCCCGTGAATGGCGCCGCCGTACTTATGAGTCCACTCCCAGCATTTGGCGATGAAGCCCGCGCGCCCGATGGCGTCTTTGGTGATGCCGTCCTGCGCCAGCCATTTCACCACCTGGCGTTCGGTGGCGATGCCGGCGTGGTCGCAGCCGGGGACGACGCGCACGACCGCGCCCTGCATCCGGCGCCAGCGGGCGAGGACATCGTGGACCAGGTGATTGACCGCGTGCCCCATGTGAAGCTCGGCGGTGACATTCGGGGGCGGCACGGTGATGCAGAAGCGCTTCGGATTCTTGGGGTCGGGGTCGCCCCAGAAGTAGCCGCGCGCCTCCCACTCGCCGTACCAGTGCTGTTCGACTGCCTGCGGGTCATACGCTTTCGGGAATTCGGCGGCCATGGGAAAAGTGATTGTATCGGGATAGGTGTGAGGTGTCACGGCAAACGGGAAGAGCACTGTGAAGTCGGCTCGTCGGTCGTGGGAAAGTCGGTGGTCGGGTCGTCGGACACCTCGGCCCCCATTTCCCAACGCTCCTACGACCCCACGACCCCACGACCGCTTGTTCCCGCCTCCCTGCCTCCCCGGTCTCTCTATCCAGCGAACAACGGATAAGTGCTGCACAATTCGCGCACTTCGGCGGCGGTGTGCGTGATCAGCGTCGCATCCTGCGGGGCGCGACAGATGGCGGCGATACGCTCGGCGGCCCACTGCATTTCGGCGACTCCCATCCCGCGCGTGGTGACGGCGGCGGGTCCGAGGCGCAGCGCGTGCATGGGAATGTCCCACGATTCGTTCGGCAGCGGCAGGCCGTTCGACAGGATGCCGGCGCGGGCGAGCGCCCGCTCGACCGTCATCGCATCGACTCGCAGCGGGCGCAGGTCGCCCATCAGCAGGTGCGTCTCGGTGCCGCCCCAGGCGAGCGGGATGCCGTTCGCTTGCAGCGCCTCGCCCAGGGCGCGGCAGTTGGCCAGGACACGCTCCATATAGGAGCGGAAGTCGATCGTCATTGCCTCGCCGAAGCAGGCGGCCTTGGCGGCGATGACATGCATCGGCGGGCCGCCCTGGATGCCGGGCGCCATCGCGGCGTCAATGCGCTCGGCGAACTGGCCCCGGCAGAGAATGAGGCCGCCGCGCGGGCCGCGGAGGGTCTTGTGGGTGGTGAAGGTGAGGACATCGCAATATGGCACCGGGTCGGGATGCAGGCCGGTGCAGATGAGGCCGCCGAGGTGCGCGACATCGCCGAGGAGCAGCGCGCCGACCTCGTCGGCGAGCACGCGCCAGGGCGCCGGGTCGTACTTTGGCGGATACCACGAGTAACCGATGCAAATGATCTTCGGCTTGTGCTGCAGCGCGGCGGCGCGGGCGGCGCCGAGGTCGAGCAGCCAGGTCTCCGGATGCAGTTCGTATTCAGCACGGCGGTAGAGTTGCGCGGTCAGGTTGCCTTCGAGCGCGTGCGAGTAGTGCCCGCCCTGAAAGCGCTGCAGTGTCAGGATAGTGTCGCCCGGCTTGAGCAGGGCCGAAAAGCAGACGAGGTTGGCGACGGCGCCGGTAGCGGGCTGGACATTAGCGTGTTCGGCCCCGAAGAGGCGGCAAGCGCGGGCGACGGCGAGGCGCTCGATGTCGTCCACGATTTCGCAACCGGGATAGTGGCGGTGGCCGGGATAGCCCTCGGCGTATTTGTTGGTGAGGACCGACCCCTGCGCCGCCAGCACCGCCGGGCTGACATAGTTCTCGGAGGCGATCAAGTTGAAGCAGAGGCGCTGCCGCTCGGCTTCCCGCGCGAGCAGATCGGCGAGTTCCGTGTCGGCGGCGGGCGCGGCGGTGGCGGACTGGGCGTCCATGGGTACTACTGGTTTCGCTGCGAGGGACGCTACTCCTGCGCGGTGGCGAGGAGTCGTTCGAGCAGGGTGGTCAGTCCCAATTCGTTTGACCATTTTTGGAGATATGCGAGATCGAGCATGCCGGCCTGCACGCGCGCAACCGAGAGCGCATCTGTCCACTGCCGCTCCGATTGCGACTCCGCGTGCCAGCGCAACTTGGAGAGGATAAGATCTTCGGGCGTGCAGACAAAGGCCTGCGTGTCGAGGAACTCTCGGCGACTTCGCCGAGCAAAGGCTTCTCGATCGTACGCCGTGTCCGCCACTGGCCAATAGTCCACTTTCAATCCGGTCGGTTGATGGATGGCGTTGAAGAGGTCGCGCTCGCTCACCGCTCGTGCGGCCTCGTTCGAATCGAAATAGAAGTCCGAACCAAGCGCCCGGCGTAGCGGTTCGATGGCAGCCGCTTCGAGCGCCACCACAATGTCAAAATCGTGCGTGGCGCGGGAGAGGGACCACGAACCGAGCGCGACCCCACCAGTCACCATGTATGGAATGCGACACTCCTCCAGCGCGCGCACCACTACGGCCAGGACTGCGCGCAAATCGTTCATTTGGACAGTGAATTCAGCACCTTGGCAGCCATCGGCGCGCCCAGCACTCGCCGCAGGAACTCCGCATGAAACTCTGTTTCAGTGAATTCAGGGTGCTGCTGACGAATGCCCTGCATCAGCAATTCCCGGGAAATATCCGACAACTGTGCTGCAAGATCTGCGCGCCGTTCCGGCGTCATCGCGCGGAAGATTTCAATTTGCATCCGTTCGGCATCGCGGGGGCGCATCGCAATCAGTGTAGGCCGCGCCCGGCGGCGCGGCAATGCGCTACGGCGTCACCCACCCGTAGACGGGATGCTGGTCGCACAGGGCGCGGGCCTCTTCGCGCACTTCGACGCGGAACTCGGGCCGCTCCGGGTGCTGCAAGACGCGCAGCAGCAGGTCGCCGACCTTGTCCATCTCCGCCTCGCCGAAGCCGCGCGAGGTGACCGCGGGCGTGCCCGGGCGCAGGCCCATCGGGCGATAGGGCGGGCTGTGGTCGAAGGGCACCGTGTTCTTGTTGACGAAGATGCCGGCCTCTTCGAGCGCCGCCTGCGCGTCGGCGCCGTTCCAGGGCGTTCCGCACAGGTCCACCAGCATCAAGTGCGTCTCGGTGCCGCCGGTGACGAGGCGGAAGCCGGCGTCCAGCAGCCGCTGCGCCAGAATTTGGGCGTTGACCAGCACCTGTTCCTGATAGGCGCGGAACTCGGGCATCGCTGCCTCGGCGAAGCAGACGGCCTTGGCCGCCACCTGGTGCATAAACGGCCCCGCTTGCACGCCCGGGAAGACGGCCCGGTCGATGGCCTCGGCCAGTTCCGGGCGGCAAAGAATGAAGGCGCCGCGTGGGCCGCGCAGCGTCTTGTGCGTGGTGGCAGTGACGACATCGGCGTAAGGCACCGGGTTCGGGTGCAAGCCAGCGGCGATCAGGCCGGCGGTGTGCGCAACATCGGCGACCAGGTAGGCGCCGATTTCGTCCGCGAGGTCGCGCCACTCCGCCCAGTCGATCTGCCGCGGATAGGCGCTGTAGCCGACGACGATCAGCCGCGGCTGCCAGGCATGCGTCAGCGGGCGCACGCTCGCCGCGGTGAAGCGTTCGGCTTCCGGGTCGAGTTGATAGGAGACGACGCCGTAATAGCGCGACGAGAAGTTCACCCGCGCGCCGTGCGTCAGGTGGCCGCCGTGATTGAGCGCCGGCGCCAGGATGGTGTCGCCGGGCTTGAGCAGCGCGTAATAGGCAGCCATGTTGGCGAGCGCGCCGGAGAGCGGCTGCACATTGGCGTGCGCAGCGCCGAACAGCGCCCGGCAGCGCTCGACGGCGAGGCGTTCGACTTCGTCCACCCAGGTGCAGCCGGGGTAATAGCGATGGCCGGGATAGCCCTCGGCGTATTTGTTGCTCATCACCGAGCCGCTCGCCTCGAGGACAGCGCGGCTGGCGTAGTTTTCGCTCGGGATCAGGTTGATGCAGTGCTGCTGCCGCTCGCGCTCGCGGCGCAGAGCGGTCGCGAGTTCGTCATCGACTTCAGCCAGCGGGCGCGCCAGCAGATCCGAGAGGGAAGAGAGCAATGAGTCCACTGCGCAAAGTGTAGCGCCAGCGCGCACGCGCGTTGTGCGCAGGGTGTGGAAGAGGGGCGGTGCGGCGAATCAGTGCTTGAAGTGCCAAACGCCCTTCAGCGCCCTCACCCGCCCGTCGCTGCGCTCCGTGCGCCCTCTCCCTGAAGTGGAGAGGGACTACGCATCACCCCTCGGTGCAATCCGACCCTTGTTTCCTCGTTTCCTCGTCTTTGGTCTCTCAATGCTTGAAATGCCTTATGCCCGTCATCACCCTCACCCGCCCGTTGCTGCGCGCCGGGCACCCTGCTTCGCCAACGCTTCGCAGGGCAAGCCCTCTCCCTGAAGCGGAGAGGGACAACGCATCATCCCTCGGTACAATCTGAACCTTGTTTCCTCGCTTCCTTGTTTCCTCGTCTTTGGTCTTTCAATGTTTGAAGTGCCTTATGCCCGTCATCACCATCGCCAGGCCGCGCTCATCGGCGGCGGCGACGATGTCGTCGTCCGACTTCGAGCCGCCCGGCTGCAGGATGGCTGTCACGCCCGCGTCCGCCGCGGCATCAATCGCGTCGCGCTTCGGGAAGAACCCGTCGGAAGCGAGCGCGGCGCCGCGGGCGCGGGCGCCCGCCTTGGCGACCGCCTGCTTCACTGAATCGACACGGCTGGTCTGCCCGCCGCCGATGCCGACCGCGTGCGTGCCCTGCGCCAGCACGATGGCGTTCGAGCGCGTGTGCTTGGCGACGCGCTCGGCGAATCGCAGGCCTTCCCCCTCGGCGGCGGTGGGCTGCTTCTTCGTCACCACCCGCGGCTCGTCGGCGACCGCAGTATCCATCTCCTGCATCAGCATCCCGCCCGCGATGCGCCGCCAGTCGTAGGTGCCCTCGGGCGGCGCTTCCAGGGAAACCGTGAGCAAGCGCAGGTTGGCGGACTGCTTCAGAGTCGCCAGCGCGCCGTCCGAAAATCCCGGCGCGGCAATGACTTCGAGAAACCCCGCGTTCGCAATCGCTGTGGCAGTGTCGTCATCCACCGGCGCATTGCAGGCCACTACGCCGCCGTAGGCCGACAGCGGGTCGCCGGCGTGCGCGGCACGGAAGGCGGCGGCGAGCGTCGCGTCGCTCGCCGCACCGCAGGGCGTGTTGTGTTTGATGATGCACGCGCCCGGCGGCGGCAGGTCGAGGACGAGCGACAGCGCCGCGTCCAGATCGAGGTAGTTGTTGTACGACGGCGCCTTGCCGTGCAGCAGGTGTCCGTGGGCGGCGCCGCTCACCGGGCCGAGCGTGTCGAGATAGAGCGCCGCGGCCTGGTGCGGGTTTTCGCCGTAGCGCAGCGTGAACGCCAGGTCCCAGCCGCGGGTGATGCTGGGCGGGAACTTGCGCCGGTCGCCGCCGAGCATGCCGGACAGGTAGTGGGCGATGCTGGTGTCGTAGCGCGCCGTGTGCGAGAACGCGCGCAACGCCAGCCGCTCGCGCCCGGTGAGCGAGATGTCGCCGCGCTCCTGCAGTTCGGCGAGGACGCGCGGATATTCGTCCGGGTCGGTGATGACGATGACGCCGAGGAAGTTCTTCGCCGCGGCGCGAATGAGCGCCGGCCCGCCGATATCGATGAATTCGAGACACTCTTCGAGCGTGACACCGGGCCGGCGCGCCGTGTCGGCGAAGGGATACAGGTTCACCGCCACCAGGTCGATCGGCGCGATGTCGTGCTCCTGCAGCGAGGCCATGTCGTCTTGCCGGTCGCGGCGGGCGAGCAGGCCGCCGTGGATTTTCGGGTGCAGCGACTTTACCCGCCCATCGAGCAACTCCGGAAAGCCGGTGTAATCGGAGACCTCGTTGACAGGGACGCCCTCGCTCTTGATAAGCGCCGCGGTACCGCCGGTGCTCATGAGCGTGACGCCCAGTTCGTGCAGGCCGCGGGCGAAGTCGGCGATGCCGCGCTTATCGGAGACGCTCAACAGCGCGCGGCGGACAATCATCGGGTCGCGCGCAGGGTCAGGCGTGCGCGACCGCGGGGGCCGCGTCCCACTCGCGAACGATGTTATACAGCGCGTCGCGCTGGATCGGCCGCATCCCCGCCTCGCGGATCAGGCGCACCAGTTCGTCCACCGACAGCACCTCGGGCGTCTTGGCGCCGGCGGCGTGCGTGATGCGTTCCTCGATGACGGTGCCGTCCATATCGCTGGCGCCGTAGCGCAGGCCGGTCTGCGCCATGTGCAGCCCGAGCATAATCCAGTAACTCTTGATATGCGGGAAGTTGTCCAGCATCAGGCGGCCGACGGCGATGGTGCGCAGGTCTTCAAAGCCGGTCGTCTCCAGGCCCTCAACCTTCTTCTGCAGCGGATTGCCGTCCCGGTGATAGGCGAGCGGGATGAACGCGAAGAAGCCGCCGGTCTCGTCCTGCAGCGCCCGCAGCCGCAGCATGTGGTCCACCCGGTGCTCGGCGGTCTCGATGTGGCCGTAGAGCAGCGTGGCGTTGCTGCGCAGGCCGAGTTCGTGCGCGGTGCGGTGGATGCGCAGCCAGCGGTCGGCGTCGGCCTTCTCGGGGCAAAGTTTCTGGCGCACTTCGGGGTGGAAGACCTCCGCTCCGCCGCCCGGCAGCGAACTCAAGCCCACCTCAATCATCCGCTCCAGCACCTGGCGCTCGGTTAGCCCCGAAATGTCGGCGCACCAGGCGATTTCGACCGCGGTGTAGGCCTTCAGCGGCATCTGCGGGAAGCGCTCGTGCAAAACGCGCAGGATGTCCAGATAGTGCTCGAACTTCCAGTCCGGGTGCATCCCGCCGACGATGTGCAGTTCGTGCGCGTCCTGCAAGACCTCGGCCTTGGCGACCACCTCGTCGAGGGTCATCTCGTAGGCGCCCTCCTGCGTGCGCGCCTCGCGGGCGAAGGCGCAGAAGGTGCAATGATAGACGCACATATTCGTCGGGTTGATCTGGCGGTTGCTGACGAAATACACCCGGTCGTCGTGCAGGCGGGTGCGCACCTGGTGCGCCAGCCAGCCGACGGCGTTGATGTACGGGGTGCGGAACAGGCGCACGCCGTCGTCGAAATCGAGGCGCTCGCCGGCGAGGACTTTGTCGCCGATGTCGGCAATGTCGGTGTGCTGCAGGAGGTCGTACATACCCGCTGTTTCTTTCCCCGTCGTGCGGCCTGATTCCTGTTCAGTGTACGGCGCAGCCGCACGGCGGGCAAACGGGTATGGTTGTCACGAATCACTGTCCACCGGCGAATAGAGGTTGAGCGCAACAGATGGCGCAGTCACGAGAGATCCCGATCAGCGCCGAAGCCCTCGCCGGGCCGCACATTGTGGCCGGTGCGATGCACGAACACCGCCCGTTGCTGGTGGCCTTTGCGGCGCGGCTGCTCGGCTCGCGCGACGACGCCGAGGATGTCGTGCAGGAGGCGCTGCTCGCCGCCCACCAGCACGCGGCGCGCTACGACGGCCGGAGCGGGCCGCGCCCGTGGCTGCTGGGCATTGTCGCCAACCATTGCCGCTCGTGGTGGCGGACTCACCACCGACGCCTGCAACGCGAGCGACGCGCGGCAGCCCCCTCGTCGGCCCCCGACCCGGAGCCGAATGGGCTGGTGCTGGCAGCGGTGTTGGATCTGCCGTTGCGGCTGCGCGAGCCGCTGGTACTGCACTACCTCGGCGACCTCTCGTACCGGGAAGTGGGCGAAGCGCTCGGACTGTCCGAAGATGCGGCCCGGCAGCGCGTTCACCGCGCCCGCGCCCGCCTGCGCATCCTGTTGCGCGCCGAACTGAAGGAGGTCCTGTGATGCGACACCCCGATCTGCAACTGCTGCTCGATGACCCGTCCCGCGCTGACGCTCGCGCTCATTTGGCGGAATGCGCTGCGTGCGCGCGGGAGTTCGCTACGCTCCGCCGATTGGATGACCACTTGCGCGGCGCCCTGCGTGCCGAAGCCACGCTGCCCGCGCCGGTCGCCGTCCTGCCCTGGCGCCGCCGGGCGCTGACCCGGCGCGTTCTCGCCGCGACGCCAGCGCTGGTCATTCTGGCAGTGCTGGCGGTGACGCTGCGGCCCGTCCTCTTCCCGGCCGCGCCGACTGACCCCGACGCTCTCGACCCCGAGGTGGTGATGAAGAAAGCCGAAGGCGCGATGAAGGGGGTGAAGACCGTACGTCTCGTGACGATCGAAAGGCACATGAACGAACCGGAGCGGACGGTCGTGGAACACATCATGCTGGACACACGCCGAAGTGAAGCCACCACCACCACTGGCGACCGCACAGTGACAATCCGGAACCGGTCCGGCGCATTCACTTACGACTACCGCGCAAACACCCTCCGAATCAACCGCGGAGACAAGAATGCCGAAGATGACAATATGGGTCGCGCGGCGTTCGATGTGGTGCCCTTCATTCGGGGCTTGCTTGCCGACGCGCGCGAACGGGGGACTGATTTGGTGGTGCTGGCGCAGTTGGTCGAGTACAAGCGGCAGGCGAACAAGAGAATCCTGCTGTCGATCGATTTCTCCAAGTCCCGCGGTGCCTTCCAGCCGCGAACGGGCTTGTCCATCCTGCTCCACCCGGACACCTACCGTCTGGCGCCCGGCTCCCACATCGATGTCCAGATGAACGGATGGAAGGAAAGGCGAGAGGTCCTCGATGTGGCGTACAACGAATCTTTCGATCCCCTCCTCTTCGATACGCCCATCCCAACCGGATGGAAGGTGACCGAAGTCAACGAACCCCCGGCGCCGAACACTGACAGGCCGTAATTCGTTACAGCAGTATGTCCGCCGCGGTGCAGAGGAAGAGCAGCGCCGAGACCAGGCCGTTGGCGGTAAAGAAGGCGGCGTTCACCCGGCTGAAGTCATTGGGCTTCACCAGCGAGTGCTCCCAGAGCAGCAGCGCCCCGGTGGCGGCGACGCCGACGGCATAGAACATCTGCAGCGACATCTGCACGCCCAGCACCAGCAGCAGCGCCACCATCCCGGCGTGGCACGCCCGCGACACCCACAGCGCCGGCCCGGCGCCCAGCCACGCCGGCAGCGACTTCAGGCCCGCTTGCCGGTCGAAGGCGATGTCCTGGCACGAGTAGATGATGTCGAAGCCGGCGGTCCACAGCGTCACCGCCGCGGCGAGGACGACGGGCGGCCAGGCCAGGTCGCCGCGCATCGCCACCCACGCCGCCGCCGGCGCGATGCCGAGCGCGCTGCCCAGCCAGAAGTGCGACAGGACAGTGAAGCGCTTCGACAGCGAGTAGGTGAGCAACACCAACAGCACGACCGGCGACAGCCGCAGCGCCAGCGGGTTCAATTGCCAGGCCGCCAGCACCAGCAGCCCCGACCCGACTACTACGACGGCCCATAGAGCCGCCACCGACACCTTGCCGCTCGGCACCACCCAGCGCTGCGTGCGCGGGTTTTGCCGGTCGAAGGGCAGGTCGGCGATGCGGTTGAAAGCCATTGCCGCCGACCGGGCGCCGACCATCGCCACCACAATCCATCCCACCACGCGCCACGCCGGCCAGCCGCCCGCCGCCAGCATCATCCCCATCAGCGCGAACGGCAGGGCGAACACAGTATGTTCGAATCGTATGGCCTGCGCCAGCAGGCGCAGCCGCATGAATAATGAATGATGAATAATGAATGGACTACGCCCCACTCCCGCCGCCTTTCGCGAGTCGGCGGAGGGAGGCAATGTAGCCATTCAGTTGCCGAATAACCGATCGCGTGCCCTCGGTCAAGCGCTCCAATTGTGCAGCCTTCTCGGGTTCGACAAGTGACATCGTGTGCAGATGATCGATGAGTTCCCACGCGGAGCCACGAGCGATGTACAAGAACTGAATCCGGTCACGATACCCAAACCGACCGAAGGCCTCCGCGATGTTGGCGGATATCGAGAATGCGGCGGAGAAAGTTTGCTCCTCGATACGACTCTTCCGCAGCCGGTTAGTCCCAAGTAATGCAACGACCTCCGACTTCAGCGTGCGCGCTTCCTTGTAGAGTGCCATGTCCAAGAGGTCGCGTGACCCTGGAGTGTCAGTCATTCATCATTCACCATTCATCATTCATCCTTTTAGGTGCGCGAGTACTCTCTCGACGACGAAGTCAACCAAATCTTCTATCCGTTCGGGCTTGTGATAAAACCCCGGCGCGGCGGGGAGGATAATGG
Organism: uncultured bacterium; assembly: GCA_964400165.1. Lineage (GTDB taxonomy): Bacteria > Armatimonadota > Hebobacteria > CAYNSX01 > CAYNSX01 > CAYNSX01. The sequence continues at coordinate 43,744 of CAYNSX010000008.1, forward strand.
CGCCCGCTTCGGAGAGCGTGAGCAGGTTGCGCAGGTGAATGGTGGAGAAGGGCGTCTCGCGCACGACGAGCACCAGGCGGCGGCGCTCCTTCAGCGCGACATCAGCGGCGCGGGTGATGAGGTCGTTCGAGACGCCGCCGGCGATGCGCCCTGCGGTGCCCATCGAGCATGGGCAGATGGCCATCGCCGACCAGGGCCGCGAGCCCGACGCCGCGGGCGAATCAAAATCGCTCGGCCCCCAGCCGCGCACCGTGGCAACATTCTTGCCGAGCAGCAGGTCGGCGCTCGGGCGCGCCGGGTCGATGTCGAGGCCTAGTTCCTCTTTGATGACAAGCGCCCCGTGCTTGGAGACAAGCAGGTGCACCGTTTCGAAATCGCACAGCGCCCGCTCGAGAAGTCGCACACCGTACCGCGCGCCCGAACCGCCGGTCATCGCCAGAATCAGATCGCTCATACGAATGGGATTCGGCGGCGACGCTGGTACCGCCTTTGGCTGCGGCTACTTCAGGCCGAGCGACCCCCACAGCGCATCCACTTTCGCCTGCACCGCCGGGCTCATCCGGATGTAGTGCGGCCACGGGCGGTCGAAGCCCTCGGACTTCCATTTGGCCGTCGCGTCGAAGCCGATCTTGCTCCCCAGGTCGAGCAGCGGCGCCGCGTGATTGAGCGAGTCGACCGGCCCCTTCACAATCTGCACATCGCGCGCCGGGTCGATGTGATTGCCGAGGACGAAAATGACTTCCTGCATATCGTGCACATTCACCCAGTCGTCCACGATGATGAGCATCTTGGTGAACATCATCTGCCCCAGCCCCCACAGCGCGTGCATCACCTTGAACGCGTGCCCCGGATACTTCTTCTTGATGCTGACGACCGCCAGGTTGTTGAAGATGCCCTCGGGCGGCATGTGCATATCCACGATTTCCGGCAGCTGCATTTTCAGCATCGGCAGGAAGATGCGCACGCTGGCGTAGCCGAGCCAGTAATCTTCCTTCGGCGGCGGGCCGACGACGATGGTGTGATAGACGGGATTGCGCCGGTGCGTGATGGTGTTGAGATGAAAAACGGGGTACTGCTCCGGCATCGAGTAGAAGCCGGTGTGGTCGCCGAACGGCCCTTCAGTCGCCAGTTCGCCCGGCTGCACGACGCCCTCAAGCACAATCTCCGCCTCGGCGGGCACTTCCTGGTCAATCGTCTTGCACTTCACCAGTTCCACTGACTGCTTGCGCAAGAAGCCGGCGAACATCAACTCGTCCATCCAGTCGGGCAGCGGCGCCGTGCCGGCATAGAGCGTCACCGGATCGGCGCCGATGACGATGGCGACCTCCATCGGCTTGCCGAGGCGCTGGTGCGCCCGCCAGTGCTCGGCGCCGCCCTTGTGCGTCTGCCAGTGCATCAGAAGCGTGCGGCCGTCCACCACCTGCAAGCGGTAAGTGCCCACATTGCGCCGGCCGGTCTCCGGGTCTTTGGTGAAGACAAGCGGATAGGTGATGTAGCGGCCGGCGTCGTCGGGCCAGCATTGCAGAATCGGAAGCGCGCCGAGGTCGGGCTCGGCGGTCACTTCCTGGCAGGCGCCGCGCTTCACCTCCGTCGGCGCCGCCTTGCGCAGCACATCCAACTTCGGCAGTGCGCCGAGCATCTCGCGCAGGCCGCGCGGCGGCTGCAGGCGCAGCAGGTCCTCGATGTCGGCGGCGACCTCTTCGATGTCGCTGACGCCGAGCGCCATTTGCATCCGCCGCTCGGTGCCGAAGACATTGATGGCGAGTGGGATCGTCGAGCCCGTCGGTTGCTCGAAAAGCAGCGCCGGCCCATTCTTGCGCACGACACGGTCGCAGACTTCGGTGATTTCAAGCACCGGATCGACCGGCACGCGCACGCGCTGGAGTTCGCCGGCGCGCTCCAGATCAGCCAGGAATGCCTGCAGATGGGGTGCTGTGCTCAACCGCCGAAGGGGTCCGGCTCCCAGAGTTCACCGGGCAACTTGATGTACCAGACATTCACCAGCGTGTACATGATCCAGAACAAACCCACCGCCAGAACGCCCCAGATGAACAGGTAGGAGAGCATCGGCAGGCGCCGCAGTCCCAGCCGCGCGTGGAGATGGAAGTCCCGCGCCAGCCGCTCCAGCGAGCCGGGCAAATCGCCCGCTCGTTCGCCCGTGCGAATGACGGACAGCGTCTCGCCGTCGAAGATACCCGTCGAGGCCAGCGCGTCGCCGAGCGATGCGCCGCCTTGCAGCAACGGCACAATCTGCTTCACCCGCGACTCGAGTGTCCGGCTGCCGCAGGCCTCTGCCGCGGCCTCGACCGCCACACTCGGCGACGCCCCGCCGCCCCAGAGCGCCGAGAGATTGCCGATGAAGCGTCCCACCGCCGCCCGCCGGAAGGCGCCGCCGACCAGCGGAAGCTTGACCAGCAGCCCGTGTTGAAACTGCTGTCCGCCGCGCGTCGCGCCGATCATCCGCCACCCGATGAGCAGCGCGATGAGACCGCCGACAATCGGCAGCGTCGTCACCAACGCGCGGCGGGCGAATGCCGTGGTCAGTGAGTTGATGATGTCGTCGAAGTTGCGCTCCGTCATGTGCAGAATGCCAACGCCGAAGACATCGTTCAGCGCCATCACCAGCGGGATCCCCAGCAGGATGCTCGGCAACCAAATGATGAATAGATGCCAGTGGCTGATGACGAACCCCCAGCGCAGTTCGATCAACTGCTCGAGGCGCTGCGCCATCTGGCCGAAGACGCCTGCCAAGTTGCCGCTCAATTCGCCGACGCGAATCAGGCCGAGGTCTTCCTGCGCGAACAGGTCGTGGAACGGCTGTGTGGCGTCGGTCAGCGTGCCGCCGGCGAAGAGTTCGCGCCCGATGCGCGCGCAGTGCTCGCGGAAGCGCGAGACGCCGCCCTGGCCCAGGTAGTCGAACGCCTCGCCGATGCTGATGCCGGCCTTTAGCTGCTGTTCCACTTGACGGAAGAGCCGCGCCTTGCGCGAGGCGTTGGGGAAGAACAACCACTCCATCATCCCCGACTCTTCGGTCCAGGGCGTGGCGGGCGGGCGGGTGGCCTTCTCCTCGAGGGGCGAACGGCGGGGCGGCACGCCGACTGCGGGCGCCGTTCGCGGCATCTCGGGTCGAGGCCTTAGTGGGGCGGACTGCGGGCGGGGCGCCTCGGCGGCGGGGTGCAGGTCGCCCTGACACTGAAAGCAGGCCGAGCGCTTGGCGCTGTTCTCGGCCCCGCAGTGGGGGCACTGCATCATCCGCAACATCGCCGGCACCTCACCCGCCCGGAGGATACCACGGGCGTCACTCCGACTCGGACGGCGGCTACCGCGTCCGGAACAGCATCACCGTCCCCACCAGCGCAATCAAAATATTCGGGGCCCACGCCGCCGCCAGCGGGGGAATCACCGACCGCGCCGCCGCGACGCCGAGCAAGTGCCAGAGCACATAGTAGCCAATGATGATCGGCGCCGCGAGGCCGACCTTCAGCCACGACCCCCCCCGCGCCGGCCGGATGGCGAGCGGAATCGCAATCAGCGCGAACACCAGCGACGCGAAGGGCACTGCTACCTTCGTGTGCAATTCCCATTCGAGCAGCCCGAACCGCGCGTCGGTCTTCGCCAGCGCGGTCAGATAATCACGCAACTCGTGCCAGCTCATGTCGTTCGCGCGCAGCGTCCGCTGCGCAATCGCGCCCGGTGGGTCGAGACCCAGGCCCGCAGCGCGGGCCGTCAGGCGCTCGAACGGCGCCCAGATGTTCGAGACGCCGCCGGCGCCGCTACGCGAGACGGCGCCGTCCGCAAGCAGCCAGTCATCCTGCTGCCAGGTGCCCGTGCGCGCGCGGATGATCAGGTCCTCGGAGCCGCCCGAATGCACAGCGTACAACCCGTCGACGCGCCCGTCCCGCGGGCTGAAATGCTCCAGGTAAATGATCCAATCGAGCGCGCCGTCAGCGCGCAACTTGGTAAAGACAAGGTGGTCGAGCGTGAGCGTGCCATCACCTTGGGCGCGGCGCATCAACTCGTGAAAGCCGCGGTTGGCGGGCGGCACGACATACTCATTGAACAGCGCCGCCGACACCGACACCACCAGCCCCAGCAGAACCCCTGGCACGGCAGCCCGCCGGACGCCGTACCCACCCACGCGCATCGCCGTCAGTTCCTGCTCGCCCGACAGCCGCCCGAAGCCCCACAGGATCGCCGCCAGCAGCGCCATCGGGAACGAGTAGGTCACATACTGCGGCAGACTCAACCAGAAGAAGCGAAAGGCGTCGCCCGCCGACATCCCCGTCTCCGACACCAGTTGCGTCAGCCGCGTCAGCACGAAACCGCTGGCCAGCACCGTGAGAAACAGGAACAGCCCGAAGATGAACGGCGCCAGCAATTCCTTCAGGACATAGCGCGAGAGGAGGCTCATCGCTACATGCTGAACCGCTCGCCGAGATAAAACTGCCGCGCCTTGGGGTCGTTGGCGAGTTGCGCCGGCGTGCCGGAAGTCAGGATGCTTCCCTTGTGAATGATGTGACTGACATCCGTCACCGACAGCGCCTCGCGCACATTGTGGTCGGTCAGCAGGATGCCGATCCCCTGCCCGCGCAAGTCATGGATGACATCCTGCAGGTTGGCGATGGACATCGGGTCCACGCCGGTGAACGGCTCATCGAGCAGCAGGAACTTCGGCGACGACGCCATCGCCCGCGCCACTTCGACGCGCCGCCGCTCGCCGCCCGACAGCAACTGCGCCGTCTGCTTCCGCAGCTCCGTCAGATCGTACTGCTGCAGCAACTCCTCGATCCGGGCGCGCCGCTCCGCCCCTGACAATGGCTGCAATTCGAGAATGGCGGCGAGGTTGTCTTCAACAGACATCTTGCGAAACACCGACGGCTCCTGCGCCAAATAGCCGATGCCGGCCCGCGCCCGGCGGTGCAGCGCCCAGTTCGTGATGTCCGTCTCGCCGAGGAGCACCCGCCCCCGCTCGCCGCGCACCAAGCCCACCAGCATATAGAAAGTCGTCGTCTTGCCGGCGCCGTTCACCCCCAGCAGGCCCACGACCTGACCCGGCGCCACCTCGAGCGTCACTTCATTGACGACCCGCCGCTTCCCGTAGGACTTCACCAGCCCGTCAGCGCGGAGGTGCACCCGCCCCGCCCCCGGCGCCCGCCGGCGGCGCCGTGTAGTTCCACTGCATCACTTTCCCTTCAGGTGCTTGCGCCTCGAAATTGACGAACGCGCCCTTCGCCAGTTGCACGCGCATCTGCGCCGCGCCCGTGCCCGTGAACATCCCCCCGCCCGCGTCGCGCAGCGTCACGGTGACGGCCTTGCCGAGCAGCGTCGCCGTCTCCTGCGCGGCGACATAGTCGAGCGTCTCGCCCACGGCGTGCAGTTTCATCTCGGCGCCGTCGTCGCCCTTGAAGGTGAGGTCCATCGTCACGCCGCCGCTGGCGTGCGCCGTCGTCACGCGGTTCTGCCGCAATTGCAAGCGGATGCTCGGCGTCACCAGTGTCAGCCCCGGGAACCGGGCGGTCATCGCCTTGCCGGCGCAGACCAATTCGTTCGGCGTGTATTGGATGGTGGTAATGCCGTCCATCTTGAGATTGTCGAACGCCACGCTCTGCGGCGGCGCCGCGGCGCCCGACAGCGCCGTCGCCGCACCGAGAAGCAGCGTCAGCCCCGCCGCCCGCCGCGTCATCGCTGCACCGCGCCCTCGAACCGCAGTGCGCCCGTCATCCGCACATCCTTCAGGCGCGCGTCCGCTTCCATCCGGTCGCCGCCGGTCAGCCGGGTGGCGCCGCGCACGACGGTGATGTGCCCGGTCGCCGTCAGCCGCCGCGTCACAATGTCCCACACCATCGTGTCCGCCTGCACCTGCGCGTCCTCCAGCCGGCTGCTCGCCCGCACGCCGCCGGAGAGCGTCACCCGCCGCGCCTTCTCGTCCACGCGCGCCGCCGGCGCCGTCGCCTCCAGCACTTCCTGGTCGTTCTCGAAGAAGGAACAGCGCACCCCGGTCAGTTCCAGGACGCCCTCATCGCCGCGCCAGTGCACCGATTTCGCGCTCCCCGACCACGCCCGCCGTCCTTTCAGGTCGCGCACCACTATCGGCCCGCTCGGCACCAAATCGATCGCCCCCGACGACGGCCCAGTGCCCGGCGTCGTGCCGGGCGGCGGGTTGGTTTCGTCGGTGCCGATCACGACCGGCGGGGTGTTCGCGGGGGGCGGTTGCGGCGCCGAGGCGCACGACATGCCGACCGCGAACAGCGCCATCGCCGCCATGCCCGCGGCGACCGCGTGCGGCGAGGGACGGCGGAGCGCGCGGCGCATCATCCTGGTCGGCGCGACGGTAGCATGGTGCGCGCCGGTGTGTAAAGGAATGTGCATAGCGTTTGCCCGTCCCCGTACAATGTGACCGGAGTGGTCGCGTGAAAGTCACCCTCGTCAGTTGGACGCCCGAGCCGGAGCGCATCATCGCCGCCGCCGCGATCCTCTGCTACCAGCGCGCGACGCCCGATGAGGCCTGGGAACAGGCCGCCAGCCCCAAGCGCCAGGAGACCCTCGTCTCGCGGCTCATTCAGGCCGGTCACTGGAGCGCCGTCGAGCATGTCAGTTTCACCTTCGGCATCGAGGGCATCTCGCGTGTCTGCTCGCACCAACTCGTCCGCCACCGCATCGCCTCCTACAGTCAGCAGTCGCAGCGCTATGCCGATGTCGGCGATGCGGACTACTTTGTGAAGCCGCCTTCGCTCGCCGAACTCGAAGCGGGCGAGTCCTGGGGCGACCATCCGCGCTTCGAGGAACTGATCGGGCAGGCCGTGGCCTACTACCGCCATGTCACCGAACGCACCAAGCAGACCGCCCGCCGCCGCGAGGAGATCTACGAGGACGCCCGTTTCATTCTCCCGCATGCGGGCAAGACCAATCTATTCTGGACGACAAATCTCCGGAATCTGGCGCAAATCTCCTCCCTGCGGCTCTGCGTGCTCTCCCAGTGGGAAATCCGGCAGGCGATGCTCCTCTGCAAAAAGGAGCTGATGAAGCGCTTCCCCCTGCTGGCCAAACTGCTAGTGATAAAATGTATCCGCTGGGGGTATTGCGACGAAGGCGACCGCTGTTGCGGAATCCGGCCCACCCACGAGGCCGTGATGGCCGTCGCCAAGAAGCACCACGATGAGGTCCTCCGAGTCGACCGTGAGCGAGGCATCAAATACTGGCTCCGTCCCGAAGATGAAGACATCTTCGACCTCCCCCCGCGCCCGCCCGACACCGCCGAGGTCGAAGGCGAGCGCTGACCTCCGGGACGGCTGCCGCCCGGCGCCGCGTCGCACCCAAAGGAACCGCCAGCCCCGCCCCGTTGTCTTTGTGAGTGGCAGCGGCGGAGTGGCATGAGCGCCAACCGCCAGCAGCAACTGCGCCAGGAACTGCACCGGCAGTTCGAGGCGCTGGCCGAGCCCTGCCACGGCGACATTTACCGGTGGGCGCTGCGCCTGACGCGCAATGCCGACCGGGCGGCGGACCTGACGCAGGAAGCGTTCCTCCGCGCCTTTGAAAAGTTTTATCAGTTTCAAGAAGGGACCAACTTCCGCGCCTGGGTCTCGAAAATTATGGTGAACATCCACATCGCCGACTATCGCAAGCGCCGCCACGCGCCGGATCAGGTCGCCTGGCAATACCTGACGCGGCCCGACGAGCACCGCCTCGCCGCTGCCGGCAACGGCCAGATGAATCCCGAAGCGGTGTATCTGGCGAAGGCACCCCTGGAGCGCGTCCGCCGCGCCGTCGACGACCTCCCCGAGCCGTACCGCGACGCGGTGCGCCTCGCCGACTTTGAAGAGTTGCCTTACGAAGAGATCAGCCGGAAACTCGCCGTCCCCATCGGCACCGTCCGCTCCCGCATCGCCCGCGGGCGGAAGTTGGTGATTGACGCCCTGCGCCACGAAGCGGAGGCCGGATGAGCCGGTTGCGCCGCTGGCGGGCGCATGTCATCTGCGCCCTCACCAAGCCCTGGCTCGCCGCCCTGGTCGACGGCGAAATCAAGGGCCGCTGGTGGGCGTCGGTGGTCGTCAAGCACCTCGAAGAGTGCCCCCCCTGCGCCGAACTCGTCGAGCAAATGCGCGCTACGAAGTCTGTCGTCGCCGACGCCGCCGGGCCCGCCCCCCAGCCGCCGGCGTCGCTCTGGCCCGCCATCGAACAGCGCCTGGCCGAAGCCCCCGTCCACTACCCGGCGCGCTTCGCGCCCCTGTGGGCGCCGGTGGGCGTCTTCCTCGTCGCCGTGATCGGCGTCACCATTGTCCTGCTCGCCCGGCACCCCACGCCGGCGCTCGCCGCCGAGCAATTCCGGCGGCACTATATGCAGTCGCTCCCGTCGCGCAAGTTCGGCGAATTGGAAGTCAGCGACACGGCCGCTGCGCAATCGTGGCTGCAGCAGCGCGTCACCTTCACCTGTCACCTGATGCCGCAGATGGCGGGCTATGCGCTGGCGCAAGTCGGCACGATGAGCGACGAGACCGGACGCACCGTCGCCGTCGCGGCCTTCCGCCACGATGATGAATTGGTGGTGCTCTACGCCATGCCCAGCGCCGGCGCGACGCCGCCGCCCTGGGACCGGGACCGCACCGAGAACGGCGACATCTATGTCACTTCGGTCACGGGCACCTATCTGGCCTGCTGGGTGCACGGCGCGACGATGTACCTGGCGATCGGCCGGCGGCCGCTGGTGCGCTTCGCCCGCGATTGCCTGGCGGACATGAACGGCCGCCGGCCCTACTAGGTCATCTAGTATTCCGCGTCGAGTTCCCGCAAGTACGCCACGATGTGCCAAATCTGACTCGACAGCATCTTGTCGCCGAAGGCTGGCATCGGATGCGAGCCGTGCAGCACCCGCGTCACGATCTGTTCGTCCGTCAAATCGCGCAGCCGGTCCTGCAGATTGGCGGCGCCGTTCTTGATGCCCTCGGGCGTTTGCGCCCGCCCGTCCGGTCCGTGGCAGCGGAAACAATTCTTTTCATACAGGGCCTGGCCGGTCACTTGGTCGCCTTTGTAGGGCGGCGGCGCCGGGGACGGCGACGCGCAACTGCCCAGCATCACAGTCAGGACGACCACGCCCGGAAACAGCCAGCCCCGGCCCGCGCACCGCGCTGGCCCGCATCGCCTACTGCTTGACGATGAGTTTCCGCAGGTAGGCGACGACATTCTCGATGTCGTCCGCCGAGAGTTTCGACCCGAACGCATCCATCTTGCCGACGCCGTTGGTGATATTGGCGGCCAACTGCTCATCCGTTCGCCGGTCGAGGAGGTCGTGCAGGTCGGGCGTGTTCACCGCGCGCCCCATCCGGGCCTTGCCGGTGCCGTCGACATCGTGACACTTCGCGCACTGCATCTCATAGACGGTCTTGCCCGCCGCGGCATCGCCCGCAGTCGCCGGTGGCACGGGCACCGGCGTGGTGTTCGTCACCGTGTTGGTCGCGGGCGGCGTGTTGATGGCCGGGCCACCGGTGCCGATGCAACTGGTTAACATGACCGTGAGCGTCAACAGTCCGGGCAGCGCCCACCGCCAGCCCCGTCGCCGCCGCATCGCGCCCTAACCGATCAGCCCGAAGGCGGCGATGAGCCAAAGCGAGGCGAAAAAGCCGGCGAAATACAGCACATACCAGAGCGCGGTAAAGTCGCGCTCGGGCGCCGTCTTGGGCGCGTTTTCAGGTTCCGTCGCCATCGCCGGTCTCCGCCTTCGCTGGAGTTGTACCCCCGCCCGCCTCTTTCGCGCGCAGGAAATCGGTGAAATCCTTCAAGGTTTGCAGCAGATTGCCGTACTCGCCCGCGGCGAAATACAAGGTGCGCACCCGCTCCTTGTCCACCGACGCCTTCAATTTCGGCGTCATCGTCCCCGCGAAGCGCTCCTCGCAGAACAGGTTGCCCTCGCGGAAGTGGCAGTCGCCGATCGGGCAGCCGAGCGCGAAGTAGCCCGAGGCGCCGTTCTTCAGCGCCATCTCGCCCCAGCCGGCCTTGATCATCCCCGAGCACGGCACCTTGATGACGCCGACATTCGGCAACTCCTTCAGCCGGCCGCGCTCGTCCACTTTCCCCTCATCCCACAGGCGCACCGCCCATTCGCAGCACATCCCGACGATCCGCGGGTCGGCCATCAGGCGTCCCCCTTCGCCAGCGCCACCACCATCTCATCCAGCGCCTTCTCCCGGTAGCCGGGCAGTTCGATCGCCTGGAAGTTGCACGAGCCGACGCAGATGCCGCACTCGACGCACCGCGCCTCGAGCACCTGCGCCAGGAACTTCGGCTTGGACCCTCGCTTCACCGCGGTCGGCACCATGATGATGGCGTTCGCCGTGCAGTCCTTGGCGCAGATGTAACAGCCGACGCACTTCTCCTCGATGACCTCGGCCACATTCGAGTAGGGCCGCTGCGTGTAGTAGGGCAGGAAGAACAGCACCACCGTGATGAAGAACAGCAGCGCCACCACCTGCACCGCCGGCAACGACGCCGTCAGCACATACGGCAGCAGGAAGAACCAGTCCACTTCCATGCCCGACGGCGGCAGCACCGGGTTGCCCGGCGTCGCCGTGCTCACCGCCGGATACAGCGCCGCGATCACCAGCAGCGTGCCGAACGCCATCAACTGCAGCGCCCGCGGCGGATACACCACCGCCCGGCTGATGCGATAGAAGTGCCACCACATCAGGAAGAAGAACAGGAACGGCAATCCGATGTGGAAGAACAGGAACCGCGACAAGGTGAGATCGTTGATCGCCGCCCCGCCCAGGAAGAACCCCGACAGCCACACGCCGGCGCCCGGAATCTGCCGCAGCGCATCCGCCGTCACTTGCGTAATGAGAATGGCGCGCTCGTCCCAGGCCAGCACATACCCGCTGATGCCGATGAAGAACACGAACGCCAGCATCACCACGCCCGAAATCCACTGGTTGGTGCGCGCCGCGCGGTACCGGTCGGTCAGCCACACCCGCAGCAGATGCAGGAAGGAGAAAATGACAAACGCATCGCCGCCGTAGCGGTGCAGACTGCGCACGATGCTGCCGTAGGGCACCGTCGTCGTGAACCAGGTGACGCTGGCATAGGCGCCTTCGAGCGTCGGCACGAAATACATGAAAATGAAGATGCCCGTCAGCACCTCGAGCCAGAACACCAGACTCGGCCACGATGAGTGGTAGTAGACGAAATTGAACCGGCTGCCGAACACCTTGTTCAGCAGGCGGTCGATCTGAATCCACCAGTAGCCGGCCGATTTCAGGAACGCTTCGTACATCAGGCCGCCCCCGCCGCTTCTTCTTCCGCCGGCACGAAGACATTCTGATAGACCAGGTCGCTCACCGCCAGCAGCAGCAGAATGGCGCCCAGCAGCAGCGCAATCTGTTCGTAGTTCCGGCTGACGCCCTTCCGGTCGTTGGTCGCCGGCGCGGTGACTTCGGCGATCTTCTCGCGCAGCGGCCGCAGTTTTGCGTCCACCTCAATCTGCTTCTCCGCCTGGGCCTTCGCCGACAATTGCGACCGGTATTGGAAGTTCTGCTCCGGATCGAGCGGCTTGTCCGGCGCGGCGGGCTTCGGGGGCTCGACCTTCGTGGTCGCCAGGGCCACCGTCTGCTCACGCACCGCCGGGTCGTCGAGCGGGCTGGTCAGTTGCACCGTCACCGCCAGACCGCCCAGCGCGAAACTCGCCAGCGCCGTCGCCGCGAACACCAGCACCGCCAGCGCCACTTTCATCGGCGCTTCCCCGTCGGCCGCGGCGCCAGTCGCGCCAGCAGCCACTCGAATGGCGCCAGCCGCCGCTCCAGTTTCCCACTCGCCCGGAACCGGGCGTAATCCAGAAACGCCACCCCCGTCACGCACACCAGCACCAGCAGCGCCGAGGCCGCCAGCCCGAACGGCGCCCACGACGACTGCCCCAGCGCCCGCCACGCGGCGAAGAACCAACTCAACGCCACCACCGCCCCCAAAAACAGCGTCCACCACAGCGCCCGCTTCATGGCGCCGGAGCCCCTGCCGCCAGTTTCGCCGGCTGCGCCGCCGGCTTGGGCGCCGTCCGCAGCGCGCCATACGCCCAGCCCAGCCCGCCGCCCGCCAGCATCGCCACCGCCCAGCCGGGCCACAGCCACGCCAGCCGCCGGGCAACGATGATGCCGACCTCAATCCCCTCGTTCACATCAGGAGTGGCCAGGTTGTCCGGGATGCCCTGCGCACCGAACACGGCCACCGTGAAGATGAGGAAGTACACCACCATCGCCAGCGCCGTCCCGCGCCGCGCCGAATCCGGCAGCGTGCGGAAGTGCCAATACATCGCCAGCATGAACGGGATCGCCGGAATGCCCACCGCCAGGTTGTAGAGGACGCGCACCTGCACGATGTTCTGCGGCCAGGGGCCGAAGTACAAGTGCGCCTCGCTCCACTTGCCCATCGCCATCATCTTTGCGTTCAGCCACAACACCATTCCGTGGAACATCCCCGGCGTGCCGTAGGTCGCCGCCCCGGCGCGGTACATCCCCTCGAGGCAGAAGATGTAAATCAGGAACGCGATCGGCACCCACAACGCCAACGCCGACAACCCGAAGAATGGTTTCGTCTTTCGCTTCTGCGGATATTGCAGCACCCAGCCCGCCAGCACCGCCACGAACATGCTCATATACCAGATGTAGGGATCCTTGTTGATGTTTACATAACTGATGATGATCATGAACGAGAACAAGATCCAATACAGCAGCGCCATCACCCCAATGATGATGAACAGCGGCCGCTTCGACGCCAGCCGCTCGCGGATGGTGTCGAACCACGGCATCATAATCGCCACCGCCGGCAGCAGCATCGTACCGATGACCGCCGGCACCGGCTTCATCTCCTTGAACATCTGATACAGCGCCAGGAAATACCAGTCCGACAGCACGGGCACCGGCGTCGTATCCGGGTCGGCGCGCGGGCCCATTGTCGCCGGCAGCATCGCCGACACGATGATGACCATCAGCGAGTAGGTCACAATCGTCGGCCAGGGCAGGTTCATCCGGCTGACCTTCACCCACGGCGTGTTGATCGCCGGATAGCGCCGCTTGTAGAAGTGTAGTTCCGTCAGCAGGATGAGCAGCAGCGAGAAGGTGTAGTGCAGCATATAGAACCGCGTGATCGTCGCCGGTCCGATCCCCGACCCGCCCAGCAGCAGTTGCGCGGTCAGCACCCCCATCCGGGTCAGGCCGAGGTACGGCATATCGTCCATGTAGGTCGGGAAGGTGGCGAAGACCTTCGTCGCCCAGAACGCCCGCTGGTTCCAGATGAGCAGGTAGCCCGTCAGCCCCGAATACATCCCGAAGAGCAGCAGGATGATGGCAATGGCGTAACTCAATTCGCCGGGCCGCTTGTATTCGCCGCAGAACACCATCCGGAAGATGCGCGCGGTGATCAGGATGATGAACGCGTCGGCGCCATACTTGTGCACCCCGCGGATGAGCCAGCCGAGCGGAATGCCGTGTTGAATTGTGTTGATGCTGTCCCAGGCGTTGGTCTCGGTGGGGATGTACCAGAACATCAGCACGAAGCCGGTAATCAAGACCAGAACGAGGTAGTAGTACGCGCCGCCACCGGCCAGGAACAGCGGGTTCCGGCGCTTCTCCGCATCGGTGGCGTGTTCGTCGAAGAGGTCGAGGTTGTCCAGCCGGACCCGCCACCAGCGGGCCGTGCGGTCGAGCACCGCCGCCGGGCGCCAGTACGCAAGCAGGCGGTGCAGGCGGCTGGTCTGCACTTCAGGCAATGCCGCCCGCCTCCCAGCCGGTCACGCGCACATCACCCTCGGCGGTGACGCTGTAGAAGAACCGCCGCGGCGGCCGCGGCGCCGGGCCGAAGATGACCTTGCCCGCCTCCGCCAGATCGTAAGTGCTGAAGTGGCACGGACAGGCGAAGACCGGGTTGTCCGGCAGGCGCCCCTCGGGCACGCTGTAGGCGCTGGTGATGTGCTTCTTGTCGGTCTCGAAATTGAAGATGCAGCCCAGGTGCGGGCAGATGCGCGCGTAGACCGCGATGCCGTCCTTCTTCTCCGACTCCGTCGTGCGCGCCGGTTCCGGCAGTTTGACGATGTACCCGGGCACGCGCGTGATGTTGATTTTGCGGGGGGAATACTCGACCGACTTCTGCTGAAAGACGAATTCCGCGATCGACCAGTCTTGGGCCAGGATCGGGTCCTTGACATTCCCCACCACCTGCTCCGCGCCGGGCGTCACCGACAGCGCCCGCTGCCCCAGCGGGATGGGGGGCGCGTCCGGCTTGAACAGCCGCAACAGCGACGGCACGATGGCGCCCGCCAGCGACAGCACCGGCAGCGCCGCCAGCCACTTCACCGCTGTCAGCAGAAAACTCCGCCGTTTCATCCGGTCCGCCCTTCCGCACGCGGTCCGTCGTCATCCGCAGACCGCGCCCAGTGCGACGCCGTCGGCGCCTGCCCGTGTGCGCCGCCGGCCGTGGGCTGCTCCTTCGGAAACGCCGTGCCGGGCCACGCCCGCCAGTTCATCAGCGCGATCAGGAAGATGCACGCCCAGATGACCCACAGCCACCACGGCACGCGGCCGATCTTTTCCTTCATCCCGCCGACCTCGAAGATGCGGTCTTCGAGCGGCAGGTGCTCCTGTGACGGGTCGGCGGGGTGTTCGTCGCTCATCGCTTATTCGTACGACTCCGTTTCGTCGGTCACTTCCAAGCGCGGGAATTCCGCCGCCAGTTCCTGCTCGAACATCCGCCGCGAAGTCTCTTCGGCGTTGCGGAATTGCCCTGACTTCCACGCCCAGAGCAAGAAGCACGCCGCACCGAGAAAGAAGGTGCCGCCCGCAAAGAAATGCACCGTGTAGCCCGCCGAGGTCAGCCCCTGCTCGACGACCGGCTGCACCGCGCAACTCGGACACAGCAACGGAATAATCATTGCGGGTTCCCCGGCGCGCCGGGCGGCGGCACCGCCGGCGTTGTCGCGGCGGGCGCGGTCGTCTCCGACAACTGCTGCGCCTCTTGCAGGCGCCGCAAGACATCCGGCGGCGGCGTGCCCGGCAGCTTGTCGGCCGGCGCCCGGCCGGCCAGATACTTCACATAGTTCACCAGATTCCAGCGCTGTTCTTCGTTCAGGCCCCGGCCCCATTCGGGCATCTGCGTCCCGGGCACGCCGGTGCTAATGCGCCAGAACAGGTACTGGTCGAGCGCGTTGTACTCGTCTTCGGGTGCCTTCGAACCGAACGGCTTCTCATACTTATCGGTGATGCCGTCGAACCGCCCATCGCGGAAGTCCGCCGGGCGCTTGGTGAAAATCTTCCCCGCCGGCCCGTCGCCGCGGCCGAGCGGCCCGTGGCAGGGCAGGCAGTTCTGCTGGAAGATGCCGGCGCCCGTCCCCACCGATCCCCAACTGATGCCGAGCGTGTTCTTCTTTTCCCGGAACGACACGGGAATGGACATGAAGCGCTCACCGAGCTGATCCTTCTCGAGCGACTTCTGCCGGTTCTTGCCGAGCGTCTGCAGATACGCGACCAGCGCCTTGGCGTCCTCGCCCGGCTTGTCTGGCGCGCCGTCGAACAGGAACGGGAACGGCGCCATCAGCGACCCGGGGAAGACGGTGCGCGGGTTATACAGCCGGGCGTAAAACCAATTGTCGGGGAATCCCCGAGAACCGATGTTGCTCAAGTCGGGGCCGGTGCGCTCGGTGCCGAGCACATGCGGGTCGTCGTTCACGAAATCCGTCGCTTCCGACACCGGCCCGAAGTCGCGGTCCTGCGGGCGCACGAACTGTGTGTGGCAATACCAGCAGCCCTCGCGCAAGTATACCTTGCGGCCCTCGGCGGCCAGCCCCTCGTAGGTGTTCGTCCGGTCCGTCGCCTTCGGCGCGAAGGTAAACGCCGGCATCCCCACGATCATGAAGGTCGCGGCCAGCACGGACGCCAGCGCGCCGACCGCCAGCAATGGGAAGGTCGGCGACCGGCCCGGCACCTTCAGCAGGTGCTGCACAATGGCGCCGAAGATGATGACGAACAGCAACACCGCGCCGCCGATGACGATGGCCATCGCCTACGCTCCCGCCGCCGGCGCCGCGGCGGCGCCGTTGGTCGGCGCGATCCCCGCCGTCGCCGGCTGCCGCGCCATCAGCCACATGTTGTAAGCAAAGAGAATCGCGCCGACTAGCAACATGACGCCGCCGACCATCCGGAAGAAAAACATCGGTCGCAGGTACAGGATGATCTTCTGCACCGGTTCGCCCATCCACCAGCCCATCGATTGCTCGAGGCCCGCCACCATCAGCGCGGAGAAGAAGATGAAGAAGCCGAGGAAACTCAACCAGAAGTGCGCCCCGATCAGCGCGCGCGACGGCCACTCGCGCTTCAGGATGCGCGGCAGAATGTAGTAGATCGCCGCCCACAGCCAGAAGGCAAAAGTCCCCAGCAGCGCCATGTGCGCGTGCGCCACCACCCAGTTGGTGAAGTGAATGTAGGGGTTCAGCCACTTCGCCGCCTGCATCGGCCCCTGGACGCAGGTCACGAAATAGTGCAGTGCGCCGGCGACGAGGAAGCGCGTCGGCATGTCCTCGACAATCAGCCGCCAGCGCCCGCCCAGCGTCATGTAGAAGTTCACCAAGACCGTCAACACGGGCAGCATCAGCATGCCCGAGAAGAACACCGAGATCGTCTTCAAGTATTCCGGGATCGGCGCCTGCAAGATGTGGTGCGCCCCAATCGGGGCGTAGAAAATCGCCAGCGCCCAGAACCCCACCAGCGACAGGCGGTGCGACCAGAGCGGCTGCCGCGACAGGACGGGCAGCAGGTAATAGGCGCCGCCGACGCCCATCGTCGTGAACCACAGCCCCAGGATGTTGTGTCCGTAAAACCAGTTGGCGATGGCGTCATTGAGGCCGGTCAGATTGACGAAGGCGCGGTTGCCCACCATGAACACAATCGGCATCCAGAGGAAACTGCCGACGATGTACCAGACCGACACATACAACTGCTTCTCGCGCCGCAGCGCCACCGTGAACAGGAACCCCACCACCAGCATCCCGAGCGCGGCGACCAGCAGCCAGTCGGCGGGGGCGATGAGTTCCGCGTACTCGCGGCCCTCGGTGTATCCGAAAAACAGCCCGCCGATCCCGATGACCAGCGCCAGATTCCAAATCCACAGCGCATAGCGCGCCAGCGCCGGGCTGTAGAACGGCCGCCGGCACAGCCGCGGGATGATGTAGAGGGCGGCCCCGACTTGGGCTTGGGAGAGGAACCCGAACGCCACGGCATTGACATGCACCGGCCGGGCGCGGCCCATCGTCAGGTACGAGATGTGGCCCCAAAAGTCCGGAAAGACGAATTTGACGGCGGTCAGCACCCCCGCCGACATGCCCAGCACCAACCAAAAGGTCGCCGAGTAGAACCACGAAACGACAATGCGCTCGGTCTCGGCTTCGCGCAGCTCTTCGCGCTGTGCGGCCTGCTCGACTGCGATGGCCTTCGCCATCCCTCTCCCCCCCGGTCCGCCCCGCGAAATCACGCCATTCGCCGGGCGGAGGGGCTTGTACTTTTTTTCACAAAGTCCGGCGAAACTCTACGACGCCCGCGGCGTCAAGTCAAGACAGACGGGCCGCCCTGACGCGTGCCTCCGACACGGGCGGAGGGGGCTTCGGACGGCTCTGTCGGGTATTCGGGACAGCCGCCGCGAACCCCTGTGGAACAATTTGACGGGAATGGCTCAAGCGACTGCCAACTCCGCGCACAGCGCGCACACCGTCTCGGCCAACGAGACGGCGCGGCGGTTGTGCCTGCTGGGAACCATGACGATGGTGGCGCTCCTCTGCCCCGTCCGCCTCGGCCTGATCGTCGGCAACTCCCTGGAGCCGCACATCTCCACCCGGCAACCCTGCCTCATCCTGCGCGACGAGTATGCCAATCAGCAGCCGCAGCGCGGCGATCTGGTGCTCGTCCGCCTTCAGGGCGATTACCTGGTGAAATTCATCGCCGCGGTGCCGGGCGATGCCATCTACTACGGGATCGACCGCGAAGGCGCCGAAGTGATTCGCACCGTCTTGCCCGCAACCCAGGGTCACGCCTCCTGGGCGAGCGGCAACAGGGTGGTCCGCCGGTTGGTCGTTCCCGACGGAGCGGTGTTCGTGATGGGCGGCAATCCCGGTTCGTTCGACAGCCGCGATTTCGGGCCGGTGCCCTTCGATGCGCTCCGCGGCCGCGTCGTGCCGGTGGGGCGGCCCCTGTCGCCGGACGGGCACCTGCCCTTCGCCACCGCGCTCTACGCCAGCGGCCCCGCCCGCCCGCAGTAGCGTCCCGGCCTAGCGGCCGACGGACAATCGCCGCGCCAGCGGTTCGGGCAATCCCGCCGCCAGCATCTTCGCTTGCACGCGCTCGATGGGGTAGGCGACCCGCCGCACGAACACCCCCCGCAGGTCGCTGTCCACGATACCGTAACTCGCCTTCGGGTTGCCGTCGCGCGGCTGGCCGACTCCGCCGCAATTCACGATGTATCGGCAGTCGGGGCGGAACATCACTTCACCGCCTTCCCACAACGCAATTTGCCGGCACGCCCCGCCGTCCGTCTCCTGCAGATAGTACTCCGCCAAGTGCGTGTGCCCGACGAGACCGACGGGCGTCGTCATCGCATCGAACATCCGCGCGGCGTCGGAGGTGTTCTGCAGATATTCCATCGGCTCCGGCAGGAGGCCGTGCACCAGTGTGATACCGTCGACTTGCGCTGTCAGCGGCAGGCCGGCCAGGAAGGTCGCGTGTTCCGGCGCCAGCGTGCGCGCCGTCCATTCCACCGCGGCGCGCGCCCACGGATTGAACGACTCGGTTTCCACGCGTCCGATCGCGGCCAAGTCATGGTTGCCGGCGACGCACACCAGCCCCGGTAGTTGCCGGATGCGGGCGCAACATTCGTTGGGTTCCGGGCCGTAGCCGACCAGATCGCCCAGACACAAGACGCGGTCCACGGTCCCCATATCGGCGAGGACCGCCGTCAGCGCATCGAAACTGCCGTGGATATCCGCAATGACGCCGAGCCGCATTCTGCCCGTCGCGCCTCCGCCGCGCGCCGGTGTTACTTCGGCGTCTGGGCGTAGCGTTCCCGCAAGACTTCCAGGCCGCGGGCGAGGATGGGGTCGTTCTTCCCCGGCACCTGCTCAATCGGCACGAAACGGTAGGTGTCGGGCTGTTCGACCGTGATGTCGGGCGCTACGCCGCCGGTGTCGGGGATGATGTTGCCCTTGTCATCAAACTGCTTGTTGATGTCTTCCCCACCGGCGGTGTAGTAGCGCGCCGTCACCAGCAGCATCGCCGAGCCGTCGCTCAAGCGCAATATGCTCTGCACCAGGCCCTTACCCCAGGTGCGCTCGCCGATGATCGTGCCGACCTTGTGGTGCTTGAGGGCGCCGGCCACAATTTCCGCCCCGCTCGCCGTCCCGCGGTTGACCAGCACGACCAAAGGTAACTTGAACCCGCGCGTGCCTTCGCGCACCGGGTATTCGCGCAGTTCCTCATCATCGCGCTCGCGCACGAACAGGATGGTCCCCCGCGGGACGAAGTCGCGGGAGATGGCGACCGCGCTCGTCAGCAGACCACCTGGGTTGCTGCGCATGTCAAGCACGACGCCCTTGGCGCCCTGTTGCACCGCAGTATCGATGGCGGCGCGAATCTGCCCCTCGGCCGGCAGACTGAAGTTCGACAAGCGAATGTAGAAAGTCTTGCCGTCCAGCATCTTGCTTTCGACCGGCTCGATGTTGATGCGCCGGCGGACGATGGTCACCGTTACCGGCTTGGGCTCGCTGGCGCGCTCGAGGTCGAGCGTCACCGGCGTGTTCTCCGGCCCGCGAATCAAGTTGATGGCTTCATCCACCGTCATGGCGTGCGCGTCGAGCCGCGGCTTCGGACCAGTGCCGTCCGGGTCGATGCCGACGATGGCGTCGCCCGGCTGAATGCCCGCCGACGCCGCCGGGTAGCCGGGCATTGGGCTGGCGATCTGCACCCGGCGCATTTGCGCATCCGGGCTCAACAAGTCAGCCTGGCACACCGGGCAGAACCGGACGCCGGCCGCGCGCAACGCCTCGCGCGCCGCGTCGCTCAACGGGACCGGGGCCCATTCCAGTTGCGCGCCGATGCCGAAGAAGAACGCGTCCTGGCTCTCGTTGGTGAAATCCACATACTCTTGTGGGTCAAGGTAGCGCGTGTAGAGATCGACCCACCCCGGGCGCACCGCGACGGCCTGCAGCATCCCCTGGATCGCGCTCTTGGCGACGCGCCGCTGATCCTCCAGTTTCAGCGGCTCGACATACTTCGCTTCCACTTCCCGCAGGGCTTCGGAGAACAGCGCGCCCGTCGAGAAGGCGCGGTCGCTGCGCACCGCCGGCGCCTGGGGCGCGCTCGCCGTACCCGACGCCATCTCCAGCGCCGCGACGACTGGGCTGCTCCCCGGCGCCTGGGCGGCGGCCTTCTCACGCAGCCACCAGCCGCTGACCAGCCCCACCGACAGCACCACCACGAACACGGCCGGCAGCGAGAGTTTCCACGAGCGGGTCATCCCTGGGCTCCTTTCGCGGGGTCGCCCCGCGGCGCGCCCGCCGGAGCGGGCGTGGACTTCGACCGCGGGTCGGTCGCTGTGCTTACCAGATGTGCAGCCGCGTCACCTTCAGGTCCACTAACGCGACCTCAAGGTTTTCATACCGCACGAGCAGGGCCTTGCTGAAAGTGATCGCTTCGCCGATGTTGAGCGTGACCGTCGGCTCCGGGTGTGCTTCGCCCGCCGGGCGCCCGCTGAGGCCGCCCGCCGGCAAGCCGGCACCGCTGGTCATGGCGCCCGCGGGCGCGCCCCCGG
>CAYNSX010000009.1:0-62417 GCA_964400165.1 uncultured bacterium
AACTTCACCTCCTCCGCCCCCAGCAGCCAGAGCACGCCCGCATACACTGCCCCGCCCGCGGCGATGCACGCGGCAACCACCTTGCCTGCCGCCAGCGCCGACACTTCCGGCAGCACCGTCCGCGGGTCGGGTGCCACGATCCCGAACTGCGTCATCGGCACGCCGAAACGCTCGCTTAACGCCCGCGCCAGGAAGAACACCACCGCCCCCATCACCGCTGAGGCCACCAGACTGCGCAGCGCGGTCGCGGTCATGGCGCGCCCGCCGAGCAGTCCCGCGCGGCGGCGCAGCAAGGTGATTGCCAACGCCAGTGTCACCAGTCCGCCCGCCGAAGTCGCCGCGGCCAGCGCGCCGTAGCGCATCGGCGTGTGCACCAGCAGGACAGTCACCCCCGCGGTCGCGGCCAGGTACACCCCCGCGACGGTCGCCGGTGTCCACACATCCTTGAGCGCATAAAACCCGCGGCCAATCAATTGACTTAGCGACAGCACCACCAACGCCGGCATATACCAGACCACCGCGAACGCGCTCGCCAGCGCCGCGCCGGTCCCGAACTTCCCGCCCTGCCACAGCAGGATGTTGATCGGCACCGCCAGGATCGCCAGCCCCACCGCCGATGGGATGGTGAGCAGCGCAATCGCCCGCGTGCTGCGCGAGAACACGCCGGCGAAATCGTGCCCGCGCGCCTTCAGCGCTTCCGCGGCCAGCGTCGGGAAGGTCGCCACCGCGATGCTCACCGCGAAGAGACTGAACGGCAACACCACCAGACGCGTCGCGTAGCGCAGCGTCGTCACGCCGCCCTCGTACCGCGACCCGAACACCCCGGGCAGCCAGAACAGCACCAGATACGACAGCGCGGTTCCCACCATCACCGGCCCGAACCGCGCGAAATACACTTTGACTTTCGGCGCCAGCAGTGCGAACCGAATGCGCCACCGCATCCCCGCCCGGAGCAACGCCGGCAACTGCACCAGCACCATCAGCAGCGCGCCGATGACGACTCCCAGCGATGCGCCCGCCAGCCCCCGATCGCCGGCCCCCGTCCGCGATCCCAGCCAGATGCCCGCGATGATGCCCAGGTTGTAGACCAGCCACGCCACAGCGGGAACCGTGAACTGGCGGAACGAGTGCAGCACGCTCGTCGCCAGCGCCGACAGCGCCAGCAGCACCGGCTGCACCGCCACCAGCCGCGTGAAGAACACGCAGAGTTCGAACTCGTGCGTCCCCGGCGCCCAGGTCACCAGCAGCCGCACCACCCACGGCGCGAAGACGACGATCCCCAGCGCCAGCACCGCCACGATGGCCCCGAGCGTGCCCGCCAGATCGCCGACGAGTTGCCATCCGGCTTCCTCGCCTTCCTTTTCCCGCGTTTCGAGGAACAGCGGCAGGAACGCCGCCGACAGTGCGCCCCCCGCCACCACCGTGTACAAGAGGTCGGGCCCATTGAACGCCGCCCAGAACGCGTCGGTCGCGGTGGAGTTGCCGTAGAGATAGGCGATGCTCTTCTCGCGCAGATAGCCGAGGAGGCGGCTCGCAAACGACGCCGCCATGATGATCGTCGCCCCCGACGCGATCGTCTGCGCCCGAATCGAGGGAGTCTTCACAGCAAGTTCCCCCCTCTCCATGTATGGGGAGGGCCGAGGGGAGGGGTTGCTGTTGCCGCTGAAGCGTTCGTCAGCACGCGCACGGCGGCGATTATACCGGCGGGCTGGGGGTACCGCCGGCCTCCAGGCCGGTGCAATTCATCTCACCCCTCTCCGCCTGTCGGAGAGGGGGCTGGGGGGAGAGGTCGTCGCAGGGCTTGCCGTGTCCCGGCACTGATGTGCCGGGCTGAATCACACTGACACTGCTGAAGGTCTTCCGCCCTCGACTGAAGTCGGGGCGGCCTCGTTTCCTCGTTTCCTTGTTTCCTCGCCGCTAATTACGCGGTCGCCCTCACCCGGCCTCGCTTCGCTCGGCCACCCTCTCCCGAATGGGAGAGGGACTACTCATCCACCCTGCCTGAATCGAACCTTGTTTCCTCATTTCCTCGTTTCCTCGCCGTTGTCCGTTGCTGTCCCCCGTGCTACACTCCCCCGCCAATGCCCAACACCGCCGCCGCCAAGAAAGCACTGCGCCAGTCGCTTGTGAACCGTGCGCGCAACCGCGCCGTGCGCACCCGCATGCGCAACGCGCTGAAGAAGGCGCGCCTGGCCCTCGCGGCCGGTGATGCCAACGCCGCACAACTGACCAAAGACGCCGCCGCGCTGCTCGACTGGTCGGTGAGCAAGGGCGCCGTCAAGCGCGGCGCCGCCGACCGCCGCAAGAGCCGCCTCGCCAAGCGCCTCAACGCCACCCGCGCAACCTCCTGAAACACGAAGCGCCCGTCTCCGGGCGCCCAGACCTCGTTTCCTCGTTTCCTCGTTTCCTTGTTTCCTAGCCTCTGATCTCTTGGAGTTCTCGCGGCTTCTTCGCCTTCGATAACACTCGGCATCCCGTCTTCGTGACCAGACACAAATCCTCAATCCGCACGCCGCCCTTGCCCGCGACATAGACACCCGGCTCAATCGTCACTACCGACCCGACGGGCAGCACATTCGTCGAGAACCGCCCCAGCCCCGGCATCTCGTGCACATCGAGTCCGACGCCGTGCCCGGTCCCGTGCCCGAAGTAGCCGAGGCCCCAGCCGCGCCATTCGAGCGACTTGCGGGCCGCCGCGTCGACTGCCTTGCCGCGCTGGCCGCCGCGCAGTGCCTTCAGCGCCTTCGCCTGCGCTTCGTACACGGCGGCGTAGATGGCGCGCTGCCAGTCCGCCGCCTTGCCGACGCACACCGTCCGCGTCAGGTCGGCGCAATAGCCGCGCACCCGGGCGCCGAGGTCGAAGGTCACCAGGTCGCCGCGGCGGATGCGCCGCTCCGACGGCCGCGCGTGCGGCAGCGCCGAATGCGGGCCCGACGCCACGATCGGCGGGAACGCCAGCCCGTCGGCGCCCTGCCGGTGCATGAACGCCTCGATCTCAAAGCCCAGTTGCCGCTCGGTGATGCCCGGCTTCAGCCGCCGCACGGCGAACGCGCAGGCGGCGTCCGTGATGGCCGCCGCCTCGCGGATGGCGCGCAGTTCCTGCGCGTCCTTCACCTGCCGCAGTTTCTCCACTTCCATCGTCGTCGCGGCGAGCGTGACCCGCCCCGCCCGCTTCTTCAAGTCCACGAACTGCGCCTGCGTGACATGCGCCCCCTCGACCGCCACACCCTTTGCCTTCACCGCCTTGATGGCCGTGGCCGCGCCGGCAATCAACCCGCGCGCGCTTTCCAGATACTCGAACCCGGGACACTGCTCGGCAATCTGCGTGCGATAGCGGAAGTCGCTGATGATGACCGCCGCGTCGCGGGTGATGAAGAGCGCGCCTGCCGACCCGGTGTAGCTCGACAGCCAGCGGACATTCGACGGCCCCGTCACCACCATCCCCGTCGCCTTGAGCCGCGGCAGCCGCTGCTGCAGCGACGCGACGCGCTGCCGGAACGGCGCCTGGATGCTGCGCGCCATCAGGCCATTTCCGCCCGCAAGTGGTTCACCAATCCTTGCAATGCCAGCAGATACGAATCCGCGCCCAGCCCCGCCACGACCGCCAGCACCGCCGACGCGGTGACAGACACCCGCCGGAACGGTTCGCGCGCCGCGGGATTGCTCAAGTGCACCTCGACCGTCGGCAGCCGCACGCTGGTCAGCGCGTCACGCAGCGCGATGCTGTAATGCGTCAACCCGCCCGGGTTGATCAGGATGCCGTCGGCCCAGCCGAGCGCCTGGTGAATGGCGTCGATCAGCGCGCCCTCGTGGTTCGATTGCACGATGCGCACCTCGGCGCCGAGCCGCTGCGCCTCGTCGGTCAGGCGGCGGTTCAGCGCGTCCAGCGTGCCGGTGCCATAGACCTCCGGCTCGCGGGTGCCGAGCAAGTTCAGGTTGGGGCCGTGCAGGATGAGGATGCGGGGCATTCGGGCCTCTTGGCGGGCGATTGTAGCATGACCCCTGGAACGGCTCGTGGGCGCCCGGTTGGGCGCCCACGAGAGTGAGGAACTGCGTGTTGTCGTTTGCGGGTTGCGAGAGGGAGGAGGGCTACTGCGCTCGCCGCCAGGAAACCGATGCATACTGCGCCCGGACAAATCCGGGGAAGTGCGCCGCATCCCACACCGAGGAGTAGGTCACCTCGAACGACCCGCTCAAGGCCTCGAGGGTTTCGGCGATGACAGCGCCGGTCACAGTGGCATTGCCTTCGACATGCACCGTGCCTTGCGAGTAAATGAGCGCGGTGGAGACATTCGAGTTGCCCGCCATCGTGACATCACCCATCGCCAGGATG
Organism: uncultured bacterium; assembly: GCA_964400165.1. Lineage (GTDB taxonomy): Bacteria > Armatimonadota > Hebobacteria > CAYNSX01 > CAYNSX01 > CAYNSX01. The sequence continues at coordinate 4,334 of CAYNSX010000009.1, forward strand.
GCGACTTTGTCCACGCTCGGGTCGGTCAATTCCACGCCACCGGTGATGCGGACTTCGCCGCTCACCACGAAAGTGTAGGAGCCGCAGTACTGGCCCGAGATGTCCAGGTCGCCGTTCACATAGATGATCCCGCTCGAGACTGGCAGCGTGAATCCGCCATTGCCGCCGCCGCCACCACCGTCACTGGGCGGCGGGGCCGGTGGCGGAGTGCTGCCACCGCCGCCATTCCCGTTGTTATTGCCGGGAATGCCGTCTCCGGGCGTGGCGTTGCCGCCGCTGCCACCGGAGCCCCAGCCATTGCCGCCTCTAGCAGTCAACTGGAACGACCAGGGCTGTGCGTCATTGGCCGGTGTGATCATTCCAAAGCCGTGCGAACGCACGGCCGGCGTCACGCTGCGCGCCAGCACGGTCTGCGGACCCGGCAAGGTCGCGGTCAGGCCGCCTCGGGTCAGGCCGGAGGCCAGGCGCGCCGCGCCGGACTCCCCCGGCGCGTTCAGCGCCACGACGCCGCACTGGCCGGTCATGTGCAGGTCGCCTTCGTGCACATAGTCGGCATTGTCGATGTAATACTGCGGGTCAATCACCGGCATGCTCATCCGAGCGACATCCTCAAAAATGTTGGCCGGCGGAATGCTGCCCGGCGCGTTATTGATCTGGCCGGTCGCATACAAGTGCGCCGTCGCCTCGAAGTCCGCCGAACCGCTGTTGAAGTTGATGTTGCCGTTCGCGTACGCCTGGTCGCCGATGCCGTTCCCGTCCGGGTTCACGGTGACGCCGCCGTTGAAGGTCATCGAGTTATTCGACCACAGCGCCCCTTCCCAGAGGTTGTCGACATTCACCAGCACCTTGGCGACGACATAGACATGCCCGCGCTTGGCCGTTTCCGGCGCCGACGCGTACGCCGGCGTCATCAGGCCCCACCGGCCTGGGTTGAGCCAGGTCAGCGTCCCGTCCGAGAGCACATTGTCATCGTGCGGCGACACATACGACCGGGCGTCCACCATCACGCCGTACTGCACATTCAAGTACGGGTGCGTGGCCTGCACCCAGATGCGGCCCCAGTCGGTGTCCATGTTGAACGGCCCCGCCGACCCGTTGGCCAGGAGCGAGCCCGCCGCGTCGTAGTAGTCGTCGTAGAGCAGGTCGAGCATCAACTCGGCCCCGCCCTCGGCCAGCGCCAGCGACTGCACTTCATTGCGATAGCGCGTCGCGTCGAGCAGACTGGTTGCGGCGCTCTGCAAATACGACATCCCGAGCGTCAGCAGGACGAAAGTCGACACCAAGGCCATAGGCAGCACGAATCCGCGCTGCCCGCGGCGCGCGCGCCGCGGACGGTCGCCCACCACTGCAGTACCCCTCCGAGTCAACATTCCAGGACTCCTTTGTATGCGTGTGTGCGGTCCATCAGCGGGCCCCCACCGAGGTCCCGAGCGTCCAAGCGTTCACACTCCATTGTTCCATCCGGCGCCCCAGTGTCTGATACGCGCGCCGTACATCCGTGGGCCGGGGCCGTGGTGAATTGCGGACACGATTCGCGCCCGCGATGCAGACCGCGTGAACGGCGTGGAAGGAAGTGGATTCCCAATGGGACAGACGACCGCGAATTTGTCGGCGCACCGCGCCGCCGGCCATCTCCTCGCTCGCCGCATCCCCCCCGGGCTGGTTGCCGAAAGGCATGCGTTACGCTCCGTGGCGGACCCGCGTCGGTTCAGCGGTTCCGCAGCATGAACCAGTCTGACATCGTAATGGTCGAAGTGTTCGGCCCCACCTTCGCCGACACCGTCAGCGTCATTTCGACTGCGCGGCCGGTCTCGAACACGGGCCAGTACTTGATGAACGGCTTCGGCGCGCCGGTCGCCGGATCGTCCGGGTTGGTCAGGACGCTGTCGGCCAATTGCCGCGTCTCGATCACATTCCCGTCGGAGTCCAGCGTCTGCCGCCACACATAGGTCCCGTCATCGGCGGCGGCGCCGTCCGCATCGCCCAGGAAGTACTCGACGAATCCGCCCTTTTCCAGAAACAACTCGCCGGCCTCGTCGATCGCCACCACATTCATCCGCGTGCCGAGGTCGGCATCCCATGAGATTTCGGGGACTCGCGCTTCCACCCAGGTGTCGCTGAAGTCCACTACTTGCATCGTGGTGCGGAAGTCATCGGTGGCCCGGGTCAGCACCCACGCCGCTTTCTGCTTGGCCAGGTCTTCGGCCGAGCCCTTGTTCCAAAGTTTGAGCGTCGACACATAGAGCGAGCCGATCGCCCCCACAATCAGGGCGATAATCGCCGACGCCACCAGCATCTCGATGAGCGTGATGCCCCGGCGTCGTGCCGCCAAGCGCATGCGAGTCGTCATGGCCGGTTCGCAATCAGCGTGGCCAATTCCACATGGCCGCGCGTCTGGCTCGAGCCGCCCCAATCGATGGAAATCACTGCGGTCTTCAAGTTCGGAAAGATGCCGATCGGGCTGTCGTAGTAGTTGATTTCAATGGTGCCTTCGCCCTCCGGCAGGTCCGACACCGTAAAGCCGACGGTTCCGGTCTTATTGTCATTGGCCTGGATGATGGTGTAGTCCGCTTCCGGGAAGTGCGTCGTGTCCACGGTGGCGTTGACATACCCCAGCGCCCGGATGCGCTCCAACTGCCGCTCCGCGGCGCTCGTCGCCAGGGTCATTCGTTCCGCCTTCCGGCTCGTCACCAGGCCGGTGATGACCAGCGCGCTGACCCCCACCAGCCCGATGCCGATCACCAATGCCGCGACGAGGATCTCCACCAGGGAGATGCCCCGTCGTCCTCGCTGCCTCGCCATCGGTTCGCGGTGACTGTGGTTCATCATGCTCAAGCCTCTCATCTCTCGCCTCGCACCAGTGTCTGCAAATCTCTCATGCGTGGTGCGCAGTGGGGACAGCGTCCAGCGGACGCTGTCCCCCCGCACATCATCAACTTCTTACCAGGTGGTGTAGTCGGTGCCGTCGAGCCCGGTGAGGGTCGAGGCGCTGTGGACATCCCCACTGGCGTTGTCGTAGGTCCAGTCCGCGGCCGCCGTGAACGGGTCGTTCGGCAGCAGGTTGGTCGCCGTGCGCAGGTATGGACCCTGGTAGCCATTGCGGTCGACCGAGAAGCCGCGACCGTCCGCGTCGGCGCTGATCGACGCGCCGTCGGCAGCCATGACATCGGTCAGGTCGGGCGGATACGCACCCGTGTCGGCCTCAAAGTGCTGGATCGAGGTCCGCAACTGGCGCAGGTCCGCGCGCAACGAAGACTCACGAGCCTTGCGGCCCGCACCGAGCAGTCTCGGAATCACGATGAGCGCCAGGATCGCGATCACGACGATCACGATCAGCATTTCGATCAAGGTGAAACCGTGACGGCGGCGTGCACACCGTGCCATCAACATGCTTTCGCTACCTCCATTTCAGAGTCACTTGCAGTTGGCCGCGTCTCGCGCGGCACTCCGTTGTTCCACAATCCGGTCCCCGCCTGCACACCCGAGTTTCGCCTACCATTCCGAGTAGAAAGAGCCGTCCGTGGCTCGCAGCACCGAGGACGAGCGCACCGCCCCTGTTACATTGCTGTAATCCCAATCGACCGCTTTGGTAATCGCGTCCTTCGGCAGCAGGTCGTCGCCCGTGGTCATATACGGCCCGTGATAGCCGTCCTTGTCCACGCTGATGTTCCGGCCGTCGGCGTCGGCGCTGATGTTGACAGCGCTCGCCGCCATCAGGTCGGCCAGCGCCGGCGGGTAAGCCCCCGTGTCCGCCTCAAACCGCTGGATGGCCGTCCGCAGCTCGTGCAGGTCGCCCCGCAGCGCGGCCTCTCGGGACTTGGTGGACGCCCCGATGAACCGCGGAATGACGATCAGGGCAATCAGTGTGATGAGGACCACGACCAGCAGGGCTTCAATCAGTGTGAAGCCCCGTCCGGCGCGTCGCAGTGCCCCCAAGCGATGAGTCCGTTGATAGTCCGGCATCGTCAGTTGTCCTCGCCCTGTTCGTCCGCCCTGCTTGTGGGGTTCTTCCATACGGCCCCGGCGGGTGTGAGGGGAGAATTCCGGCTCGTGGTCCGGGCGTCCGGCGTGACCGTCAGGCGGGCTGGGATCCCCGGCGGTCCGAGGCCCGGCGGTCTCCCGTGCGGCGGGTGGGCGCCAACTTGGCAACTTCCGCGACGGCGTCGATGGCGCCGCGCGCCGCCTGCAGCAAGCCCCGGGCGCTGCGACTGTCATACGGGAAGACGGCGAAGCCGATGCGCACCTGGAACCGCCCGGGGAACAGCCGCCCCGTCCGGTCGGCAATGCGCTCGCTCAACACCCGGGCCTCGCGGCCCGTGTGCGGCAGGAGCAGGGCGAAGCTGCCGCCCTCCAGGCGGGCGATGATGTCGGGTTGACGCACCTGGCGCCGCAGCGCCTGCGCCAATTGCCGTAAATCGTCGTCCGCCGGGCAGCCCCCCGCCGGCGGCGTGAACTGCACCGCCAGCACCGCGAAGTGCTGCGGATAGCGGGTCGCCCGCTCGACTTCCTCTTCCAGGCGCGCCGAATAATAGGCCGCCGTCGGCAGTGTCGTCACCGGGTCCGGCTCGAGCGCCTCGTCGGTGACATGGCGCGTCAGCGCCTCCGATTCCGGCGGCGCCGCCAGGAAGTGCTGGCGCAGCTTCGCCAGCGCCCCGCGTAGCAAATAGGAGGCGTAGTTGACTGAAATGCCGAGCCGCCGTGCGATTTCCGACTGGTTCAGATCGAGGAAGAAGAAGTATTGCAGCACCTGGCGTTCTAGGTCCTTCAACTTCGTCATCGTGTGCTCGAGCATCATCCGGTCTTCGAGTGGCAGCCGGAATTCCTTGAGCGCTTTGTCGAAGACCTTGTCTTCATCAATGTGATGGCTGTCATCGTCGCCTTCGACGACTTCGAGCGGCACCACCCAGCTCAATTCCTGCGCCCGCAGGATGTCGGCGACCGTGTTCTCGGGCAGTTTTGCGGCCTTGGCCAGTTCGCTGACCAGCGGCTCGCGGCCTAGTTGCTGGGTCAGGATCTCGTGCGCCTTGCGCAGCTTGCTGGTCGCCTCCTGCACCCAGGCGGGCTGGCGAATGAGGCGTCCCTTGTCGCGCAGGTAATGCTGGATGTGGCCGGAGATGAGATGCGTCGCGTAGGTGGTGAATTTGACGCCGCGCTTGGGGTCGAACATATCCACGGCGTTGATCAGGCCGATTGTGCCCTCTTGCACCAGGTCGTCCACCGGCTCGCCGACGCTGACATAGCGCCGCGCCACCGCCCGCACCAGGTCCCGGTGCTTGGCGATGAGCGCCTCGCGCAACTCCGGCGTGCGCTGTCGCACATATTGCTCGAAGAGCGGCACGATCTCATCGCCGCCCGTCGGCCGTGGCTGCAACATCCCCATTGCTGCCCTCCGTCCCCCGGAAGGGTGTCGCCGGCGCTTAGCCCTCGGCGCCGATCGACCCCACCAGGGAGTAAATCGGGCTGATCACGGAAATCGCCACGAACGCCACGATGGCGCCGACGCCGATGATCATCAGCGGTTCGATCAACGAGGTCAGCCCCTTGAGCGTGGAGTCCACTTCGCGCTCGTAGAAGTCCGACACCTTCGACAGCATGAAGTCGAGCCGGCCGGTTTCCTCGCCGACGGCCATCATTTGCGTCACCATCGGCGGGAAGATGCCCGAGTTCATCAGCGGGGTGCTCAACCGGTCGCCTTCCTTGACGCTGCGCAACGCTCCCTGCACCGCTTTCGCCACGATGCGGTTGCCCAGCGTCTCCATCACGATTTCCATCGACCGCAGGATCGGCACGCCGCTGCTGATGAGCGTGCTGAAGGTGCGCGAAAACCGTGAAATGGAGAGTTTCAACATCATGTCGCCGAACACGGGCACTTTCAGTTTCAGCCCGTCAATCGTGTCGGCGCCCTTCTCCGTCCGGGAGAAGATGATGTAGCCGGTCACGAGCACCGCGATCGCCATCAGCGGCGCATACCAATGGTCGCGCGTCCAGGTCGACCCGTCCACCATGACGCGGGTGGACAGCGGCAGTTTCAGGTTCATCGAGTCGAAAATCATCTTGAAGTTCGGCAGAATGAACAGCACCAGCCCGGTCAGCACCAGCATCGCAAACCCGAAGACCAGCACCGGGTACATCATCGCCGACTTCACCTTCGACTTCAGTTCGTGCTCGTTCTCGAGGTAGACCGACAGCCGGTCCATCACCTCGTCGAGCACCCCGCCCGCTTCCGCGGCGCGGATCATGCTCAAATACAGCCCGCTGAACACCTTCGGGTGGCGCGACATCCCGTCGCCGAGACTCAAGCCGGACGAGACATCCGACTTGATCTCCGTCACCACCTCGCGCATCGTCGGGTCTTTCAGCTGCTGGCGCAGAATGTCGAGCGACTTCCCGACGCTCAAGCCGGCATTGATCATCGCCGAGAATTGGCGGGAGAAGAGCGCCAGTTCCTTGAGCTTGACGCGGCGGAACCGCTGGAAAAAATTGAATGCCGTCGTCGGGCGCGTCTCGTGGATGTCCACCACGACATAGTGCAGCGACGCAAGCCGGGTGCGGATCGCTTCCACGCTGTCCGCTTCCAGCCGCCCGCGAATCGATGCACCCGACGCATCCAGGGCCTCATATTGATAAAAAGGCATAGGTCTCCGTCCTCTCCCGCGTCAATTCCGCCGTGACAGGCGCTTGAAATAGTCCGGGTCGAGACAGTGGTGCAGCGCATCCTCGTAGGAGACGGCGCCGCGGGCCTGCAATTCGGCCAGCGTCACATCCATCAACACCATCCCCTCCTGCGCGCTGGTCTCGATCACCGAATAAATCTGCCGGGTCTTGCCTTCCCGGATCAGGTTCCGCACCGCCGAGTTGCAGATCATGATTTCGTAGGCCGGCACTCGCCCCGGCGTCCCGTAGCGCGGCAGCAATTGCTGCGACACCACCGCCTCGAGCGTGGACGCCAGTTGGATGCGGATCTGCTCCTGCTGGTGCGGCGGGAAGACATCGATGATGCGGTCGATCGATTGCGGGGCGCTGCGCGTGTGCAGCGTGGCGAACACCAAGTGGCCCGTCTCCGCCACCGTCAGCGCCGCCTGGATGGTCTCCAGGTCGCGCATCTCGCCGACCAGGATGACATCCGGGTCCTCGCGCAAGACGGCCCGCAGCGCGGCGCTGAAGGCGAAGGTGTCGCTGCCCAGTTCGCGCTGATTCACCATGCTCTGTTTGTGCATGTGCAGGTACTCGATCGGGTCCTCAATGGTCATGATGTGGCAGCGCCGCGTCGTGTTCACCACATCGACCATGCTCGCCAGCGAGGTGGACTTGCCCGCGCCCGTCGGTCCCGTCACCAGGATCAGGCCGGAGCCGCGCGTGCACATCCGCCGCAGCGTCGCCGCCGGCAGGCCGAGGTCCTCGAGGGACGGAATCTTGCTGGGAATGACCCGGAAGGCCACCCCGATCGCCCCGCGCTGGATGTACGAATTCACGCGGAACCGCCCGATGCCCCGCACCCCATACGAAAAGTCGAGTTCATGCTCGGACTCGAACCGCGTAATCTGGCGGTCGGTCAAAATCTGGTACAGCATCGTCTGCGTGTCCATCGGGTCGAGCACCGGATACTGGTCGAGCGGCCGCAGTGTCCCGTCCACCCGGATCATCGGGGGCAGGCCGGCGGTCAGGTGCAAGTCCGACGACTTCCGCTCGATCGCGTGGATCAGCAGTTCGTCGGTGCCGTGGCCGAAGGGGACCTTCGAGCCCCTGACATGGGCGCCGTCGTCAGTCACCGGTATGAATGACACGCAGCGCCTCCTCCATTGTGGTCACGCCTTCCAACACTTTGTGCATCGCGTCGCCCCGCAGCGGCACCATCCCCTCCAGGCGCGCCGCCTCGGACAGCTCGTGCGCCCCCGCCCGGCCCAGAATCAACTGCCGGATGGTGTCCGTCACCACCATCAGTTCGAACACGCCGATGCGCCCCTTGTAGCCCGTCTGCCCGCAGTTCTTGCAGCCCTTGCCGCGGTAGAAGCGCACATTGTCGCCCCCCACCGCGATGCCCAGCCGCTCATAGGCCTCGCGCGGCGGCTCGTACTCTTCCTTGCATTCCGTGCAAATCACGCGCACCAGCCGTTGGGCCAGCACGCCCGCCAGTGTTGAGGCCACCAGGAACGGCTCGACGCCCATTTCCATCAGGCGCGTCGCCGCCGTCGGGGCGTCGTTGGTGTGCAGCGTCGAGAACACCAAGTGCCCCGTCAGCGCCGCCTCGATGGCGATTTTCGCTGTTTCCTGGTCTCGCATCTCGCCCACCAGAATGATGTTGGGGTCCTGCCGCAGCATCGTCCGCAGCGCCGAGGCGAAGGTCACCTGGGCGCGCGGGTTCACCTGCCCTTGCGTCAGGCCTGCCAATTGATATTCCACCGGGTCCTCAATCGTGAGGATATTTTTTTCCGGACTGTTAATCTGCCGTAGCACCGAATAGAGCGTTGTCGTCTTGCCCGACCCCGTCGGCCCGGTCACCAGCACGATGCCGTGCGGCCGGTGATAGAGCCGCTCGAACTCCTCGAGCAGCGCCCCGGTGATCCCCACCTGGTGCAGCCCGCGGTTCAGTCCCCGCTTGTCGAGCACGCGCAAGACGATTTTCTCGCCGTTCGACCCCGGATACGACGACACCCGGAAGTCGTACTCGCGCCCGCGGAACCGGAGACTGATGCGCCCGTCCTGCGGCGCCCGCTTCTCTGAAATATCCATGTCCGCCATCAATTTCACGCGGGAGAGCAGCGCCGACTGCACCTGCTTCGGCACTGTCATCTTGTCATGCAGGATGCCGTCCACGCGCATCCGCACCCGCAGTTGTTTCTCTTCCGGCTGCAGGTGGATGTCGCTGGCGCTGTCTTGGATGGCCTGCTGCACGATCAGGTTGACCAGCTTGATGACCGGCGCCTGGTCCATCATCTCGCGCAGCGCGTCGAGGTCGGTCTCATCGTCGGTCGATGTGTTCACCAGGAAGTCCTGGTCGCCGACATCCATCTGGTCGGTCACCTGCTTCAGGGTCTTGGTGATTTCCTCGCCGCCGCCGAACAGCAGCGCCGGGATGGCCTGGTTCAGGTCGTCTTCGGTCGCCATCGCCGGCTCGATGTCAAAGCCCGTCACCAGCCGCAGTTGGTCGATGGCGAAGATGTCCAGGGGATTGCTCATCGCCACGCTCAAGCGCTTGCCCGACTGCCCCAGGGGCACGACGCGCAGGCGCTGCAACAGGTCGGGGGGGATGAGCCGCACCGCCTCGGGCGGAATGTCCGTCACCTTGATGTGGACGAACGGGACCCCCCAGTGCCGGGCGAGGCACTGGGCCCGCTGTTCCGCCGTGAGCACACCCATATTGACCAGCACTTCGGGCAGCGGCTCGTGCGTGCTCCGGTGCACCTCGAGCGCGTGCTCGAGGTCGCGGTCGGAAATCCCCGCGACCTCGCGCAGCGTGTCAATCAATGATTGAGAATGGGCTGCTGTAGCCATACCCGCCCTCGGACTCGCCCATCCGGTTGGTTGTCGTTACTTCCCGCCGGTCGATGGGATGATCGGCACCGCGGGCACCACCGGGGCCACGCCCTTCCGGTCGGCGGCCTTGACGATCTGCACGGAGATGAAAATGGTCACCTCGGTGCTGCTCTTCGTCTTCGACTTGTGGGAGAAGAGCAAGTCGCCGATCAGCGGCAGGTCGCCCAGCAACGGCACGCTCCGGCGGACATTCTGAATGTCCTCACGGCGCAAGCCGCCGAGCACAATCGTGTCGCCGCTGCGCACCCGCACCGTCGTCAGTGCTCGGCGCTCCCGGATCGACGGGAATTGCGACGAGAAGGCCGATGGCGACGCGCTGCTCACGACGGGCTGCAGCGTCATCGTCACTTCGTCGTCGCCGGTGATCTTGCCGTTCACCAGCAGCGTCACCCCGATCGGGAACGCCACCGCCTGTTGGAACACGGCCGTCTGCGTCGACGTCAACAGGGTGAAGAACTCCGTCGCCCCGGCGTGGATGATGGCCTCGCGGCCGTCCAGCGTCAGGATGGTCGGGTCGGCCAGAATCTGCGAGTCCGTCCGCGACAGCATCGCGCTCAAGCTCACGGGCGTGCTGGCACTGGTGCGGCCAATGACGCCCACCGACAGACTCCCACGCGACGGGAACGATGCGGACGGGTCAGACGGGTCCGACACGCTGCCGCCCGTCCCCTCCGCCGGCAGCAATTCGCCGATGATGGTGCCGACGCTGTCGAGGTTCCAGTCGATGCCGGCCCGGCTGTTGTTGCCGATATTGGTTTCAACCACAGTGGCCTTGTAGAGCAACAGAAGCGGCGCCACATCCAGCTGCTTGCAGAGGGCCACCGCTCGCGTCACCGTCGGCGTCGGGCCCGACAGGATCAGGCCCATAATCGGCGCTGCCTCGTATTCCGGGGACTTGTCGCCAATCTGGTGGCCTTCCGTCGCCGGGCTCTTCAGGAAGTTGCCCAAGCCCGGCACGCCGCCGCCACCGCCGCCACCGCCGCCACCGAGGGCGCCGCCGCCACCACCACCGCCACCCTTGCCCGGCGACATCAATTGCGGGGTCAGGGAACGCGGACCGAGCGTGATCTTCAAGTCCTCGCCGAACATCGCGGCGAGCGTTGCCTGTAACTCATACGGGTCGAGATACTGTTGTTCGTAAAACACCACCTTCGCCGCGCCGGCGCTCGGCGCCGCGTCGGCCACCTTGATGAAGGCGATCGCACGCGTCACCACGGCCGGGTCGCCGCGCAGCACCAGGCCGGCGCCCGTCGAAGTGACTTCGGTGTGCAGGCCGGGGAAGTTCTCCTGGAGCGACTGCGCCAGGTCCTCCGGCGAGGAATACTGCACATTCACGACCTCGACGGCCACCTTGGACACGATGGCCTGCACTTCCTGCGGCGTCCCGACGACATAGACATTCTGATACAGGGCGTAGTCGAAGCCCCGGAAGCGCACGATCATGTCGAGCGCTTGTTCGAGGCTGACCTGTCGCAGTCGCAGCGTGACCGTTCCGGTGACGCTGTTGCTGACGGCGATGTCCACGCCTGTCTGCGTCGCCAGCGCCTGCAGCACATCCACGATGTTGGCTTCCACGAAGTCCAGCGTGACGCGGCCGGCCGGCGCTGCCGGGGCCGTGCCCACGACGGTCGCCAGCAAGCACGCGACCAAGCCCGCACGGAACACCATGCGGGCGCGGGTCACTTGTGACCAGACCCGTCCAGTTCTCATTTGGCTCCTCCCAGGGTGAGGGCAATCTGCTCGGACCCGTTCGTCAGAACGCATTGGCCCGAGTCAATCGACACGACGAGATACTGATCGCCGATCCAATCCCCGCGCTGGACAATCACGCGCTGTCCGCCGAAAGAAATCAGCGCCAGCGGCGGGTCGCCCAGCAGCGTGCCGGTCAAGACCGGCACCGCCGGGGTCTTGGCGGGTTTCGAATTCGCAGTCAACGCGGGCGCCCCGCCGGGCGTGGTGCCCGGCGTGCTGCCCCACGGCGCCACCGACGGGAAGTCCCACGCCGGCGCCGGGGCCGTCGAACGCGACGGCGCGGGCGCGGTGCGTCCGCCTGCCAGGCGCAGCGGTACGGTCACCGAGAACGGATCGCGGGCCACCGTCGGTTGCGGCCCGGTCGTCATCCAGTCGAACTTCTTCCCGGCGGGCTCGTCCGCGGGCGTCGCGTCCGGCTTGGCCTTCACCGCCGTCTTGGTTGCGGCCTTCTTGGGGTGGCCGAACAGCGACGGGCCGAGCGTCATCGCGCCCAGTGCCCCCAGGCCCACCACTACGACCGACAGCACGATGATGTCGCGCTTGCGCTTGGCCATGTTAGGAACCTCCCTCCGCGTCCGTCTTGCGGGATGCCGGCCGGCGCGTCTGCGCGCCGGAGGCGGGCGACGCCTTCGCGGACGACGGGGCGGCCGGCGCGGCGCTGTCCGCCGCGTCGAGGTCCGGAATCGGCTTCAGAATCAGCGCCACCGCGTCCAGCGTCACCAGCAATTTCGGCTTCTCGCCGTATTCGACCGCCACCGGCGGGCGCGCCGCGATCTCATTGATCGCGATCATCTTCGGGAACTGCGTCAGCCGGTCGAGGAACTTCTGAATCGTGTGATAGTCGCCCAGGATGCTGATCTGCAGCGCCAGGACATCGTAGTATTTCTTCGCTTTCTCGAGGGACTTCTGTTCCGCCTCCGAAACCGACGGCGCGTCTTTCGGCGCCGCCAGCCCCTTCGAGTCTGCCATCGCTTCGGCGCCCGTCGAGGCCGCCTTCGGCCTGGTCGACACGCGCGCCGGGCGCGGGCGGATGCCGTCGATCACATTGCCGGTCTCGATCGCAATCTTCTCGATCTGCTGCAAGAAGGTCGGCACATATTCCGCCGTCGGCAGTGCCGGCTCGAGGATGGCCAGCCGCGATTTCAGCTGTCCGAACTCGTCCGTCATCCCCGGCAGTTGCGCCACCTTGTCCTGCAGGGTGTGCAGTTCATCGGACTTGGTGGTCAGTTCCGTGTCGAGTTTCGCCAATTCGTGGGATTTCGACTGGTAGATCCACCAGCCGCCCCCGGCGATCGCCAGAAAGGCCGCGGCCGCGCAGAGATAGAAGATCGAGTGCGTGCGATGGCTGCTCATTCCAGGAAGCTCCCAACCGGGGCGGCCAGCGAGAGGTTGATTTCGTACTCCATCACCTCCGTGCCCCCGAGTGTCTTGCGCCGGGTGAAGGACAGGTCGGGCATCTTCACCCACGGCTGGTCGGCCAGCGCCAGCATGTAATCGCCGACGCTGCGCTGCGTCAGCGCCACGCCGGCCACCGTAATCGTGTGGTCCTTGTCGCGGCGCTTCGAGGCAAACCGGGTCAGCCAGGCGTCGCCCGGGATCGCCTGCCCCAGGTCATGCGCCACCAGCAGCCAGGCGAACTCGCTGCTGTGCACGCGCTCCAGCAATTGCACGCGCGGCCGCAGATTCGTCAGCTGCGACTCGAGCGTGTAGTAGTGGTCGAGTTGCTGCCGCAATTCGGGGTTGTCCAGTTCGGCGTCGACCTCGGCGATGCGACCGCGCAGCATCAGCGCGTTCACCGTCATCGTGCCGAACATGGCGCCGACGCCGACGATCAGCCCGATCAGACTGTAAATCGTCACCCGGCGCATCCGCCGGCCGCGCATCTTGCGCGCGCGCTGGTCGGCGATCAGGTTGATGTCAAACATTAGTGGGCTCCCTTCGCGCGGCGGCCGTGGCCGTTCGCCAGGAATTCACGGAGCGCCAGGCCCGTCACCGTCGCCCAGGTCGGCCCGTGACTGGCGAAGTACGCCGCTTCCTCGGAGTCGGGCTGCGTCCCCGCCGGCACGGCGAACAGCTGCGCCGTCTCGGTCGGCAGGTTCAGGGCGTGCTCGAAGTAGGCGGCGAGCCCCGGCAGCCGTGCCGTGCCGCCGTACAGGATGATGCGGCCGGCCGTCGGCGCCTCTTCGGGCGTCTCGGTCGCCGGCTGCTGGAAGTCGTAGTAGGCCAGAGATCGGCGCAATTCACGGGCCAATTCCTCCAGGAACGGCTCAATTGCCCGGCTGGCCTGCTGGGCGTCGGGGGACAGCAGCGACCGCTGCTCTTCCGACCGCACCACCTGCAGGCCGCTTTCCTTCAACTGCTGGGCCGCTTGGTCGTCGATCGACAGGGTCGAGGCGATGGCCTCCGTCAGGTGGTTGCCCGCCAGCGGCAGCGACCGGGTCAGGATGAAATCGTTGCCCCGCAGGATGGTGATGTCGGTCCACGAGGCGCCAATGCCGACGAACGCCAGCAGCGGCTGCTCCCCGTGCCCGTTGCCGTTGTGATAGCCGTGCAGGTCCGCCAGCGCCCGCAAGGCCGCAAACGGGTCGATTTCGACCGCGATCGCCTCCAGGCCGCAATGGTCGAGCACCAGCATCCGGTGGTTGACCATATCGCGCGGGCACGCCACGACCATCACTTCCGACTGCCCGCCGGCCTCGCCCGGGTTGACGACGGAGAATTCGGTCACCGCGTCTTCCACCGGGAAGGAGATGTAGTTGCGGATTTCCCAGCGGATGGTCTTGCGCAGTTGCGGCTCCGGCATCACCGGCAGTTGCAGCGTGCGCGCCACGACGCTCAACCCGGCGACGCCGCAGACGGCGTGTCCGGCGCGCAAATCGAGCGCGCGCAGCAATTCGTTCAGCGCCTGCGCAATCGGCAGCGGGTCGTCGATAATGCCGCCCTTCAGCGCGCTCCCCGGCGTCGGGGTCATGCCCGCGCGCTTCGGCGCCCAGCCGTCCCGCTGGCGCTCCATTTGCATCACCTTGATGGTGTGGGTTCCGATGTCGACACCGATGACATCGTTGCCCCATGGACCTTGACGGAGAAAGTTCACGCGTCCCCCCTCTCTCGCGCCGTCCGCACCGCGCACGCGTCGGTCGAGTGAGTTCGTACCGCTACGCTTCTTCCATAAAGGGTAGGCGGTATGCTATAGATTTACCGCTCACTTTTCAAGGGCTGGATAAGCAACCGATCAACCGATTTCTCGCTTTGCCGCCCCCCGTCGCCATTCCCCACCGCCACATGGATGGCGCCGGCCCCGGTCATCGGCGCCGCCGGGTCCTGGCAGCGTTCCACCACCCCCGAAGCCACCAACTCCGTCACCCCCATCAATGCCTTCACCGGATCGACGCCGCTCAACTTCACGATCTGCACGATGCTGCGCTTGCCGTCCACCAGCCGCAGCAGTTCTTTCGGTCCGGGCGGCAGCGAGTCCATGCGCTCCGCGATGTCGGCCGCCGCAATGCGCAGCGGCACATTCGCGCCGATCGTGCGGTCGAGTTCCTGCCACTCGTCCATCCGCTTCATCGCTTCCAACAGCAGCGCGTCCGTCGACTGCTCGATCGTCCGCCGCACCTGCGCGCAGACCGCGTCGAATTCGAATTCCCCCATCGTGGCGCCGAGCAGCTGGAAGATGGCTTGTTCCGCGGTCGGCGTCCCCTTGACCACGGCGTGCACGACTTCGCCGTCCACCAGGTGGACGGTGCCGATGAAGTCGCCGCAGCGCACCTGCAGCGTCCCGCTCTTCCGCCCCAGATTCAGCATCTGGAGCAGTTCGGCGAAATTCAAGTCCGCCAGATCGCCGTGCAGGCCCATTATTCGGTCCGCCCGTGCTTGTGCCGCAGGTTGGCCAGCACCCGCTCGCTGATGCAATTCAGCGTGTCGAGCACGCCGTCGCCGTTGACCGCGACCGTTTCGAAACTCGGCACTTCATATTCGTTCAGCAGGAATTGCAGATATTCGGTCGGCGCCACGCCATCCAGATCGCGCTTATTGAACTGGATGACGAACGGCACCTGCGCCAGCGAAGTCCCGTAGGTCGCCAGGTTTTCCTGCAAGTTGCGAAAACTTTGCACCGTCTCGTGCAATTTGTCCCACTGGCTGTCGCAAACGAACACGACACCGTCCACGCCGCGCAGCACCAGCCGCCGCGTCGCGTTGTAATTCTGCTGCCCAGGCACCGTGTACAACTGAAACTTGGTCGTGAAGCCGTGCACGCGCGGCGCATCAATTGGCAGGAAGTCGAAGAACAGCGTGCGTTCGCCCGGCGTCGCCAGCGAAATCAGGTTGCCCTTCTGGTCCGTCGCCACCATGTCGTGGATCTGCTTCAAGTTCGTCGTCTTACCCCCGAGCCCGGGGCCGTAATAGACGATCTTGCAGCCGATCTCTTTCAGCGTGTAATTGATCGCCGCCATCGTGCGCCCCTTAGCCCCGCGGCGCCGGCGCCGTCACGGCCACCGGCGCGGTGGCCACGCGCAGGGTCCCGTTGGTCGGCGCGAAGAGCGGGGTCGTCGTCTCGAGTTCCATCTTCGACCACGGCAGCGGCGCGCGGCGGCCGAGCGCGAACAACTCGCCCGGCAACTGCGGCACCACCACCGACATCGGCACCAGCAAATCCGTCACCGCGTGTCCGTTGCGTCCCACCGCCGGCACCGCGACCAGGCCGTGCGGCAAGTACGGTTGCAAGTCGGACAGCGGGATGCGCAACTCGCCTTCGCGCATCTCCGGCCACAGCACCGCCAGCGGGATGCGCACGACTTCCGTCTCGGCGCGCGTGCCGTGCGGGTCGTTCACCCAGTCCGGGGGCAACTGCTTCAGCAGCGCTGCCGCCGGCACTTCAATCGGTCGCTCTGCATATTCCTCCGGCAGTGGCGGCGGAACGAGCGGCGAGACCAACTCGGCCGCCGGCGCAATCTCCGGCGTCGCCGGCTTGAACGCCTCTGCCTGCGGCGACGCTGCCGCATCCGTCGTCAGAAATCGGAAGGACACCCGCTCCAGCCGCGCCGCGGGCGCCGAACGCCCCACCCCTGCCGAAGCGGCCCGCGCCGCGGTCCGCACCACGACCTCCGGACCGGCGCCGTCGAGCGCCAGCAGGATTTCCTTCGTCGCCAGCCCCGCCGCCAGCGCAAACACCGCCAGCAGCCCGCGCAGTTCCAAGCCGCCCGGATTGCCGCCGTGCATCTGGGCAACGCCCCACGACATCCCCAGCCGCAGCGCCACCATCGCGCCGAACACCATCACCATCTGGGAGAGCCGCAGCGAGCGCGACGCCAGCGCCACGCCGACGACATACAGCCCCGCCTCGGCCGCCCAGGCCAATTCATTGGAGACCTGCAGCGCCCCCGGCAGCGCGCCGTACAACTGGTGCGCCAGCCCGACGCCCAAGGCGACGAGCACGGCGCCCATAAACAAGGGAAGGATTAGTCGCTGTCCCGCCATCGCGTTTGCGCCCTCGTGCCTCCGATTAGTGCCGACCGGCTGCGCCTCCGCCCCAAGGGCACTCACGCGCCTCTGTGGCGGCCTGGCAATCCGGCTTGACGGTCGGACCCATGGCTTTGCGTCCCCACATTGCTGCGGGTTTGCCTTTCTCTACAGGCTTCCGTGCGCATCGCGTCGTTTTGCAAGCGATCGGCCGAGCGACTGCACGCGATGGTCTATTCCACACCCGCACTACCCCCCACCATGTGCGGAATCGCCCCCCGCCTGTGCGGATTCGGCCCAAAACAGGTGGCATGGGGGAGAGAACAACAAAGTCCACAGGGCGGCAGGCATCTTGCCTGCCTCGGAGATGCGGCTTGCTGCAATCAGGATGCCGGTTGTCCCCTCTCCCAAACTGGGAGAGGGGTACGCGAAGCGGGGGTGAGGGGAATTCGAATCCGCACCGGATCCCGTGCTTCATGGGACGCCGATCCGAAATCACTCGTCCATTGCGGCGAAATCAGACTCCCGAAGAGCGCGAATTATGGGAGTTCCTGCGAGGAGAACGACTCAACGGGTTGCGGTTCCGGCGCCAACATCCGATTGGGCCGTTCGTCGTGGACTTCTACTGCCGCGCCGCGCGGCTCGTCGTAGAACTCGAAGGCGCTGTCCATTTGCCGACCGACCAACAAGATGCCGATCACGAGCGCCGGGAATACTTGCGAGCGCGTGGATTGCGTGTGCTCCGCTCCATGAATCAGAGTGTGAAAGGGAGGCCGCTCTGGGTGCGAGCGATGATTCGCCACGCGGCTTTGCAGGCGATGCCCGGTCTCCCCTCTCCCGGCCTGCGGCCACCCTCTCCCTAGAAGGGAGAGGGACTACCGGCATCCGGATCGCGTGCGCGGCCTCACCCCCAGCCCCCTCTTCTGTCAGGAGAGGGGAAACGCGATGGTCGGGTAGCCCCGGCGTGCCGGGGCCAGAATCGGTGACGATCAAACAATCACCGCAACAAGGGCAGGATGGCAGGAGACACGGGGGGCAGATCCTTGACCTGCCAGAGTCACCGGCGATTTTGCAGTTCGCCTCCGGGTCCGGGGATGACATCCCCGGACTCACCGTGGACGCCCGATGAATCGGGCTCGTACAAAGGGGGGCAGGCAAGTCGCCTGCCCTCGGCCACGCGGGCCAGAGGCCCGCGCTACCCTCTTGGGGTAGCCCCGGCGTCTCGCCGGGGGGGAGTCAATCGATGTAACTGAAATCCAGCGGGTCGGCGGGGCCTTTCGCGGTGCGCCCCAAAATCAGGATGCCGAGTTCGGCGACGCCGTCCACCTTCGGTTCCAGCAGCCGGGCGTGCGCGTAGATGTGCCCGTCGCGCAGTTCATCCTGGCGGTGGATGTGGATGTGATAGCGCCCCAGCGCCAGCGCCGGTTTCACCTCCAATACCGCCCCGAGCGGCGCCTGATCTTGCGGCAGCGGGTCGCGCACGAACCCGATGGCGCCCTCGAATTCGCGGGCGTCCTTCGCTGCATCCGCAGTCAGGTCGAGCACCAAGTGCCCGCCCCGGCGCAGATAGTCGCGGAAATAGCGGCGCGCAACGGGCTCGGTCGGCAGTTCCGGCATCAGCCGGTAATCTACCCCCCGCTCCGCTCCTCGTCGAGGCCGGCGCCGACCTCGCGCCGCGGCCCGGCGCTCCCGCTGTGGCGCCACGCTTTGTTGTTGCCGACATCGGGGACGCCCGCCGGATAGGTGTCCGTCCCGCCCTGGTCGAGGAAGACGCCGATGGTGCGGCTGCTGTGCCGGAAGTTCGCTTCCTTCAACTCCGAGGCGTGGCTCGCCGAGCCGAGCGTCGTTCCGGAGGACTGATAAGTGTCGGCGCCGCTGACCTCCCAGAAGTAGCCCGCCCCGTTCGCGTTGCCGGCGCCGAGCGACAGGTTCGGCGCCTTATAGATGTCGTTGCCCGCCGCGTTAAAGAGGAAGCCGGACGAGAAGTCGTGCCCCGCCCCCTGCGCCATATTCATCGTCGCCTCGATGGTGTCGTCGCCCTCGCCCGCGTCAAAGAGGACGCCGACGGCAAAGTGCGCGCACGCCCCTTGCACATACCAAATGCCGTGATAGGAGTCCTTGCCCTTCAGGTCGGCGAGGATGCCGACGCCGTACCAATAGCCGCCGCCCTGGCCGAAGACGCCGCATGAATAGAAGTCGTCGCCGGTCCCGTCCACCAGCACGCCGATGCCGCCCGCCAGCGAGTGCCCGTCGCTGAAGTCAGCCCGCAGGCCGAACCCGAAGCCCTGGCTCAACGACCCGTTGTGCTGGTCGCTCTGCGCGGACGGGAACTTGATGTCGGTGTCGTTCGCCACATAGCGGTCGTTGCCCAAGTGGTCAACGAGAAACCCGACGCCGAGCGTGAACCCGAACCCCTGCCCGAGTTGGTAGACGCTGTAGGTGTCGCTGCCGTCCTTGTCCCACAGCAGCCCGAGCCCGAACGAACCCGCCCCCTGCCCGTGCTCGACCAGCGAATAGCGGTCGTTGCCCGCGGTGTCGAGCAGCGCGCCGACGCCGCCGGACCCCGAGCCCTGCGAGTTCTTCTGCGCGGTGTATTCGTCGTTCCCCTCGTCATCGATGAGGAAGCCATAACCGAGCCGCGCGGCGCCGAAAGTCGGGCGCTTGGCGTCGGCGGCGGCGTATTTGTCGTTCCCGCCGAGGTCGATCAGGATGCCGACGGGGTGCTGCGGACCGTCTGCGCCGCCGCCGGCGGTGTACTTATCATCGCCGTTCGCATCAATGATGAGGAAGGCGCCGGCGTCCGGCGTGTGGTCGTTCGCTCCCGGCCCCGACAGCACAATCGAACCGAGCGGCGTTTCGATCGACACGCTCTTCGTCAGTTCCGGCCGGGCGGTGTGCAGCATCGGCAGCGCCTGGTCGAGCGCATCGGCTAGGTCCTGCGCGCCGGCATAGAGGTACGCGAAATCGAGCGTGTCGAGCACCTGCTGCAATTCGGGCTTCACCGTGTCGCCGACATAGTCATCCGGAAATCCGGCAAGCAGTTTGTCGGCGTTGGGCAACCGGCGCACCGGCGCCAGCGCCTGGTCGTACCATGTCAGCGAGAGCAGCGTGCCGTAGATGATGAGCGCCACCGGCTTGGCGATCGACAGCGGCACGGCCGCCGTCTTCTGCTGCAGCGCATCTTTCTCCGCGGCCGTGGGCGCCTTGCCGCACTCCGTGCGCAGCGCGAGCAGCGCCCCGTACAGCGGGTCGCCGGTCGCCATCTGCTTCTTGGCGTCGTCGAGCGGCTGCTCGAGCCACGCCCGCCGCGAGCCGTGCGTCGTCAGCAGCGACATCGCCGAAATCTGCCGCACGAGTGTCGTGCGCTCCAGGGCGCCGTGAGCGACCGCGTCCGACAGCGCCGGGATGCGCCAGGGGTCGTGCTGCATCGTCCAGTAGAGCGGCAGCGCATAGTCGTCGCCGCCGTAAAGGCGCATATAGTCGAGGTCCACCGCCAGGTCGGCGCGCGTCAGGCCCGCCGCCGCCGCGGCGCGGTCGAACCCGCTGGTGTCCTCATACGGCGTCTGCGCCGCCACCACCGACATCACCGACACGAGCAGCACCCACCGGAACCGGCGCATTGGCAGCCCTCCGCTGCGTCCTTCGGCGCGCACGACGGGCAATCCTGTGGAGAGCGGCGCGATGGCGCGGCGGCGCGCGGTGCGGTAGATTGACAGCGTCGCCGTGAGAACGCCGCCCGCCGCCGTCCGCCATTGCGCTGCCCTGTGCGCGGGGATGGTGGTGGTGTCGCTGCTGGCGCCGCCGGCGGGCGCGGTCAGCACGCTCCTGTTCACGACGAAATACGAGTCGAGCGGCGGCGTCGTTTTCGCCAACGACACGCCCATCGTCCGCACCTGGGACAAGAGCACCGCCGACGCTGTCATCGCCGACCGCCTGCGCGAGGCCGCCAACCGCGGCGCCAAGCCCTCCGAGTTCGCCGTCGAGTCGCGCCGCGGAATCTGGCAGCTCCTCTACCGCGACACCCTGATCGCCACCGCGACCAGCACCCGCGCCAAGAAGGCCAAGGTGAAACCGGCCGCGCTGGCCCGCGCCTGGCTGGCCGGCGTGCATTCCGCGTTCAGCCGGCCATACATCTCTGTCCCGCAAAGTTTCCTGCGCGCGCCGCTGGGCGACGAACTGCATGTCCCCGTCCTCGGCAATCTGCCGCCCGCGCTGCGTGCCGGCGGCTATGACCCCTCGATGGTCACCGTCACCGCCGCGCCCGATGGCCGCGAACTCATCGTCTTCGGCCAGCGCCTCGGCCAGACGACACTGCGCATCGCCGCCGCCGACCTCGGCCTGACGCTCTATGTTCATGTGATGGAGGGCGCGGCGCTCATCCCCAACCGCGTCACGGCCATCGTCACCGGCGCCGAAGTCCCCGCCGAAACGGTGCGCGACACCGTGACCCGCGCCCTGTCCGCGCAAATCATGCCGCGCGAGGGCGCCGCGGTCGGCTTCACGCTGCCGACCGGCATCACGCCCATCACGCCGCCGGCGGTGCGCGTCTATCAGGTGGCCGTGCACGCCGCCGGCGAGCAGTACCTGACCATCGACAAGATCGTGCAAGTCATCCTCGAACACCGCCCGACGACGCTCAACGACGCCGAAGCGCTCTACTTCAGCAACGACCCGGAACGCCTCACCGCGCCCGGTACCTGGTACGAAGCCGATCTGGAACCCGGCAAGGTGACGCGCTTCTTCTTTCATCACCTCAACGACACGAAGCAGCGGATGCGCCTGGTGGTGCAACTCATCAACCCGAACGGGACGCCGCTGTCCGTGCAGGTGACCGACGCGGTCTCCGGGCCGTCCACCGACGAACTCGCTGTCGGACACGCCGCGGTGCGCGCATTTCTGCTGCGCCAGCGCGGCTCTGTCAGCGCCGTCTGCGACATCCTGCCCGAGCGGGCGCTGCCGCTGGTCAGTTTGTTGTTGCTGCCCGGCCGCATTGCCGATGGCGTCTGGGATCTGCGCCTGCTGGGCGCCAGCGGCGCCCGGCTACGCTTGGGGATGGTGCCCGACACCGGCGGCGCTCGGCTCGATGCCATCCTGCCGCCCGCCCCGCCCGAACGCCGCGGCAGTGCCTTCGCCGCCGCGGTGCGGCGGCAGGCGCGCTATGAGGTCGGCGGCCATTGGGCGTTCGTCCGCATCGGCGACGGCCCCTCGAGTTCCTCGGGGTCATCCCGAGCACAGCCGAGGGACGGCGAGCGCGACGGCACGCCGCTGCCGCGCGGCGGCTACGGCGTCATCCACGATGTCTCGGTCGAGGTGTTCAACCCGCTCTCGCGCCGCGCCCGCGTCGAAATCGACTTCGCCGCGCTCGGCGGCGCCGCCCGCGGCGTCATCTTCCTCGGCACCCAGATGATCGAAACGCCGCTGGTGCGCGGCGGGCAGTCGGTGCGCGTGTACGAGTTCGAACTCGAACCCGGCGAGACGCGCACGGTGAACCTGCGCCTGATGCCGCAGGGCGGTTCCAACTACCCGATCAACATCGTCGTCAAGGACTCAGGCCGATGAGCGCGCCGTTGCGCGTCGGCGTCCTCGCCTCCGGCCGCGGGTCGAATCTGCAGGCGCTGCTCGAGGCCGCGCTCGCACATCGCATCCCGGCGGAGATCGTGGTCGTCATTTCCGATGTGCCTGACTGCCGCGCGCTCGAGCGCGCCCGCGACGCCGGCGTCCCCGCCATCGCGCTGCCTCGTGCCGAGTTCCCGACGCGCACTGATTTCGACGAAGCCGCCCTGGCGCACTTGAACGAACATGGAGTCGGCCTCGTCTGCAACGCCGGCTTCCGACGCATCGTCGGCCCGGTGCTGCTCACGCCGTTTGCCGGGCGCTACATGAACATCCACCCCTCATTGTTGCCCGCCTTCCGCGGCCTGCAGGGGCTGGCTGTCCACCGCGCCGCGCTGGAGCACGGCGTCAAAGTCTCCGGCTGCACGGTTCACTTCGCCACCGACGATGTGGACAACGGCCCCATCGTCCTGCAGCGCTGCGTCCCCGTTGAAGAAGGAGACACCCCCGAGACGCTCGCCGCCCGCGTCCTGGCTGAAGAACACCGCGCCTATCCCGAAGCCGTGCGTCTGTTCGCCGAAGGCCGTCTCGAAATCCGCGGCCGCCAGGTCATCATCCGCTCCGAGGAGAAGAACCCAGCATGATTCGCAAACTCCGCCTTCCTCTTTTCCTCCTTTCCTTCATTTTCCTCGCTGTCGGCGCACCCCATGCGCGGAGCGCGACAGCCCCCCAGGAAACCGTCGTTCTGTTCGTCATCGACGGCGTCCGCTGGTCCGAAGGGATGGGCGACCCGCAGGCGCGCTATTGCCCGCACCTGACCACCGAACTGAAACCGCTCGGCGAGTTCTACTCCAACTTCCGCAACAATGGCTTCACCGTCACCACCCCCGGCCACGCCGCGCTCCTCACCGGCGTTCACGCCAATCTCGATAATGCCGGCAAAGAGCGCCCTCACGCGCCGACGCTTTTCGAGCGCTTCCGCAAGGCCACCGGCGGCGCCACGGACACCTGCTGGGTCGTCTCGCACAAAACGAAACTGAATGTCCTCACGCACAGTGACGCGGCCGGCTTCGGCGCGCCCTACGCCGCGGAATTCCGCGGCCTCAAGACCGGCGGCACCGATGAACTCGTCGTCACCACCGCTCTGCGGGTCTTGGAGAAGTATCCCGTCCGCCTGATGCTCATCGCCGTCGCCGAGCCCGACCTCGAAGGCCACAGCAAGCATTGGCAGGGCTATCTGCGCGCCATCGAGCGCACCGACGCCCTCGCCGCCAAAGTGTGGACTTGGCTGCAGGCCAGCCCGGCCTATCGCGGTCGCACCACGATGTACATCACCAACGATCACGGTCGCCACTTGCAGGGCATCAAAAGCGAGTGGCACAGCCACGGCGACGACTGCGAGGGCTGCCGGCACATTTCCTGCCTCATCCTCGGCCCCGGCGGCACGCCCGGCCGCACTGTCACCGACGAACACGACCAGCGCGATGTGTTCAAGTGGATGGCGACACGCCTGGGAGTTCCCACCACACCGTAACTTTTTGCAGTGGTTCCCCCCTCTCCATTTATGGGGAGGGGTCGGGGGAGGGGACTGTTGGATGGCGACACGCCTGGGAGTTCCCACCACACCGTAACTTTTTGCAGTGGTTCCCCCCTCTCCATTTATGGGGAGGGGTCGGGGGAGGGGTTGTTCAGCCCTCACCCGGCCTGCGGCCACCCTCTCCCGATGGGGAGAGGGACAACGCATCTTCCAACTGTTGTTTGTCTCTCCTCTCCATTTATGGGGAGGGGTCGGAGGAGGGGTGCAGTTGTCGTCGCCCTTCCCCGTGCACGGGGAAGGGTTGGGGATGGGGTGCCCCGCGCCCGCGTTGCTATACTCGCCCCAGCATGGCGCCCGACCCCCTCCGCGGCCTTCCCACAGACCCGAAAGCGCGCATCGCGAAACTGCGCGCGCTGATCGAGCACCACAACTACCGCTACCATGTCCTCGATGCGCCCGAAATCTCCGACGCCGACTACGACGCGCTCTTGCGCGAATTGCAGCGCCTCGAAGCCGCGCATCCGAAACTCGTCACCCCCGACTCGCCGACGCAGCGCGTCGGCGCCGCGCCGATGGCCGCGTTCAAGTCGGCGCCGCACCGCGTCCCGCTGCTCTCGCTCGACAACGCCTTCAGCGACGACGAACTGCGCGCCTTCGACAAGCGCGTCAAGCGGTTCCTCGGCTTCGCCGAGGACGCCGCGCTCGACTATGTCGCCGAACTGAAACTCGACGGCCTCGCCGTCAACCTCACCTACGAGCGCGGGCAATTCGTGCGCGGCGCCACTCGCGGCGACGGCGCCACCGGCGAAGATGTCACCCCCAATCTGCGCACCATTCGCTCGCTGCCGCTTCGGCTGCGCGATGCGAAGCCGCCGCGCCTCGTCGAAATCCGCGGCGAAGTGCTGCTCCCCATCGAAGAGTTCAACCGCATCAACCGCGAGCGCGCCGGGCGCGGCGAGGAGCAGTTCGCCAACCCGCGCAATTGCGCCGCCGGCTCCGTGCGGCAACTCGATTCGTCCGTCACTGGCGCCCGCCGCCTCGAACTCATCCCCCACGGCCTCGGCGCCTGCGAGGGTCGCACATTCAAGACTTATTACGACACGATCACCGCGGTGCGCGGCTGGGGCTTCAAATCCAATCCCGGCGACGCCCGCTGCCGCGGCATCGACGAAGTCCTCGCCTTCTGTGCCTCCTGGGCGGAGCGCAAAGCCATCCTCGCCTATCAAATTGACGGCGTCGTCGTAAAGGTGAACGACCTGGCGCTGCAAGCGCGGCTCGGCCAGGTCAGCCGCGCCCCGCGCTGGGCTATCGCCTACAAATATCCCGCCGAAGAAGCGAACACCGTCGTCAACCACATTCTCGTTTTCGTCGGCCGCACCGGCGCCCTCACGCCCGTCGCCGACCTCGAACCGGTCAACATCAGCGGCGTCACTGTCCGCCACGCTTCGCTGCACAATCAGGATGAGATCGCCCGCAAGGATGTGCGCATCGGCGATACCGTCGTCGTGCGCCGCGCCGGCGAAGTCATCCCGGAAGTTGTCGCGGTCGTGAAGAGCAAGCGCAAACGCAGCGCGCGCCCATTCAAGTTCCCGACCAAATGCCCCGTCTGCGGCGCCAAGGCCGTGCGCGCCGAGGGTGAGGCCGTCACCCGCTGCCCCAATCCCGCGTGTCCGGCGCAGGCCTATCAGCGCGTCGGCTACTTCTGCTCGAAGGGCGCGATGGACATCGAAGGCCTCGGCCCCGCCATCATCGAGCAACTCCTCGACACGGGATTAGTGAAGGATGCCGCTGACCTGTACCGACTCACGCTCGACGATCTGCTCCTGCTCGAACGCATGGGCGGGACGCTCGCCGCGAAACTGCTCGGCCGCATCGCGGAGAGCAAACGCCGCCCGCTCGACCGATTCATCACCGCCCTCGGCATCCCGAATGTCGGGGAGACGGTGGCGCGCCTGCTCGCCGCGCATTTCGGGTCGCTCAACGCGTTGATGCGCGCGAGCGCTGACGCGTTGCAAGAGATCGACGGCATCGGCCCCGAAATCGGGCGCAGCGTCAGCGAGTTCTTCGCGCAGCCGGAAACGAAGGACTTCATCGCCAGCCTGCGCGCCGCCGGCGTTCGCCCCACCGAATCCGCGCCCGCCGCCAAGGCCGGCGGCCCGCTCGCCGGCAAGACCTTCGTCTTCACCGGCGAGTTGACCAAGTACACGCGCGACGAGGCGGAAGCGCTGGTGCGCTCACTCGGCGGCAAGACCGCCGGCTCCGTCAGCACGAAGACCGACTATGTCGTCGTTGGCGCCGACCCGGGCTCCAAAGCCCGCAAAGCCGCCGAGTTGGGCATCACCATCCTCGACGAACCCGCCTTCACGAAACTGATTCGCACCGTCTCCAAATAGCGCGCCGGGCCAATCGCAGCAAGCCCCTCTCCCAGTCGGGAGAGGGGTGGCGAAGCCGGGGTGAGGGCGATCAGAAGGGTAGCGCCGGCCGCTCGACCGGCCCGCTCAACTCGGGTACCACCCCGGTTTCGACCGGGGTTCCTCTTCAGGGGGGCAGGCATCTTGCCTGCCAAGAGGACGCTGAACACGAAGGGTAGTGCCGGCGTCTCGCCGGCGAAATCCTATCGGCGACAGGCTGAATTACTCGGACTCAAAGAGCGAGCGATCGAGCCGGCTCTGCCGAATGATGCCTCGCAGTGTGCCGCGGTCCAGCTCGCGATGATTCGGGACTGGAACGGTGATGGTGGTGCGAGTGACGCGCCGCTGCATCACAATGTGGCTCCCGCGTCGGCGCACTTCGACGAAACCGTGCTGGGCGAGGATGGTGCAGACCGCGCGCCCGGACAGCACTCGTTGCCTGCTCATCGTGTGTCAGCGAGGGGAATACGCGGTTCTCAATCAGCCGGCGCTGATTTCCAGCGCGGAAATGTAGGTCTCCTTGCGGAGCCGCCGCTTGATTTCCGTCGGGCTGGCGGTCTCCAGGAACAACGCGACGGCTTCGGCGATGTTGCGGCGCGCCTCTTCCACCGTCTTCCCCTGGCTGACGACATCCAGCTCCGGGCAGGTTGCGACGAAATATTTCTCGGAGCGTTGAATGATGGCGGTCAGCGGTGCTCGCAGTCTCGTTTTCACAGCCGAAAGTGTACCCGCCACCTCAAATGCCTACAACTCGCCGACTCTTCTCCATTTTTCGCCCCCTTTTCATCAAACCCTAACCATTGCGGCGCCCGCCGGCGAAACCTCCCCGCCCCCGCCCCGTCGAATCCATGTATCAGAAAGGAGCAGTCCATGAAACGGCACGGAACTTCGCACGGGGTACGGGCACTGGTGGTGACGGCCCTGACGGGCCTCGTCGGGTTCCTCCCGGCGCAGTCCGTCGGCGCGTCGCCCGCGCCGGCCTATGGCGGCGATCCGCGGTGGGGCTATGGCCCCATCTATCAGACGCAGTCGGTGCAGCGCATCGCGCACCGGCTCGATGATCAACTCGACGACCTGCGCAATGCGATGCTGCGCTCCGCCCATCACGAGGACGACCCCTATGGCGGCGGGCAGGAGATGCGCTTCATTATGAGCGTCTCGGCGCTGCGCGGGCAGGCCGACTCGCTGCACTACCTGCTCGACCGGCGTGAGCCGGCCGATGTGCGGCTCGCCTTCCGCGAAATGGCCGCGCTCGGCGCGCAAATCGACCGCGAAATCCGCTCCGCACATGTCGTGCGCCAGGTCGCCGACCTGTGGGGCCGCTCGCGCACCACCCTCAACGACCTCGGGCGCGCCATCTACGGCAACCCGCGCTGGGATATGAATCAGGGAGGCCTCGAGATCTTCCTCCCCTTCCCCGGCGGCAACTCGCCCTGGGGCAATGACCACAACTACGACGGGTACTACCGCAAGGATGACAACCGCGGCGGGTATGGTCCGCACTGACCTCTGAAGCCACGGAGGGCAGGCATCCCTGGGGCTCCGAAGCCTCGGCGAAGGGGGCTTGCCTGCCTTTGAATACCAACAGGGGCAGGCACACCGCCTGCCCCTTCTTTATTCGAGTGCCGCCCCGGCGCACCCCGCCGGGGTGCCGTTGTACGGCCTTTGTCAGTCCGGCCCTCGCAGAGCCGGGCAACCCCTGACACAGTTCACTTGACACTTTCAACCCCCCTCGCTGATCGGCGCCACCGGCGCGACGCGGGCGCCGGGGCCGATGTGCACGGAACTGCGAATCCAGGCGGCGATCAATCCCTTCGCCGCCTGGAGCGCGTCGGGCGTGCTCCTGCCCAGCGCCAGATGCGCCGCAATCGCCGACGCGAACAGGCAGCCAGTGCCGTGCACCGGCTCGGTCACGACGCGGTCGGACACCAGCGTCGTCACATCGGTCCCGTCGTACACCACATCCACGGATTGCTCGTTCCACGCGCCGCCGGTGACGACGACGGTGCGCGGCCCCAGCGCGCGCAGTGTCCGCGCCGCTTCCGCGGCTTCCGATTCGTTCGTGATGTGCATGCCCGTCAGCGATTCCGCTTCCGCGCAATTGGGTGTGATGACTTCGGCCAGCGGGAACAGCGTCTGACGCAACGCATCGACCGCGTCCGCCGAAAGTAACCGCTCGCCGCCCTTCGCCTGCAACACCGGGTCCACCACCAGCGGCCCCACCCAGCGCGCGGTCAGCGTCTCGGCCAGCGCCTCAATCGTCTCGCGAGACCAGAGCATTCCGGTCTTGATGGCGCGCGGGCTCATGCTCTCGATCATCGCCTCGACTTGCGCAGCGACCGCCGCCGCGTCGACGGGAATGATTTGCGACACGCCGCCGGGCGTCTGCACCGTCAGCGCCGTGATCGCCGAGACGCCGTACACGCCGCAGGCGTTGAACGCGCGCAGGTCCGCCTGGATGCCGGCGCCGCCGCTCGGGTCGGAACCGGCGACCGTCAGCGCGACCGGAATCATGCGCGCGCCGCCATCGCGCCCAGCAACAACTCGGGCAGGTCAGCGAGTGACTCGAGAATCAGGTCGGGCGCGTCGCACGCGCCGTCCGCCGCCGCGCGATCCGAGATGCCGGTGAGCACGAGACAACTGCGCACACCCGCCTCCTTCGCCATCCGGATGTCCGTCTCGAGGCGGTCACCCACCATCAGCGTCTCGGGCAGCGACGCGCCGAGTTGCTCGAGCAGATCGAACAGCATCTGCGGCTTCGGTTTGCCGATGACTTCGGCGGTTACGCCGGTCGCGCGCTCCAGCGCCGCGACAATCACGCCCGCGCCCGGCTCCAAGCCGCGCTCGGTCGGGAAGGTGCTGTCGGCGTTCGACGCAATCAGGCGGGCGCCGTCGAGCACCGCCCGCTGCGCGGCGGCGAGTTTCCAGTAAGTCAGGTCGCGGTCGAGCCCCACGGCAACTGCGGCGACCGGCCCGGCATCCAATTCCGGCGCCACAACTTGTAGTCCCGCATCGCGCAGCAGCGATTCGAACGACTCGCCGCCCACCACCATCACCCGCGCGCCCGGAAACCGCTGGGCAAGCGCCCGTGCGGTGGCCAGGCCGGAAGTCATCACTTGCTCGGCGCGGCAATCAATCCCAAGTTGGCGGAACCAGGCGGCATATTCGGCAGGCGTCTTCGTGGAATTGTTGGTCAGGAAACCAATGGCCTTGCCAGCCGCCCGAAGACGCTCCAGGGCCCCCGCAGCGCCCGGAATTGGCGTCACGCCGCGCACAACCACTCCGTCGATATCGCAAATGACCGCCCGAACCGCCGCGAGCGTCCCGGTTTGCGTCGCTGTCATCGGCGCGACCGTAACAAGCGCCGCTTCGCATCGTCAATTGCAGGCGCCGAGGCAGGGAACCTGTCGACGCGCGGAGTAGTCCAATAGAATGTAAGCAGTTCGGCTGGTGGTTCGAGCGGAATCGGCCGCTCGAACCCAGTGTCGGCTGCTTGAGAGGAACGGCTATGCCGGGGGCGTGCAGTCAGTGTCCGACCCAGAAGAATCGCCCGGTGACGCCACATTCGGCCGTCCACCGCGCCGCGAGTCCCTCGTCGGATGCGCTGAACGGGGCGCGAACATCCAGCCGGCGCCGCGAAACTGCCGCCGAGCGCAAGGCCCGCTTCAAGACCCTCGCCGAGCCGATTTACAAGGCGGTGTACCAATCGGCCGTCCGCATCAGCCGCGACCCGGATTTGGCAGCCGACCTGACCCAAGACACGCTGTTGCGGGCCTTCGAGAAGTTCCACCAGTTCCGCGACGGTACCAATTTCAAGGCCTGGGTGATGCGCATCCTGATCAATGGCTACATCAACCGCTACCGCAAGGTGAAGCGCTCGCCCGAAGAAGTGACCTGGGACGATGTATCAATGGGCGAAGAGCGGGATCTTTCCGAGCGACCAGACGGCCCGGCGCTCGTCGAAGAGCAGGTGATTCGCGGAAGTTCTGCGCGAATCGTCAGAAAGGCCGTCGAGAATCTGCCGGAACCGTTCAGAACAGCGGTGATTCTCGCTGATTTGCAGGGATTGAGTTACGACGAAGTAAAGGGGGTGTTGGGCATCCCGCTCGGTACCGTTCGTTCTCGCATCTTTCGAGGTAGAAAGCTACTTATAAGTGTATTACAGCCCTTCCAGCAAGCGGGAGCGTTGTAGGAGATGGTATATGCACCTTCAATTTCCAGTGTGCGCGCATCATAATAAGTATAACATTATTTATTTGTCCGTCAAGGTTGGTATTTTGGTAAGAGAGTCTGTTTCACGTGAAAACTGGCAGGAATGTGAGTTTATCTGGTAGAAACTGAAGTTCTGTACTGGAAGGCGCTCGCAGGATGGGCTATGAACGAGGGTAGCGAGCGAGATTCCAGCCACCTTGGCTGGCTGAAGCGAGAAATCGAGGGCTGGCGGGCTGCTGGGATTGTCTCCGATGAACAGGCGGAGGCCGTTCTTTCCCGCTATCCAAATGGCGAGGAGCACCGCGCCCGCGTCGCATTCTATGTCAGCCTTTTCGCGGTGGTCCTGATTGGCGCGGGGATCCTTTCTTTCATCGCCGCCAACTGGGCTGGGATGGCGCCTTCATCGAGAATCAGCCTGATTTTGGCCGGAATGGCGGTGTTTTACGGCGTCGGCGCGTGGTTTCGGTGGCGGCGGGACCTTCCGATCCTCGGAAACTCGCTCCTGCTGCTCGGTGGGGTGACTTATGGCGCCGGAGTCTGGCTGATCGGCCAGACTTATCATCTCAATGCCGACTGGCCGCTGGGCTTCTTCCTGTGGTTCCTCGGGCTGCTGCCGCTGGCGCTAGTGACTCGTTGGGGTCCGATCGTGGCGGTCACTTCCGCAATTCTGACACTGTGGGCGCTGATGCCAAACAACGACCCGCTCAATTGGCTGTTCGGCTTTTCGGGCCGACAGATGTCGCAGCCGTGGGGAGTGCTCATCGGCTATCCGCTGCTTTGCGCCCTAGTGATGGCGCCGCTGTCCGTTCGAGCGCGGAGCCAGTTCTCGCTCGCAATGACGGCGCTGGGCTTCATTGTGTTTGCCGGCGCGGTGGCGGGACAGACGACGCAATTCGACCGCCCGGAGTACACACTTGTGGCCGCGCTGCTGGCATCGGTCGTCGTGTTTGGCTGGGCTGGGCTGATGTCTGGCGAGTTCAGGGCAGAATCGGCACGCGCATACCGGGCGGTGGGACTGTTGGGAGCGCTTGGCGCATTAATTGCGCTCGGTTCGACGAGTCTGGCCAATGAAGGAGCGCGGACGCTGTCGGAAGAGGCGGGCCGCGGGACTTTGGTTGTGTGGCTGGTGACGCTGACCGCCATCGCCCTCCTCGTCACAATTCTGGCGGACATGCGATCGTCGGCGCCGCGGCGCGGTGAGAGTGCGACGGCGTTCAGCGTTCTCGCGGCAGCGTGGCTGTTCCTCGCCAGCTTTGCGGGGTTGATTCCAGGACTGGATCCGATCAGCGGCGCGTGGTTCGCGGTGATTCTCGCCAACATCTTGTTCTTTGGGGCGGCGGTGGGCGCATTGCTTCGAGCGGCGGAGCGAGAGGAACACTCGGCCGTCAACCTCATCCTGCTGCTATTCGCGATCGCGGTGATTTGGCGCTATGGCGAGTGGGGGTGGGCGGCGATGGACAAGTCGCTGTTCTTCATCGGGCTGGGGGTGCTGTTGCTCGGCGGCGGGTGGTGGCTAGAACGGAGCCGGCGGCGGCTGCTTTCGAAGGGGGTTGCGGCATGAAGCGCGCGCCGGTTCTGGCATTGGCGTTGTGTTTCGGGTGGCAGGTGGCGCTCTTGTTTTCGGTCATCGGCTACCGGCAATCGCTGCTGGCGTCACCGACCGTCATCCGCTTGAAGACGGAGCCCGTGGACCCGTGGGATGTCTTCCGCGGTGAGTATGTGTGGCTGGGCTACGACATTTCGTCCGTCGATACGGCTCTGTTGGACCCGGCGGTAAGCGAGGTTCGTGCTGGGCAGCTGCTCTTCGTGACGGTGAAGCAAGGCGAAGACGGCTTCTGGCACGCGACGCGCGTGGTGCCGCAGCGGCCGGCGCCGGCGAGCGGCGAAGTGGTTCTCCAGGGACACTCGACTTTCTGGTGGACCCGTGAGAGGGAAACGCCTGGCATTGTGCCTCGGCCAGTCGCGGGATCTCGGGCCATTGGGGTTGCGTACGGCCTCGAGGCGTTCTATGTGCCGCAAGGGGAAAGCGAGCGCCTGCAGCCGCGGTCTGCGCAAAGGGAGTCGCTCGTGGTCGAAGCGGCGGTGAGCCGCAGCGGCAGGGCGGCGATCAAGCGGGTGCTTCTCGACGGCAAAGAGGTGAAGTTTCGGTAATAGGGACCGCCCTCACCCCCTGACCCCCTCTCCGACGAGCGGAGAGGGGGAACGGAAACACAGAGGCGAGGAAACAAGGAAACGAGGAAACAAGGTTGAGTGACGGGAAAGATACGGCCGGCAAGAGGCGGACAAGCGGGTGGGGACAAACTGCGAACATCAGTTTGCTATAAGGACAAATGCTGTGGAATGCGGCGCAGGAACCAAAGCAATCGTTTCAAGTCAAACGCGCATGAGGTGCTCGCGGAAGCGACTTCGACATTGGGCCGGGTTCGTCTTGGCGAGTGTGATGATATCGCCGTCCGCGGGGATGCCTGCAAGACGAGGGTTGTCGCCATTGTCATCCTGGCTGGTGAGCGTTGCAGAAGAGGAGGAGACGGAGTACAGCCGGACGCTCTGGCTGACGCAAGTGGCAGTGGCGTTGGGGATGTCGGGTCGGGTGAGTTCCGGTCGATCTGTCGGTGAACGAGCGTTGGAGCACGCGCGTTCAATCAGCGAAGTGCGTACGAAGGTCGGGGTGCTACGGTTGGCGTGCGGCAGTTTCAGATCCGGGGGACTGGCTGCCACCGCGTATGACTGCGCGATGGAGGCGCTTCGGACGGCGCGCGGAGCGGGGGAAGATCGGGCCGAATTGCTGTGCGAGGCAGCGCCGCTTCTCAAAGCCTTCGGCCGGGGGGATTTGGCAGCCGCGGCCGTTGCATCGGTATTGCAAGACGCATCTGCTCTCGATTCGCTGTCGGTGAAAATCGCGCAGATTGCACTGGCTGTGGGAGCCGCAAGAGCCATTGATCGCCTCGACTTGGCGGAGATCGGCATCGCCGACATCTTCGCAATTTCCCATGCTCTGACCAGCGACGGACAGGATCAGCTCATCTTGGAGATCGCAGCTGATCGGTTCCTCCGATTTGGAGATTCTGAGAACGCCGTCCGGATGGCAAGTGCACTTCGTGATCCGGTCCGTCGGATCGGTTGGATGATTTCCGTGGGCAACATCATGTGCGACAGCGGGCAATTGACGAGAGGGACAGATCTCCTGCGGCAGGCGCTGGCCAGCCCGGATTTGCCTCGGGATGCTCCCTATGTTGAGCAGGCCCGTGCGAGGCTCGCCTCCCGGCCGGAGGGGCCACAAGACCCGACGGAGGCGCTCACTGCTGCACGGCGCGTCCGTGAACCCGACCGACGGATTCGCGCGCTCGTGTCGCTGGCGCTGACTGGCCGGGAAACACGCCCGCGCGCGGCGATTGTCATGCTCGGCGAGGCCGAGTCGCTCTTGCCGAGCGTGACGGACGCACGCGCTCGCTTTGCCGCGCTTCTATCCGTGGCGACCGGCTATGACTATTGCGGGGTGCAGGCCAAGGTGGACCAGCTTCGTGAGCAGGCGGTGAAGGGTCTCCAGGATTTGCCGGCGGACGAGTCGGAAGCGGTTTCGTATGTTCTCGCTGCGTTCGCGGGGGATCTGGCCGAGTCCGGGGATACACGGGCCGTGCGTCAGTTCGTTCATCGACTCCGAACGACGAGTCTGCGGGATGCTGCGCGCGGGGCAAGTGCAATGACCTTTGCGCGCCGCGGGGAGTGCGCGGCTGCGGTGGGACTGACGAGTGAGATCGAGGATCGGGATCGGGCGGCGGCGTCGCTCCGGCACATCGTCGAGGACTTCATCATGCGCCATCGATACGAATGTGCGATGGAAGCCCTTGAGGGATTGACGCGCGGGCGCGCCGGCAAGCCATTTGAAAGTGTCGGGCCCGACGCGCAGCTCGTCTTCCGACTGGGCATCGCTGTATTGAAGGAGGGGTTTCCCGCGCCCGAGGAGGCCAAGTGGGCGGCGCGGCTGCGGGGGGCGGCGGGAATACAGAAATGAGTGATGAATGATGAATAGGGACAGCGGGTGAAGCGATGAGGCGTATGCGTTGGTGGATGATCGGGATGGTGTGGTTTGTTTCCACAGCTCCGTCGGGCGCGGCGCCGGCGGCGGCGGCGAGGGACTGGAAGGCGGCATTGAAGCCGCTGGCATCCACCGTGTGGGAGTTATCTGTGACCTTTCCGGATTCATCGGGTGAGGAAGGACGGGACGGAACGCTGTTGGACAGGGCGGTGCTGGCAATCGCCCGGCGCGGGGATGGTGAGCAGGCGCTGGCACTGGCGCGGTTGTCTTCCGAAGGGTACGACGCGGACATTCGCGAGATGTCGTTGGCGTATGACCGGGCGCAAGTTGCAGGGGCGTTGGCGGAGGGGGGATTCGTCGAGGCCGCGCTGCGTATGGCGAAAGAGGTGAGTCAGCCTGGCCACCGCGAGGACGCCTGGATAGCCGTGGCGACAGGATTCGCTCTCGCGGGGCGGCGAACCGAGGCCGAGTCAGTGATTGATGAGGAATTGACGCTGGAGGAGAGCGTCCGCGCCTGGCTGCGCATTGCCGACGGTCTCGAGGAGCGCGGTGTGCGCGATGCGGCGTGGCACTATGTTGAACTTGTACGGGACGCAGTGTCCCACTTGGATGAATGGCAGCGGGCGGACCGTTTAGGAGAGGTGGCAGCCCTTTGCGCACGCATGGAGCGCGCTGATGTCTTTGACGGCCTGGCGGCGGGACTGAAGTCCCCGGTTCATCGGGACCGGTTCTATCGGAAGGCGGCATCTGCGTGTTCGAGTGCCAAACTGTTTCGTGATGCGGCTCGGCTGGCGGAGCAGATCCGCGATCCCGCGGAACGCGATAGTTCGTTGGCGAGCGTGTTGGGCTGGAGCGCTCGGTCTGGACATCCGGAGGTCGCCGTCGCGTTCGAGGGGCGGATCTGGCGTCCGTGGCTTCGGGTGGATGTTCTACAAGAGGCCGTCGAGGGCTTCGCCCGTGCGGGGAAGCGCGCCGAGGCGGAGCAATGCGTGGAGCGACTGTTGCGACTCCGGGAAGCCCCGCTCGACACGCAGGGGCGCCGCATGCCTGATAGTGTGATGGCGCACGCGCTGCTGGCAGTGGGGCGCATTGAGGAAGCGAAACCATTTCTCAATCCCATTGGGCTATTTCCGGACGGCATTGCGGACCGGGGTCTCCTGTTCGAGGCGTTGCTCGCGGCGGGGAGAGTGAACGAGGCGGAGGCGGTCTTGCGCGAAGTGCGCGACGCCCATCCCGCCCGGTTCGACTCGGGCGACGGCATCTTCGACGATGTGGAGTGGCTTGCGGAGTGGTTGGCTTGGAAGGGGCATAAACGAGAGGCGGTCGCGTTCGCGAATGGCTTTGGCAACGCATCCGAGAAGTCGCGAGCACGCCTTGGGATCACGATCGGGATGATTGGCACGGGCGATGTGAAGGCCGCGCTGGCGATGGCGCGCAGCGTGCCCGAGCTACCGTTCCGGGACATGGCGCTGTTGGCTGTTGCCGATTCGCAGGCGGAACATCGGGAGTTTGAGGGGGCGTTAGTGACCTGCCGGGCGATTGGCGCTCGCGCGCTGCGCGGAGAAGCAGCGTTCCGGCTGGGGGCGTACTTGCTGCACATCAAGCTTGCGGCTGCAGCAGAGAAGCGCTGGGCGGCGCGGCTGCGGGAGGCGGCGGGAATACAGAAATGAGTGATGAATGATGAATGATGAAGTGGGACGGCGGGTGAAGCGATGAGGCGTATGCGTTGGTGGATGATCGGGATGGTGTGGTTTGCTTCCACAGCCCCGTTGAGCGCGGCGCCGGCGGCGGACGGGAGTTTGCGCGATTCTCCCCTCGTCATTGCATTGGCGGAGTTGGTGGCGGATTACCAGTGGGCGGAAGGGCAAGGACTGACGCGGCTGGCGCACGCGGTGGCCAATTCGGGGGACTGCGAGACGGCGGCGCAGGTGGCGAGTCGGATTCCGTCGATGGCCAAGCGCTTTGAAGCGCTCCGGCAATTGGGGGACCGCAAGGACGCGACGGCGGAGTGGCGGCCGCGCTGCTGGCAGACGGCGGGCGAGACAGCACTGGGCATCACCGATTCGCGCGAGCGGAGCGAGGCGCTGCTGCTGCTGGCGGCGACGGCGGGGGAGCGCAGCGAGAACGCGGTGGCGGCGGTGGCGCTGACGGCGGCGCTCGACGCGATCGGGACCTTGCGCGACGCGGGGACGCGCTTGCGATTGGGCGGGCAAGCGGCGCTGATGGCGGCGCAATTCGGCGGGCCCGAGATCGCGCGGCGCGCGACGGCGCTGATCGAAGATGATGTGACGCGGGTGGGGATGATGGACCCGTCGGCGGCGACGGGCTGGGGGTGGAGCGCGGCGGCGGTCGCAGCGCAATCGGGGAAGGAGCGCGGGGAGCAGTGGCTGGAGCGGTTTCCGTCGGAAATGTTCCGGCCGTTCGCGCGCGGGATGATGGCGGTGGGACTGGCGACGCTCGGCCGCGGCGAGATGGCGCTCGAGGTGGCGCGGGCGATCGCGCCGCGTGCGGACGGATTCTTCGCGCTCTGGCAACTGTCTGAAGTGTTGATCGGCACCGACCAACTGGGCGCGGCGCGGGAGGCGGCGCACCTGACGGTAGAGGCGGCGCAGCAGACCGAGGCGCCGTACACGCGCATCGGCAACCTGCTGATTGCGATCCCGCTGCTGGCGATGGTGGGCGAGGGGGCGGAAGCGGTGCGACTGGCGCAGGCGCAGGACGACGCGCTGGAAGCGGAGGCGCTGGTGGAGATCGCGTCGCGGCTGACGGGATTGGGCGAGAACGAGCGGGCGCGCACCGCGCTCGATGCGGCGCTGGAGCGCGGGGCGCAACTGCCGCCGCTGGAGCGGGTCGAGATTCTGGAGAAGGCGAGTCGGGTGCTGTACCGGCTCGGCGAGGGGCCGCGGGCGCGGCGGTTGATTCTCGAGGAAGCGCTGCCGATTGCGACCGCAATCAGTGAAGCGGACCGGCGGCGCACGCTGCGGGGCGAGTTGGCGCGCACGCTGGTGGCGGTGGGCGGCACGGACGAGGGACTGGCGGTGGCGGAGGGGGTGCTCGCCGGCGTGACGGGCGAGAAGGAGACGGCGGAAGCGCGGTCGGCGGTGCTGTGGCACTTGCTGCAAGCGAACCGCCGTGACGACGCGCTGGCGCACGCGCGGGCGACGCCGGCGGGCGCGGCGCGCGACCGGGATCTGTATCTGGTGGCGTCGGCGTATGCGCAGCACGGCGCGTTCGAGCAAGCGCTGGCGGCGGCGCGAGAGATTGGGGCGTGGAGCGCGGCGGGGGGCGGGCCGCACGACCGGCAGACGGCGGCGTTGGACCTGGGGGTGCAGTTGCTGAATGTGAAGTTGACGGTGGAGGAGCAGCGGATGTGGGCGGAAAGGTTGCGGGCGTTGAAGAATGAATGATGAGTGAAAACGAGCAAGGCGATTGAAGCGATGAGGCGATTTGCAGGGCACAGACGGCTGAGCATCTTGATGTCGGTTGCGCTCGCCGTCGTGTGCACGCGGGATACGCTGGCTTCGTCGCAATTGAAATCCGGCGAGGCCGCGGCACGGACCGCGGAGGAAGTGCCACTCTCGCCGCTGGCTTCCGTGGCGTTGTCGGTGGCGACGGTCGGGGAGGGAAAGCTTGTTGCAGGCTGGGTGAGCGAGGTTGCGGTGGCCCTCGCTGAAGTGGGCTCCGTGGAAGAGGCACGCGCCCTCGTGACTCGCATCTCATTCCCGGCGGAACGGGCAGCCGCAGCATGTGCAGTGGCGGAGGCGCTCACCCGAAACGGACCGAATGAGACTGCGCGTCTCATGTTGGACGCGGCGGTGGCCGATGCGCGGACGGCGGGCACCGCCGATGTGCGGAGCAAACTGTTTGCGGCTGCGGCGGTCGGCTACCACAAGAACGGAGACCCTGGGACAGCCACGCGAGTGTTGAACCTGGCGAGAAGTGTCGGCCTCGGCGGCGAAGCGTGGAGGCGATACGCGTCGTTGCGCGAAGTGGCGGAAGCCGCGAACCGGATGGGCGACCGAGACGGCGCGATCCGCATTCTCCTCGAGGCGAACAGTTTGGCGAAGGCAGATCCAGGACCGGCGGCGCTGGAGGAACGGCGCGCGGTGGTGTTCGCGTTGCTACAGATGGGGGCTGGGGCCGATGCGGTGCATGTTGCCGAGGAACTAGGTGGTGAACAGTTAGCGTGGTATTACGATCCGCTGGTCAAGTGGCTGATCAAGGAAGGACGGCTCGAGGAGGCCTTGCGGTTCGCGCGTGAATTGCCGCCGGCAGCGTTCCGCATCCATTCGATGGGGTTCGTCGCGGGCGCCCTGTCGGATACGGGACACCGGGCGGAGGCCCTTGCCCTGCTGGACGAGGCGGCAGCTCTGGCGCCGCTGCCCATTGCCTCGTCGAGTTATCCAGGCCAAGGCACCCTGTACATGTTTCTCTCCTTGGCGGCAGAAGCGGTGCAAGATTGGGACCGTGCGCTGATGTATGCGGGTTACAGCAACTCGTCGGTGCAGCCCGCGCATGTGGCTTGTGCGATGCACCGCGCTGGTGACGACGCGCGGGCGCGCAGCGTGTTGCGGGCGACCTTGGCAGGGACACCGGACGTCTATGCCCGCTTTCGTATTATTGAGGTGCTGTTCGACAACGGGTGGGAGGAAGAGGGAAGGGGCGAATTGCGCGACTGGGTGGCGGCCGAAGAGCAATCACTCAAAGACAATCGTAAGGCCGAGTTGCCGATTCGGTTTGTGGAGCTGATGTTGCGCGTTGGGCGGCTCGATGACGCAATACGGTTGATAAAATCTCCAGGGGCGCGAGCGAATTACTATCCCGAACACTTAATTCCACCGTTGCTGGCGGCTGGACGAGTCAACGATGCCTTCGAGATGTTTGTGAAGCAGTGGGAGGGCAGTCGGTATGTGTCGGTCGCGTCCATGGGAGAGCAAAGCGCGATTCAGTTCATTGCAAATCTCATCCGGGCGCGGCTGCCGGCGGCGGAACTGGAGAGAATGGCCCGACGCGTGCGGGAGGTAGCGGGGGTGAAGTGACAGTCCCGGGTTAGTGGTTAGTCGGTAGTAGGAACAGCGCGTGGGATCCGCGACGAAGCGTCCGACTCTTTCCGCGCCTCTCTCCCGGTGACCCTGTCGGTTGTTCATCTATAATCGGGGCGGCAGAGATTCTCGGTGCCCTTGGATCGGGTCGTCCTCACCCCGGCTTCCTCCTTCGCCCTGCGGGCTTCGTAGGACAAGTCGCCACCCCTCTCCATTGCGATGGAGAGGGGCTTGTGAATGTGAACCCGCTGCTCTGCCTCAGCAGCATCTTCGCTCCTCTATAATCGGCGCGGGAGAGAGTCTCGGTGGCCTTGGAGCGCATAGCGGTGGGCGGCGAGCTAGTTGGGTCGCAGGCCGACCGCGAACAGCGACGCGCCGCAGTGCACCAGGAGGAACCGGCCGTCGGCACTCGTATGGACTTCGAGGTGGTCGAAAGAGCGCCAGCGCGCGGGCGGGAGGGTGAGTCGCTGGGTTCGTCCGTCGCGCCACGCGACTTCCAGAACGGCACGGTAACCGTTGGTCCCCTCGGGCGCATGGAGCAACGCGGCGTAGTCGCCGGCGGGCGACAAGCAGAGCAATGGGTCGTCGGGCGTTTCCTGGGTGTTACGCCGCCCGGGTTGAATGTGCAGGGGCAACTCTTGGCGTGTCACGCCGAGCGGTGTCTCGGTAAGCGGTGGGTCGCCCGGCCTGGCCACGCCGGTGTCGGGCTTTGGCTTCAGACTTAGCAGGACAATGCGGTTCTCTCGTTCATACGCAATGAGGAGTTCATCCGGCGGCGAGGCCACGGCGAGCCGGGAGAGCGTACTCGATGGGACATCCGCTTGCAGTCCCACCCCATACGGTTCGGTCGTCTGTTCGACGACATCGAGGGAGAGTTTCCAGATGAGGAGTCCGTAGCGATCCACCACGCGGATCTCGCCGGACCTGCTGAAGGCCGCCGGCATCACAGCGGCCTCGACGCGCCCGCCCCGCTCGAATCGCTCGACCGCCGACGGGGCGGAGTCGGACGCGGGGCGGTCGGCACGGTATGCGACAAACCCATCGGGTGTCACAACGGGTGTGGCTTTCGGATCGAAGCGGCCCGACTGTTCCCAGACGCGGCGGCCGTCACGGTCGAGCCGGGTGATGGTGTCTCCGGCGAGGACGACCCCGAAGGGGTCGGTCGTCAGATATGCATGCTGCAGGAAAGCGTGCATTTGCTGACCGTCTGGGAGCGGCCACCAGGTTCGATTGGCCGCTTTGTCATAGATGGCTTCGAGCCGCCATCGGACGGCCCCGTTCTTCAATTCGATGAGGGTGGGTGTCTCTTTCGCCCCTTCCCATCCCCATTCCACGAGGAGCGCGTGCCCGGCGGCGGCGGCGAAGGGGAATCCGAGCGTCCCTTCGCCCGGACTGCCGTAGGCCTTCCCCTCGGTCTCGCGTCGCCAGCGCACGCGTCCGCTCGGCTCGAAGCAAATGAGGCCCCCGTGATACGAACTCGGAATGGCATCGCCCGGAGACGGGTGCTCGGGGTCGCGCCAGAAATCGAGCAGCACTTCGCCGCCTTCGTGAGAGACACAGGGTGTTCCAAGATTCTCTGCTTCTGCGGCCCGGTATTCCCAGCGCAAGGTGCCCGCCCGGGTCAGGCAGAGCAGGCGGTTGGCTCCGGAGAGATTCGTCGACTCAGCCACGAGTTGACCGGCAAGTGCTGGTCGCGCGAATCCGACAGCAATGATCTGGCCGTCGGCGGACATGCTGGTCGAGAACGGCGTGTCCCAGTGCCGCTGCCACGCGAGCGCAAAACGGCCCGCCGCTGGCGCGGAGCCGGCAGTGCCGTTCGCGGCAGCGAGGGCGAGGAAGACTGTCGCGAACACTGCGGCGCGCCCGCACCCCCGAATGGAAGTGCACAAGTTGTTCATGGTGTCTCCACTGCGCGCTTGGCGCGCCTCATTGGATCACCTGAACGATGATCTTCAGGGCGGGATGGCGCCCGTCGGCATCGAAGACGGTCAGGTCTGTCGCTTCGATTTCGATCCACCCCGTGTCACGCCCAATGTGGTACTCGACTCGCGCCGTTCCGGACTGCGCGGTGGCGGACCGGCGGTTCGACAGGAAACCGAAATCGCCGGCGGGCGGAGTGGACTCGTCTGCGTTGAAGCGCAGCGTGAGGGCGTCGTCCCACACTCGCGTCATGCGCCAGGCGATGTCATGGCTCCGCAGCGGGGTCGAGCGCCCCACGGACAGCATGATCGGGGTGGTTTCGTAGTCGCCGGGAAACATGCGGTGGAAATCCGAGTAGATGCTGTAGTCCGGCACGACCTGTCGAACCGCGGCGCGCCGTGTCCGAGTCCCGGCGGTGACGGTGACCGACGCCAGGCCTTCCTGGTCCGAGGAGTCGAGCAGTGCCCTGGCATAGCCATCGGCGTCCGTCGTGGCGAGCGCGGGGGAGAAGCGCGCCCGCCGGCGCACAGACGGCGCGGTGACTGCGAAGCGGACCGATGCGCCGGGCACTGGACGGCCCCGGCGATCCGTGAGCCGGGCCAGCACGAGCGCTTGCTGCGCATAGTTACCCTGACCGCCGGCGGCAATCTGCGGGGCGGTGACATGCACTTCGAGGCCTGCGGCGGGGACGAGCGCAAAATCTGTGGTTACTTCCTCCCCGCGGACTTCGATATAGCGGAACTCTGTGGCATATCCCAGAGCGCTGCATTTCAGCAGATGGGTGCCCGTGGACATTTGATAGAGCCGGTATCCGCCCTCATCCGAAAGCGGAGCGCCGTTGAACCATCCGGGCCCCTCTGAGTGTATCTCTCCGTCGCGAATGGGCTTGTGTGTCGCGGCATCAGTCACTTGGCCACTGACTTCTGTGAGGAGGGGTTCGAGCCCGACGCGCAGCCAGTTGACTTGTGGAAAGATGAGCTCACCGAGGCGCGCGGCCGGTCGGTGTCCGGGGCAGGATACGGTCACATCATAGGAACCGGTGGGGAGCGGTCCCATCAGGCACCGTCCGTACCGATCGGATCGACCGACGAGGGTGGCAGGTCCTTGGAGGCGGATCTCCGCATCGCCGAGTGCGTCATCCCCGATGCTGACTATTTCGACAAGCAACAGCCCGCGCACCGGTGGAAGCGTTTCGACAGGCCCAACCGATTCGGGGGACGCGTGTGCTCCGAGGACTAGGAGCGAGAACGCCGCGCCGGCCACAAGATTGAAGCCGGGCGAGCGAAACCGCCGTTCTGACTCAATGTGGGGCGACACCTTCGTAGCCGTTGCCCGACCATTCTATACCTCGGCTGGGGACCCGTTCAGGGGAAGCGAATGGGCGGCACTGGACAGCGGTCGGGGCGTTCGGGCGGATTCGGTTCTCTGTCCGATGGGGAGGGACTTCGTTCGATGTGGAGGTGGGGGAGGTGACTCGTTCGAAGTCCGTATAATCAAGCGGGAGAGATTCTCGGTGCCCTTGGATCGGATCATTGTTCGCGGCGCCCGCGAACACAACCTGAAGAATGTCACGGTCGAAATCCCGCGCGACCAATTGGTCGTGATTACGGGATTGTCGGGGTCGGGGAAGTCGTCGCTGGCGTTCGACACCATCTATGCGGAGGGGCAGCGGCGCTATGTGGAGTCGCTGTCGGCGTATGCGCGCCAGTTCCTCGGGCAGATGGACAAGCCGGATGTGGATTTGATCGAGGGACTGTCGCCGGCGGTGGCGATCGACGCCAAGTCCACTTCGCGCAACCCGCGTTCGACGGTCGGCACGGTGACGGAAATCTACGACCACCTGCGGCTGCTGTATGCGCGCATCGGCGTGCCGCACTGCCCGGACGACGGCATCGCCATCAAGCGGCAGACCATCAGCG
Organism: uncultured bacterium; assembly: GCA_964400165.1. Taxonomy (GTDB): domain Bacteria; phylum Armatimonadota; class Hebobacteria; order CAYNSX01; family CAYNSX01; genus CAYNSX01. The sequence continues at coordinate 47,710 of CAYNSX010000009.1, forward strand.
AGATCGTGGACCGGGTGCTTGCGCTGCCGGCGGGGACGAAGGTGCTGATCCTCGGGCCGATGGTGAGCGGACGGAAGGGGCACTACCGCCAAATCTTTGAGGACATCCGCAAGCAGGGGTTCGCGCGGGTGCGCGTGGACGGCGAGCTGCGTGACTTGAGCGAGAAGATTGTCCTGGAGCGCTACAAGCAGCACAACATCGAGGTCGTCGTCGACCGGCTGGTGATCAAGCCGGAGGTGCGCAATCGGCTGGCGGACTCGATGGAGACGGCGCTGAAGGCGGGGCAGGGGCAGGCGCGCGTGCAGATCGTCGACGGCGAGGAACTGATTTTCAACGAGGCGCTGGCGTGTCCGAAGTGCGGGCGGTCGTTCTCGGAATTGGAGCCGCGGGCGTTCTCGTTCAACAGTCCCTATGGCGCCTGCCCGACTTGCCACGGCCTCGGCACGCACTGGGAACTCGACGAGGCGCTGCTGATGCCGGACGAGACGCTATCGCTCGGCGACGGCGCAATTCTGCCCTGGCGGCGGCTGAACAGCCGTTATTACAGCGCGCTGCTGGCGGCGGTGTGCGAGGCGAACGGCATCCCGTTCGACAAGCCGGTGGCGAAACTGACGGCGAAGCAGCGTGAGGTGCTGCTGCGCGGCAACGGCGAGATCGTGCGGGTGCGGTTCCGCGGGCAGGGCGGGCGGCTGCGGGTCTACGATGTGCGGTTCCGCGGGGTGGTGCACAGTTTGCAGCGGGAGTTCGAGGAGGGGAGCGGGGCGACGCCGTTTCACGAGGAACTGCGCGAATACATGACGCCGCGGCCGTGCGCCGACTGCAGCGGGACGCGGCTGAAGCCGGAGAGCCGCGCGGTGCAGGTGCATGGGCGCGGCATCGCGGAAGTGACGGCCTCGACGATTGCGGAGGCGATGGCGTGGTTCGAAGGGCTGCGGCTGACGAAGCGCGAGACGCTGATCGGGCGGCAGATACTGAAAGAGATCCGCGAGCGCATCAAATTTCTGCTCGATGTCGGGCTCGATTATCTGACGCTCGACCGGGCGGCGAACACGCTGGCGGGCGGCGAGGCGCAGCGCATCCGGCTGGCGACGCAAATCGGGTCGGGGCTGATGGGGGTGCTGTATGTGCTCGACGAGCCGACCGTCGGGCTGCACCAGCGCGACAACTCGCGTCTGCTGGCGACGCTGAAGCGGCTGCGCGACATCGGCAACACGGTGCTGGTCGTCGAGCACGACGAGCAGACCATCCGCGAAGCCGATTGGATGATTGACATCGGGCCCGGCGCGGGCGAGCACGGCGGCCGGATTGTGATCGCGGACACGCCGGCGCGGGTGGCGAAATCCGACCAGTCGGTGACGGGGCAGTACCTCGGACATCGGCGCGTCATCCCGGTGCCGCGGGAGCGGCGCGCGGGGAACGGACACGCCATCACGGTGAAGGGCGCGCGCGAGCACAACCTGAAGAAACTCGATGTGCGGTTCCCGCTCGGGAAGTTCATCGCGCTGACGGGCGTGTCGGGGTCGGGGAAGTCCACGCTGCTCGAAGAGATTCTGCACCGGCGGCTGGCGCACAAATTGCACGGCGCGCGCTTCACCTGGGGCGCGCACGACGACATCCTCGGCGTCGAGCACATCGACAAAGTCATCAACATCGACCAGTCGCCGATCGGGCGCACGCCGCGCTCCAATCCCGCGACCTACACCGGCGTCTTCGACGACATCCGCAATCTCTTCGCGCAAACGCAGGAGGCGCGGCGGCGCGGCTACAAGCCCGGGCGGTTCTCGTTCAATGTGAAGGGCGGGCGCTGCGAGGCGTGCAAGGGCGACGGGCTGCTCAAGGTCGAGATGCAATTCCTGCCCGATGTCTATGTGCCGTGCGAGGTCTGCCACGGCGAGCGCTACAACCGCGAGACGCTCGAGGTGCGTTACAAGGACAAGACGATTGCCGAGGTGCTGAACCTGTCCGTCGAACAGGCGCTGGAGTTCTTCGCGCCGATCCCGAGCATTCGCAGCCGGATGCAGACGCTGAACGATGTCGGCCTCGGCTACATCCGGCTCGGGCAGCCGGCGACGACGCTCTCCGGCGGCGAGGCGCAGCGGGTGAAACTGTCGACGGAACTCTCGCGGCGGGCGACGGGGCGCACGCTGTATCTGCTCGACGAGCCGACGACGGGTTTGCACTTCGCCGATGTCGAGAAACTGCTCGGGGTCTTGCACCGGCTGGTGGATCTCGGCAACACGGTGCTGGTGATCGAGCACAACCTGGAGGTGATCAAGACCGCGGACTGGGTGATCGACCTGGGGCCGGAGGGGGGCGAGGCGGGCGGGCGCATCGTGGCTGAAGGGCCGCCGGAGGCGATTGCGCGCTCGCGGCGCAGTTACACCGGGCGCTACCTGAAGCCGCTGCTGGCGGGCAAGCCGCTGTTCGGGGTGGATGGGAAGGTGCGGGTCGATGGGAGGGATGAAAACTTCAAAGCGCGACGAAGGGTGGTAATGTGAGCAAATTGTCCAATGCCGAGCGCGAGAAACTGAAGGCAGACTGCCGGAAGTCTGAAAGAGCTGAGATTGCTCTTTTCTTTCGAAAGGCTAAAGAGTTTCACGGACTTGCGGCGGAAGAAGGCGGTGAACTCTTCGACCTTGCACGCGAGAGGAGCAGCGATTTCAGGACCATTACGGGAGTCCTGTTGATCGAGAACCCGAGACTGATCAAAGTGTTTCGATACTTGACCATCCCCCCACTGAGTCAGATGAAACTTGGCCAATTGCTTGACCTCACATCGACTGATGGCTTCGAGGGCGGAAAGCGACCCACTGAAGTACAGGCCCGCATGATGGCGACCATCTTTCGGAACCACTTCGACACATTCCGCGTAAGCTGGCGAGAAGCCAAGCTCAACAACCGAACCAGGAAGTTAGCAATTCAGTATTCCAGGGGCTGGACAGCGTCATTGATGGCTAGCCAGAATGCATTGACAAATCTCCGGAACTGGCGAAAGGATCTTCAGGAATCACGGATTTCAGCCGCGATTGTTGAAGCCTCATTTCAGGAGCAGAAGAGAGTTCGACGCGTCGTGAACGACAAGCGAACCATTTCTCCTGGCTGGTTTGTCAAGGAATGTAAGTTGGCGAAGAGCGGAACGCCACAGAAAGCAGATTTCATTGTACGGCTCAAGAAAGGGCGAATGCTGGCGATCGAAGCCAAGGCAATTGGTGTGCGAATCGATTCGCACAAGCGCCTCAAGGAGATCCGAGACAAGCGCAGCGCCTGGAAGAGAGCATTCGGGTCCGATGTGGAAACCGCGGCAGTTCTGGCGGGATTTGTATTCCCGAACGAGGTGGCGGAAATGGTCGAGGACGGGATTCCGGTTTTCTGGGAGCATGACTTGAAATCGCTGACTCGGTACATTAGTTAGAATCACATGACGCTTCGAGCGATACAGGCCGAGTTGGCTTTCCCGACGACCCCAATGGGTTCTCTCCGCGAGAGAGTCACATACCTCGAAACTTGCCCTTGGTTAGAAGGGAGCCTTCGGAATAAGCTCTGGCGTCACCCGCTACACTCGCTCAGCAGTTATCCAAGCAAGCTAAGACCGCAGATTGTCCATCTGTTTGTGCGTCACTTGTGTCCGGAAGGCGGAACCGTCCTCGACCCATTTGCTGGCTCGGGGACCGTGGTTCTCGAGTCAGGAATGCTTGGCCGAGCTGGCATCGGCATCGATCTGAGTCCCTATGCAGTGACACTCATCCGCGCCAAGGCACGACCGTCCTCTCCCGAACAGGTTGCGGAGCGGATCAAAGCGATAGAAGCACAAAGTCTTTTGGTGGAATGTCCTGCGGACATCCCCATGCAGGTGCGGGAGTTCTTCCATGAGAAGACGCTTCGAGAAATTGTTGGGTTTCGATCGGCGCTCGATCCAGTTGATGATGTTGACAACTTTGTCTTGGCGCTCATGTGCGGGATTCTGCACGGCGGCCGCCCCGGCTTCCTTAGTCGCCAAACCCGAGACATTATTCCGTTGAAGCCACTGGGGCCCGCGGAACACAGACGGGTTGCGCCCCGCTTATCCGCTAAGCTGCGTCGGGTGTTCTCCAAACCTCTGCCAGGCGAATTCAAGCCCGGAGAGGCCTATTGGGCGGATAGTCGCGATCTGTCCTTTCTTCCCGAAGATTCTGTAGACATGATCTTGACCTCGCCGCCTTTCTTTGAGACGACTGAGTTCGTTCGGCATAATTGGTTGAGACTATGGTTAGTAGGGTGGAGTCTGGATGAGCAGAGAGACCGAGCGAAGCAGTTCATCGGCGAAAAGGCCGCACAGTTGGACAGATTTGAGAGCGATCTGTCCGCGGTGCTCGCTGAAGCTGTAAGATGCCTGAGGCCTGGTGGAATCGCCGTCGTACATTCAGGGAAACGAAAGGGAGACAATATGACAGAAATGATCTTGCGCTTCGCTACATCGATGGATCTGACACTTTTGTCTGTTATCGATGAAAGTGTCGACCACACCCGGCGTCACGCCATCCGACATATCAGTGGTCTAAGCCATGAATTCGTTGTGCTTCAAAGAAAGAGCGGTTGACTGAGCATGGACAATAGGTGGTCTGTGACTGCGGCCTGGGCCGGTGTCGCTTTGGGAGCTCTGTCACTACTTTGGCACGTTCTCCGTTCTCGCTCCGAAGGTGCTCGGCTGTGGCTCAGCCTGTATCACCCGTGTGTCCCAAGTGGGACAGGTGACGTTGCAGTTCCCCTCCGAATTGAAAACCTTGGCCTCCAACCCACTACTGTTTCCGACATCTCGAGTTCGTGTACGGTTTGCGGATTCCAGGTGCCAGCGCATGGACTAGTTCAAAAGCCATGGATGCCACGATCGGTAGCGGGGCACGGAGTAATCGAGATGAACGAACTCAAGCTACCCCAGTTCCATGACAGTCACGTCTCCAACGATCGGTGCCCCTCAGATTCCTTCAAGATTGAGGTTCAGGCGACAGGCGCGCGGACTCGTGTCATTCGAGTATGTTGGGCCGGTTATCGAAAGGGAGAATAGAATCCAACCCAGTGGTGTTAGGCACGCAGCTCTGTTCGCGGCCATTCGGTGAATCAGGTTCATCCTCGAGGTATAGTTCGACGGCTTCGCGGAGGTTGGTGAGGGCTTCCTCGACCGTCGCGCCCTGGCTGACGACGCCAAGTTCGATGCAACGGCTGACGAATTCTTTGTCGCCCTTGGACACGACGGCGGTGTAAACGCGCTTCATGAGCTTCATTCTACCTGACGCGAGGGCGTCCGGTCTCCAACCCCTGCCCCGTCCCCTCCCCATAAATGGAGAGGGGGACAGCAGAACCACCTCACCCCCGGCCCCTCTCCGTCTCACGGAGAGGGGGAAAGCAATCAAGATGGTCTTCCCCTCTCCACGCCAGTGGGGAGGGGAGTGAGGGGAGGGGACCGCAGGGCGATGGGAACATATGCAACAGCACCGGCCTGGAGGCCGGCGGTACCCAAGCGACCCCACCCCTCACCCCTCCCCATGAATGGAGAGGGGTGACTGTGAGCAACCCCATCCCCAGCCCTTCCCCGCGCGCAGGGAAGGGCGACGACAACAACCCGCTGGCGCGAAAGGGCGGGAGTGGGAATAATGCGGGTGCGGGAAGGACTATGGACGAAGTGTCACACAACCGGCGCGCTGCGCCACCGAGCAACCCCACCCCTAACCCCTCCCCGATTTCAGGGAGGGGCAGAGACAACAACAACCCCACCCCCGGCCCCTCCCCGATTTCGGAGAGGGGAGTAGAAGGGGAATTGGAGGCGCGGCGGGCGCGGGAGCGCGCGAAATACGAGACGCTGTCCGCCACCGACTACGGCGGGACGAACCACGGGCGGTTCGCCACGCGGCTGGTGCGCAGTCTGCGGCCGCGGTTCGTGGCGGATTTCGGGTGCGGGAAGAACCGCTTCATTCAGCACCTGCGGCGGTTCGGCATCGAGGGCGCCGGGATCGACTTTGCGATGCCCGAAGCGGATGTGCAGGCGCCGATGCACCAGGTGCCGCTGCAGTCGGGCGTCGCCGATGTGGTGACGGCCTTCGATTCGCTGGAGCACCTGCTGCCGGAGGAAGTGGACGAGGTGTTCGACGAAATGCGGCGAGTGGGAAAGCCGGGCGCGCACTTCGTGTTCAGCATCGCGACGAAGCAGAGCCATCTCACCGCATGCGGCGAGAATCTGCACCCGACGGTACAGCCGTTGGCGTGGTGGCTGGAGCGCATCGCGCGGGTGGGGACGGTGCGGAAGCGGATGTTTTTGCTGCGGTACATCGTGGGGGACTTTAGAACAGAGTGACCGGGGAGGCGGGGAGGCAGGGAGGCAGTGACCGCCTCCCCGCCTCCCTGGTTCCTCTACTTAAGGATGTGGCGAAGCACGGGTTCGAGTGACCCCCCTCACCCCGCCCTGCGGGCACCCCTCTCCGTTAACGGAGAGGGGCTTGTGGCAAACTCACTGGCTCAAGATATGCCGCAGCGCGGGTTCGAGGGTTGCGTATTGGAAGCGGAAACCGGCGGCGGTGAGGCGGGCGGGCTCGACGCGCTGGCTGCCGAGCAGGACGCTGCGGCCCATTTCACCGAAGAGTAGGCCGATCATGAAGGTGGGGACGGGGAAGATGGTGGGGCGGCGCAGGATGCGGCCGAGGGTCTTGGTGAACTCGCGGTTGGTGACCGGGTTCGGGGCGACGGCGTTGACGGGACCGGACAGCGTGTCACTCGTGAGCGCGAACTGGTAGGCGGCGAGCAGGTCGTCGAGCGCAATCCACGACATCCATTGCTGGCCGCTGCCGAGGACGCCGCCCACAAGGAAGTCGAATGCGGGCAGCATCAGTTTCAGCGCGCCGCCCTTCGTGCTCAAGACAATGCCGGTGCGGAGATTGACGACGCGGATGCCCGCGTGCGCGGCGGGCGCGCAGGCGGCTTCCCACTCGCGGCAGACGCCGGCGAGAAAGTCGCCGCCTGGGGCGCTGTCTTCGTTGAGTGCATCGCCGCCGCGGTCGCCGTAGTAGCCGATGGCGGAGGCGCACACGAGGACGCGCGGGCGCGGGGTGAGTTTGGCCAGCGCCTCGGCAAGCAGGCGCGTGCCCTGCGTTCGACTTTCAAGAATGCGTTGCTTGCGGGCGGCGGTCCAGCGCGCGGCGATGGGTTCGCCGGCGAGGTGAACGGCGGCGTCGCACCCGGCGAGCGCGCCCGCATCAATCTCGCCGCGCGGCGGGTCCCATGACACCGCGCCCGCGGGCGCGGGGTTTGTCCGCACGAGCGGTGTGACCTGATGCCCGGCGGCACGCAGTGCGGCGCCGAGTGCGGTGCCGATAAATCCCGAGGCGCCGGAGAGGAGGATTCTCATTTGTGTGACCTCCGCTTCATGATGTTCGGAACCAGATATGCCAAACCACCAGGCCGACATAGGTCGCGGCGAGCGATGCGATAAGGGTCGTCAGCAGGATGTGTCCGACCGTGAAGGCGCGGCCGGGGGGCCAATCTCGGTGATCGTAGTAGGTGAAGTCCACGACCAGTCGCGCAGTCCAATACACGCCGATGAACGCGGCGAGTCCGAGCGCCGTCCGGTCGCCGCGCAACAGTTCTTGATGCAGGACGAGGGTCAGGACCCCGAAGGCGACGACCGTGAACATTGTGAAGCCGCCGTACACCCACATCAATTTGCGATTGAATGGGTGCAGCGAAGCCAAGTCGGTGCGCCAATGCAGGCGGATGGGGACTTGCGAACCGGCGAGCGTGAGCAGGAAGTGACCGCCGCCGGCGAGCCAGAGCGCGATATCGAAGCAGCGAGTCAGAGTGAGCGCGTCCATTTCACGATGCTCCAAGGACGCGCAGGAACGGCAGCGCCACCGCGCGCAGGAAGGGTGGGTGTGCGACGAGAGGGAACAGCACGGACGACACGATGACCGCAAAGAGATAGCCGCGCGCGCCGCGGCCAAGTCCCAGCGCACGCCCGGTTTGTGATCGCTCGAACAGGATCCCGACCGCCTGCAGAAGGAAGTACAGCGTGGGCAGGCCGTAGCCGCCGTGCGCGGGCACGGAAATCACAAGGTCGTGCACAAGACCGGAAGCGAGGAATCCGGCGAGCAAGCCGACGGTAGGGCCGAAGCGCTTGGTGACGGGGACGAAGACAAAGGTGTGGCTCAAGTCACGGAAGGCGGCGTTCCAGCGCTTCGACCAGAACTCGAAGAGCGAGCGCGTGCGGGTTGGCTGATTCATCAGCGGCGCGGCGTCCACCCCAAACGCGCGCCAGAGAAGGGAGAGTAAGGCGAACGCGCCATAGTGCAGCAGAAGTAGGACGCCCGTCAGGCCGACGAGGCCGACCAGAATGATGTGGGCGTTGTGCAGGCGTGGTGTCGCAAACCAAACGAGCACTATCCCCAGGGCGATGTTGACGAGCGCGGGGAGCCATTCGCTCGCGGCGGGACGCGCCGGGCGGCGGTGTGTGTCGAGGAATGCGGGCGCGTCCATGCCGATCCACAGGAAGAGGTAGGCGAGCGACCGCGGCAACGGGATGTCGGACAGCAGCGAGCGGGCGCGCCACCAGGTGACCCACTTGCAACCCGCAAACACGGCGGCAGCGAGCAGCCACATGAAGGCCCAGGCGGGCCAAGTGCGGCCGACGAAGAAGGCCGCGGCCGGAATGAGAACGAACGGCAGCCATCCGACTAGCGTCGCCACACCGCGCCGCGGAGCGGACAGCCCGCGAAGGTGCCGATGGCGGGCAATGACGCGATAGGTGCAACGGGCGAGAGCCATCCCGCCGGGCAGATGGGCGGCCCCGCGCAGCGGTCGCAGCCACCAGATGGCGCCAGCCAGATGCAGGACGGCGTCAGCGCCGCCGAGCACGCGGCCGTCGGGCGTGAGGACGCGCATTTCGGTTAGTGGGGCGCCGGGCGAGAGGTGCAGCGCGTCAGAAACAGCCGGGTCTTGGAGCGTCTTCAATTCGAAGCCGCCAGCGCCAAGCGAGCGTGCGTGCCGGCGGGCGAGGCGGGTGCACGAGGCGCAGTCGCCGTCGTAGCAGACCCAGCCGCGCGGCGGGGTCAGGTCCGCGGCAGCGCGTGCGTCGGTCGGCATGGCCGGGGCTCCTCGGAGCGCGTCACTTGGTGGCCTCCTTGATTGCGGAGAGTGGGAAGTCGCCCGCGGAGGTCAGCAACTGCTTGAGCATGTCGGGCGGCAAGAGGCGGATCTGGTGATACCAGCGGTTAGCGGCTTCGAAGATGTCGAGCATTTCGCGCAGGCGCCGGCGGGCGTGCGCCTCACCATTTTGTGAGTCGAGGTCGGCAAGCACGGTGCGGAGCAAGTCGACCGTGGGATCGATCTCGCGGCGCTTACGCTGTTCGAGGACAGTTTGGAACATCGCCCAGATGTCTTTCCGGACTGCGTAGTGGGTGCGGCGGTCGCCCGCGGTCGGGACCACCTCAGCGAGGTCCCAGCTCAACAGTTCGCGGAGACTGGTGCTGACATTGGAACGGGCGATGCCCAACGCGTCCGCGATGTCGGCGGGTGTCAGGGGTTGTGGGGAGAGGATAAGAAGGGCGTGAATCTGGGCGACGGTTCGGTTGACCCCCCAGCCGGTGCCGAGTTCGCCCCAATAGAGAATGAACTGGCGGAGACTGTCAGAGGTGGTACTTATTTCTTTCATTTCGGTAACAACAGAATATAGAGAAATCATGGGGTGGTCAAGGCATAGAAAACGGAACAGGCCTGGCGGCCTGCGGTACCGGACGTCGCCATCTTCCGGCCCCTCCCCATTAGTGGAGAGGGACAAAAGGTTACTCCGCACGGAGGGACTCGATGGGGTTCTCCCCTCACCCCCTCGCATTGTTCGGGGCGCCCCTCCCCGCTGGCGTGGAGAGGGGGAAGGATCACTCCGCCCTTAGCGACTCGATCGGGTCGAGGAGGGCGGCGCGGCGGGCCGCAACCCCTCCCCCTGACCCCCTCCCCATGAATGGAGAGGGGGAAAGAGATCACTCCGCTCGGAGGGACTCAATCGGGTCGAGGAGGGCGGCGCGGCGGGCGGGGAGGACGCCGGCGACGACGCCGGTGACGACACTGACGCCGACGGCGGCGCCGACATAGACCAGGGGCGTGCTGATGGGCAGGCCGGGGACAAAGAGCCGAATCAGCCCGCCGACGCCGAGGCCGAAGGCGATGCCGGCGGCGCCGCCGCCGAGGGCGAGCAGGACGGCCTCGACGAGGAAGACGGAGAACACCTGGCGCGTGGTGGCGCCGACGGCGCGGATGAGGCCGATCTCGCCGGTGCGCTCACCGACCCCGATCCACATCATCGTCAGGATGCCGATGGCGCCGACGAGGAGCGAGATGCCGGCGATGCCGCCGACGGAGATGGTGATGATGTTCATGACATTGCCGAAGACGCGCAGCATTTCGGTTTGCGTGAGGACGGTGAAATCTTCGCGGCCGTGGCGCTCGGTGAGCAGGCGGCGGACGGCGGCGGCGACGGAGTCGCCGAGCGACGCGTTGGCGTAAAGGATGTCGATTTCTTGCAACTCGTCGAGGTTGAACATCCGCATCGTGGTGGCGACGGGGACATAGAGGGTGTCATCGAGGTCGAAGCCGAGCATTTGTCCCTTCGGGATCATGACGCCGACGACGCGCAGGCGCTGGCCGGCGACGCGGACGAATTGCCCGAGCGCGTTCTCTTCGCCGAAGAGCTCGCGCTTGAGGCGCGGGCCGAGGACGGTGACGGCGGCGCCCTTGCGGGGGTCGCCGGGCGGAAGGAAGGTGCCCTGGCGAACTTCGAATTTCCACACTTGCGGCATTTTGTCGCTGACGCCGTAGACGAAGACGCTGCGGCCGCGGTTGTTCGCCTCGACGCGGGCGAGGCCGAAGGCGACGGGCACGACTTCGACGACGCCGGGCAGGCGGCGGATGGCCTCGGCGTCTTCGAGGGTGAGTTTGCGCGTGGAGCCGCCGAGGACGCCGGGGATGCCGACGGTTTCAGTCTTGCCCGGGTTGACCTGCATCAGGTTGGTGCCGAACTGGGTGAACTGGTCAAGGAGGTAGCGGCGCGTACCTTCGCCGATGGAGGTGAGCAGCATCACCGCGGCGATGCCGATGGCGATACCGAGCATCGAGAGGACGGAGCGCATCCGATGCGCGCGGAGGGTGGCGAATCCAAGGCCGAGGAGTTGCGTCAGTTCCATGTCAGCGGCGGCTCAACGCGGCGACCGGGTCGAGGCCGGCTGCGTGACGGGCAGGCAGGACGCCAAAGACCGTGCCGACGACGATGGACACGGCAAGCGCGGCCGCGACAGCCCAGGTGGGCGGACTGGCGGGCAATTGCGGAACGAACCCAACCAGAATGCGCACGGCGATCCAGCCGATGAGCAGGCCGAGCAGGCCGCCGCCGGTCCCGATCAGCGCGGCCTCGACGAGAAAGACGCGCAGCACCTGGCCGCGGTGGACACCGACGGCCTTGAGCAGCCCGACTTCGCCGGTGCGTTCGGAGACCGAGACCAGCATCACATTCATAATCCCGAGCCCGGCGACGGAGAGCGAAATGGCGGCGATGCCGGCGAGGGCGAGTGTCAGGACGCCGAAGATGGCGGTGAAGGCGGAGAGGACGGCGTCCTGTGTGATGACGGTGAAGTCTTCTTCGCCGTGGCGTGCGGTGAGCAGCGCCAGGGTCTGCGTGCGGACGGCGGTGATGTCCGCGGCGGCGTGCAGTTGAATCATGATGCGGAAGAGGGAAGTGCGGTTGAACATGCGCATGCCGGTCGTCACCGGGATGACGGCGACCTCATCCATATTGAGACCCATATTGACGCCCTGCGGTTCGAGGACGCCGATGACGCGCATCCGCCAGTCGCCGACGCGCAACACCTGACCGACGGCGCTGACGCCGGGGAAGAGTTCGGCGGCGACTTTGTGACCGAGGACGACGACCGGCGCGCCGCGGCCGAGGTCGCCGGCGGGCAGGAAGTCGCCGCTGGCCAGGTGCATGTGGCGCACGAACATCATGTCGCGGCTGGTGCCGGCGACGGCGACATCGCGGCGCCGGTCGCCGAAGGCGACGGAGCCGCTGCCGACAACGAGCGGGACAATATAGCGGGCGCCGCGCACCTGCTGCCGCAGAGTGGCGAGGTCGTCGAGGGTCAGGTCGTTAGGGACACCGGAGAAGCCGGGATAGAAGCCGGAGGTCTCGGTCTTGCCGGGCAGGACGAGCAGCAGGTTGGAACCGATGGCGGAGAACTGGTCGGTGACATAGCGCCGGGCGCCTTCGCCGAGGGCGGTGAGCGCGACGACGGCGGCGACGCCGATGGCGACGCCGAGGAGCGAGAGGACCGTGCGCAGCCGGTGGCGCAGGAGCGCAGTCAGGCAGAAGTCCATCAGGTCGCGGGCGGTCATGCGGGCAGCGGGGCGAGCAGATGCTCGGCGCGCAGGTCGCGGCCGGCGACGCGGTGGACGATGCGGCCGTCGCGCAACACCAGGACGCGCTGCGCGCGGCGGGCGAGTTCGGGGTTGTGCGTGACGACGAGGAGCGTCAACCCGGCGGCGTTCATCCGTTCGAGGAGCGCCATCACCTGCTCGCCGGAGGCGGTGTCGAGGTTGCCGGTGGGTTCGTCCACGAGCAGGATGCGTGGCTGCATAATCGTGGCGCGGGCGATGGCGACGCGCTGGCGCTCGCCGCCGGAGAGTTGATTGGGGCGGTGGTGCATGCGGGGGGCGAGGCCGACGGCGGTGAGCGCGGCGGCGACGCGGCGGCGGCGCTCGGGGCGAGGGACGCCGGCGAACATCATCGGGAGTTCGACATTGCCGGCGGCGGTCAGGCGCGGGATGAGGTGAAAGAACTGAAACACGAAGCCGATCTTGTGGCGGCGGACTTCGGAGAGTTCACCTTCGGTCAATTCGCTGACCAGGTGGTCGTCGAGCCAATACGAGCCGGATGTGGGACGGTCGAGACAGCCGATGATGTTGAGCAGCGTGGACTTGCCCGAGCCGGAGGGGCCGATGATTGCGATGTAGTTGCCGGCGTCCACGGTTTCGGTGACATCCACCAAGGCATAGACCGGCTGGCCGCCCACTTCGTAAGTGCGGCAGACGCCGTCGAGGCGGATCACCGCGGGGCGGGCTCCGTGGTCACGGTCACGCGGGCGCCGGCGATGATGTCCGTGCGGTCGAGCGTCATCACCACCTGGTCGCCCTCGGCGAGTCCGTCGGTGATTTCGGTGAACTCCCAGTTGCGCAGGCCGGTCTTCACCAGGCGCTCTTCGAGGCGGCCGTCGCGGACGATGAAGACTTTGCCGCCCTCGAGCAGCGCCGCGGTCGGGATGCGCAACACCGATTCGCGGGCGCTCAAGACGATTTCGACATCAGCGGAAGTGCCGGGGAGGAGCACATCACCACCGGGCGCTTCGTCGATTTCGACTTCGACATCGACGGTGCGGTTCTGTTCGAGGATGTCGAGGACGAAGGGCGCCACGCGCACGACATGGCCGGCGAATTTGCGGTCGGGAAAGGGGTCGAGGGTGACGAGCGTCGCCTGGCCGGCGCGGATGCGTGACGAGTCGACTTCGTTGATGGGCGCCAGGATGTAGAGGCTCGAGGGATCGAGCAGGTCCACGACGGGCGGGATGGGGACGCCGGGCGGCGAGGGCGTGATGAATTCGCCGACTTCGACGGTGAGCCGAGCCACGATGCCGCTGAACGGCGCCCGGATGACGGTCTTGGCAATTTCGTTCTGCAGGGCGTCGATGCGGGCGCGGGCGGCGTCGACGCCGGCACGCGACGCGCGGCAGCCGGCAGCGGCGGCCTGCGCGGCGACTTGCAACTGGTCGATGAAACTGGCGGAGACATACTGGCGCAGGGCCGGGTCCTGATAGCGCGCCAACTCGCGTGCCGCACGGTCGGCTTCCAGGCAGGCCTGGGATTGCCGGTCGCGCGCGGCGGCGAGGTCGTGCTGGGCCTGGTCGAGCGATGCGCGCTGCAACGAATCATCGAGGCGCAGAATCACCTGGCCGGCGGCGACGGCCTGCCCCTCACGCCGCTCGATGGCGGCGACGCGGCCGCCGATGTCGGGCGAGAGTTGCGCGCGGCGGCGAGCCGTCACCGTGCCCGCCTTCGAGTTGGTGACCGTTTCTTCGACGCGCCCGCGGGCGATGGCGACGACGCGGACTTCAATCGGCTTCGGCGCAAAGACGGTGAGGCGCAGCACGATAATGCCGCCCACGCCGGCGCCGACCACCAACAGCCGAATCAGCCATTTGTACACGCGGACAGGGTAACAGGGAGGCGGGGAATGGGGCGAGGGTGTGGGGTGTCGGAGGTGGGGTGTGAGACAGCGGAGATCGCCCACCTGGTAGCCCCGGAATTCCCATTCCGGAGTCTGCGCGGTGAACACCGACCTCACCCCGCCCTGGGGGCCGGGGGTGAGGTTCAGTGAAGGAACAGGCGGGACGCCTGCGGTGACTGACATCACTCCCCCTCTCCTCACAGGAGAGGGGGACGGGGGGTGAGGCCGTCTGCCGGTCGCCGCAGGAATGCGGCTCCTACGGGTTCAGTTTCCCCGTTTCTCCGTTTCCCCTAGAATCGGCGGCAATGGCATCCGACTTCAGCCAACAGAAACCCTCGCCCCGCCTTCGCCCCTCGACTGCGCTCGGGGCAAGTCACCCCTCTCCCAAGTACTTGGGAGAGGGGACGGGGGAGAGGGTTGAAGT
>CAYNSX010000010.1:0-55994 GCA_964400165.1 uncultured bacterium
CGCCGCCGCAATCAGGCGGGCCGCACTAGTTCGGCAGAGTCGCCGACCACTTCACGCTGCCATCAGGCCGCAGGACATTGAAGCCGTCGTGGTGCCAGGGCTCGCGGTCCCATCCAAAGGCGGACAGATTGCGCCCGAAGCGCAGCGGCTGCGGAAACCCATAACTGGTATAGGGCGAATTGACATCGAGCGGGGCTGATGCCGCAGCGGGGTCGAGCGGGCACAGCCACAGTTTGGATGAAGTGACATATGGTACCAGGTCGCCGGGCAGGACCAGTTGCGAGCGTTCGCCTTCGTTGTCTATCGCCCACATCTGAATGGCCTTGCCGAGTTGCGCCAGGTTGGAAATGCAGGTGGCCTGCTGCGCCTTGCCCCGGGCGCGGAGCAGGACCGGCAGCAGGATCGCCATCAGCACCACGATGACGCCGATGACGACGAGGATTTCGACCAGCGTCATTCCCCGGCGCGTCACGGCGCGGCCAGGGCGGCGCCTCGGGCGTGGCGCTCGGCGTGGTAGGACGAGCGCACCAGCGGCCCGGCTTCGACATGGCGGAAGCCGAGCGCTCCGCCGATGGCCTTCAGTTCGTCGAATTCGGCGGGCGGAACAAAGCGGACGACGGGCAGGTGATCGCCGGTGGGCCGCAGATATTGCCCCATCGTGAGGATGTCGCAGCCCACGGCGCGCAGGTCGGTGAGGGTCTGCACAATCTCGTCGTGCGTCTCGCCCAGGCCGAGCATGATGCCCGATTTCGTCGGGACGGAGGGGTCGATTTCCCGTGACAGTTCGAGGACGCGGAGCGAGCGGCGGTATTGCGCCTGCGGGCGGACGACGGGCGAGAGGCGTTCGACGGTTTCGATGTTGTGATTGAGGATGTCGGGCTTGGCGGCGAGGACGACGGCAAGGGCGGCGCGGTCGCCCTTGAGGTCGGGGATGAGCACCTCGACGGCGGTCTGCGGGGCGCGGCGGCGGACTTCGCGGATGGTGTCGGCGAAGAGCGCGGCACCGCCGTCAGCGAGGTCGTCGCGGGCGACGGAAGTGATGACGGCGTGGGTGAGGTCGAGTTCGGCAATCATCGCCGCAACGCGGGCGGGCTCGGCGAGGTCGAGTTCGGTCGGCCTGCCCGTCGTGATGGCGCAGAAGCGGCAGGCGCGAGTGCAGATGTCGCCGAGAATCATTATCGTCAGCGTGCCCGCGCCCCAGCACTCGCCGATGTTGGGGCACCGCGCCGACTCGCACACGGTGTGCAGGTGCAAGTCGTTGACGCGCTGCTTGAGGCGGGCATAGTTCTCGCCCATCGGGAGCTTCACTTTGAGCCAGGGGGGCTTGGGCCCGCGACCGTTGCTGTCGAGCGCCTGGTATTGCAAAGGGAGCGCGGCGGCCGCGTCCACGACGGGCAGCGACACCTTCCAGCCGGCGCGCCCGCCGGGGACGACATCAACGGGGCGGTGGCCATTGCTGTCATCAAGCGATGCCGCCATGGGATTGCATCTTACCCCGGAGTTTCGCGGCCACCAAATGGTGAGGGGGACGCCTCTCTGTTCCGGAGGGTCCCCCTCGGCAATCGGTGCCGCGGTCGGCCTTACGAGACTTCTTCGGCCTCGAGCAGCTCCATCGGTTGGCCGCAGCAGTCGCCGGGCTTATCCGAGGTGTGTCCACACACTGCACATCGGTAGGTGTCCGCCATTACATACCTCCCATGTGGATGTGTTTAGGCCGTAACTGCGATGTGGATTGGACGCCCGGATCGGGCGAAAGTTTCAGCCCGTTTCGGGGGCTTGTGGGCTCAATCCAGAGAGGTGTCCGGCCCTATCGCTTCGAGGCCCTTGCGGACATCGCCGAGGAAGAGGCCGGCCTGATAGCCGTCGGTGACGCGGTGGTCGAAGGACAGGCACAGGTTCATCATCCAGCGGACGCCGATTTGGTCGTTGTCGAGGACGACGGGGCGCTTCATCACCTTCTCCATCGCCAGGATGCCGGCCTGGCCGGGCGGGATGATGGGATAGGAGACGACGGAGCCGAAAGTGCCGGTGTTGTTGACGGTGAAGGTGCCGCCCTGAATGTCGTCGAGGCCGAGTTTGCCGGCGCGGGCCTTGTCGGCGAGCGCGGTGACGCGCTGCGCCAATTGTGTGATGGTGAGGGTGTCGGCGTCGTGGATGACCGGCACGATGAGGCCGTCATCGAGGGCGACAGCGATAGCGATGTTGTACTGCTTCTTCACGAAAATCTTGTCGCCGCCGAACTGCGCGTTCACTTGCGGGTGCTGCTTCAGCGCCGCGCAGGTCGCCTTGATGACAAACGGCAGGTAAGTGAGCGCGACGCCGTGCTGCTTCTGGAAGGCGTCCTTGTGCGCGTTGCGCAGCGCCACCACGCTCGACATATCCACTTCCTGCGTGCTCCAGGCATGCGGGATGGTGGTCTTGCTCTCGGTCATGTGCTGCGCGGTGACCTTGCGGATGCGCGAGAGCGGCACTTCGTCGTACGGCACGCTGGGCGGCGGCACGGCAGCGGGGGCCGGCTTCGCCGCGGGCGCGGCGCCGGTCTTCTGCGCGGCGACGAAGTTCTCGATGTCTTCCTTGGTGACGCGCCCGCCGGCGCCGGTGCCGGACACGGCGCTGATGTCGATGCCGTGCTCGCGCGCCAGGCGGCGCACTGCGGGCGACAGCACCGCAGCGCCGCCGTCGGCGGCGAGCGCGGGCTGGCCGTCCTTGCGCTCGGCGACCGGGGCCGCCTTCCGCTCGGGGGCCAGGCCCGCCTTGGCGCCGCGCGGCTCGTCGACGACTTCGACGAAATCCTCCTCGGTGTCGATGCGCACCATCACATCGCCGACGGAAACGGTCTGGCCTTCACTCGCGCGCAAATCCTTGATGGTCCCGCCGACCGGCGCGGGAAATTCGATGTCGACCTTGTCGGTGAGGAGTTCGCAGAGAGGCTGGTAGCGCTCGACGGTGTCGCCGGGCTTGACCAGCCATTTGTTGATGGTGCCCTCGGTGAGGGTCTCGCCCAATTGCGGCATTTTGACTTCGTAGGTCTTCATCGCCGGCCGGTCAGAACGCGACGACCTTCTTGACCGCGGCCGCAATTTTGTCGGCGTTCGGCAGGTAGGCATCCTCGAGCGTGATGGCGAACGGCACGCCGGGGACGAACGGCCCGGCGACGCGGGTGACCGGCGCGTCGAGATGCTGGAAGGCCTTCTCGGCGATGATGGCGGCCACTTCGGCGCCGAAGCCCATAAAGCGGTTGTCTTCGTACACGATGACGGCGCGGCCGGTCTTCGCCACCGAATTGAGCACCGCGTCTTCGTCGAGCGGGTTGATGGACATCAGGTCAATCACTTCGCAGGAGACGCCGTCGGCGGCGAGGGCATCGGCGGCTTCCAGACTCACAATCAGCATGTAGCCGTAGGTGATGATGGTGCAGTCGCTGCCTTCACGGCGAATCTTTGCCTTGCCGAAGGGCACGGTGTAGTCGCCGTCCGGCACCTCTTCCTTGACATGGCGATAGGCGCGCTTGTGCTCGAGGAAGATGACCGGGTCGTCATCGCGGATGGCGGTCTTGAGCATCCCCTTGCAGTCGTACGGCATCACCGGCGCCACCACTTTCAGTCCGGGCACATGCGAGTAGAACGCCTCGATGGACTGGCTGTGATAGAGCGCTGTGCCGCGCGTGCAGCCGTATTGAGTGCGAATGACCATCGGGCAGCCGAACTGGCCGTTGGACCGGAAGCGCATGCGCGCCGCCTCGTTCACAATCTGGTCGAACGCCGGCGCGGTGAAATCGGCGAACTGCATTTCGGCGACCGGGCGGTAGCCGTTCATCGAGAGGCCGATGGCGAGCGCGGCGATGGCGATTTCGTTCAGCGGTGTGTCGAAGCACCGCGAGGGCGGCGCGCCGTCCGGCATATTGAGTTGGAAATCCTGGTAGAGGCCGGCGGTGACGCCCGTCACGCCGCCGGCGAGGCCGACATCCTCACCGAAAACGAGGACGCGTTCGTCCCGCGCCATCTCCTCGCGCAGGCCGTCCACGACGGCGTCGATCAATCGCTTTTCAGGCATCGGGCGGCTCCTCGTTCAGAGCGTCGTGGACCGGGTCTTGTACACATGGTCATAGAGCGTGGACGGGTCGGGCCACGAGGCGCGCTCGGCGTACTCGGTGGCGTCGTCCACTTCAGATTTCACCTGGTCGCGGAATTCGGCTTCCTTCTCGTCGTCCCAAATGCCGGCTTCCCGCAAGTACGCGCCGTACAACTTGATCGGGTCGCGGTGCTCGCGCCATTCGGCGATTTCTTCGTCGGAGCGGTAGCGGCGCTGGGCGTCCTCGCTGGAGTGCGGCGTGAAGCGATAGGTCTTGGCTTCGATGAGCGTCGGGCCCTTCCCGGCGCGGGCCCGCTCGACGGCGTCCTGCGTCACTTCGTACACCTTCAGCACATCGTTGCCATCAATGGTGTAGCCGGGGAACCCGTAGCCCTCGGCGCGGACCGAAAGGTCCTTCACATGGTATTGCCACTTCTCGGGCACGGTGATGGCGTATTGGTTGTTTTCAAGGAAGAAGACGATTGGGACATTGAAGACCGCGGCGAAGTTCATCCCGCCGTGGGCATCACCAGTGCAGGAAGCGCCTTCGCCGAAATAGGTGATGGTCACTTCGTCGTTGCCCTTGAGTTTCGAGGCGAGCGCGACGCCGACGGCCTGGGCGATCTGGGTGCCGACGGGGCTGGAGCCGGTGATGATGTGCAAGTCGCGATTGCCATAATGGCCGGGCATCTGGCGGCCGCCGGATTCGGGGCTTTCCTGCTTGGCGAGGACGGCGAGCATCATGTGGCGGGCGGTCATGCCCCAGGTCATCGCCGCGGCGAGGTCGCGATAGTAGGGGTGCATCCAGTCGTGCCCAGGGCGCAGAGCGCTGGCGGAGGCGACCTGGCAGCCCTCGTGGCCCTGACCGGTGATGACGAAGGCTGCCTTGCCCATCCGCTGCATCAGCCACATGCGCTCGTCGAGCATCCGCGCGCGCACCATGGTGTGATACATCCGGACGGCTTGGTCGTCGGTCAGGCCGAGTTTGGTATGCCGCGCCTCACGCGTTGCGACCCCCTGCTTGGTTCGTGCCATGGTTCACTCCCTTAGGAGATGCACACCGGACGGGGCCCCGCGTCCCGCCCGGACGCCCCGCCCATCCTAACAATCGGCTGGCGGGATTGCAAAAGGCGCGCCGTCAGAGCGGGCGGCCGGTTGCGGCGGCAACGCGGCGCACGGACTCCATCAGCGCCGCGAAGCGGTCGGTGCGAATCTGCTGGGGCCCGTCGCACAGGGCCTGGTCGGGATGCGGATGCACTTCGATGATGAGGCCGTCGGCGCCGGCGGCGACCGCGGCGCGCGCCGCGGGACCGACCCAGCGCCAGTCGCCGGCGGCGTGGCTCGGGTCAACGATGATCGGCAGGTGCGTAATTTCTTTCAGCACCGGCACGGAGAGAATGTCGAGCGTGTAGCGCGTGTATTCGCGGTCGAGCGGCTGGATGCCGCGCTCGCAGAGCATTACTTTGCTGTTGCCGCGCGAGAGCAGGTATTCCGCGGCCAGCAGCAGTTCATCCATCGTGGCGCTGGGGCCGCGCTTGAGCAGGACCGGGTGCCCCGATTCACCGGCGGCGATGAGGAGCGGGTAGTTCTGCATATTGCGCGCGCCGATTTGCAGGATGTCGGCGTGAGCGGCGACGGTGCCGACATCGTGCGGGTCAACGACTTCGGAGACGGTGGGCAGCCCGACTTCCGCGCCGACTTCGCGCAGGATGCGCAGCCCCTCTTCCTTGAGACCCTGGAAACTGTAGGGCGAGGTGCGCGGCTTGTAGGCGCCGCCGCGCAGCACCGTGGCGCCCGCGGCCTTCACCGCGCGCGCCGTCTCCAGCGTCTGCTCGCGGGTCTCGACGGCGCAGGGGCCGGCGATAACAACGACCTGGTTGCCGCCGATGGCGACGCCGCTCACCGTCACCACCGTCGAAGCAGCGTGGAATTCACGCGAAGCCAACTTGTACGAGCGGGTGATGTGGACGACATGGTCGACGCCGAGCAGCGCCTGCAGTTCCTGCGCCAGCGGCTCGCGCAGCGCGGGCGGGATCGAGGAAGGGATGCCGATGGCGACCCGCTCGCCGCCGGGCATTTCCTGGGCGACGAGGTCGTGCTGCCGGATCTTGTCCATCGCGGCGGCAATCTGTTCCCGCGTCGCGTCGGTTCGCATGACGACCATCATGGCGGGGACATAGTACCTGCCGACAGTGACCAGGGAGGCGGGGAGGCAGTCAGTAGCAGCATTTCTTGCCTCCCTGCCTTCCTGCCTCCCTGGCTGCCCGCCTCCCCGCCTCCCTCGTCCCCATTCTCTCGTGAGAGAATAGGTCAACGGAGGACGGCGATGCGACGACAAATACTGGTGCTCATGGTGACGGGGCTGGCAGTGACGGCGTTGAGCAAACCGGCGGCGGCGGACATCCGGCTCAAACTCGGGTGGTTCGACCCGCAGGCGGCGCTCGACGGGCAGATCGGCTACGGCGCCGACCTCGACCTGCCAATTCCGATGATGAAACTCTATGTGAACGCCGACTTCACCCACGCACGCACGACCGCGACGGTCGACGGGTCGCCTGTCACCGCCAACGCGCGCGCCTGGACCATCGCAGTGGGCAAGCGGCTGGGCGCGGGCGCGCTGGGCCTCGGCGTCTATGCGGGCGGCGAGGTCGGCCTGACCAACTGGGACCACTCCGCGACCATCCCGGGCGTCATCACCGCCGGCAGCGGCAACGACATTTCTCTCGCCGCGGTCGCCGGCCTGACCGCGCGCTCGTACTCCATCGAAGCGAAGTATCGCCTCGGCGACCTGCCGAAAGCCGAGCAGGGGTTCTCCGTGTGGGTGTGTTACCGGCTCTGAATTAGGAAGGCAGGAAGGCGGGAACGCAGGGAGGCAGGAACATCCGCTGTCACTGCCTCCCTGCCTCCCCGCGTTCCTATGTCCCTGGTTTTTTGGCGATCACAATCGTGCGGCTGTCATCCAGTCCATAGGGCTTGCCGGTGAAGTCGCCGTAAAGCGCCTCGGTCTGCAGCCCGGCGCGGGCCAGCCACTGCACGAGTTCGTGCGTGGGGAAAAGGCGGATGGCGTGCCCGAACTGCTCACGGGTGCCGTCCGGCCGGATGATGATGCGTTCGGACGACTGGATGCCGGTCAGCCAGTCCATCGTCCGCTCTTCGAATGAGAGCAGGCCGCCCTCGCCGCGGTCCCAGCCGAAGGTCTGCCAGTTGCGCATCAGCCAGGCGTAGCTGATGACATCGAGGCAGAATCGCCCGCCGGGTTTCAGCGCCTGCGCTACGCCGGCGAGGACTTTGAAGTTTTCGGCATCCTCCGGGAAGTAGCCGAAGGCGGTGAACATATTGATGACGGCGTCGAATTCGTTCGTCCACTGAATGTCGCGCATATCGCGGCGGACGAATTCAATCTCGACGCCCGCTTCCTTCGCCGATTGCTTGGCCTGGCCGAGGAGGTACTCGCTCAAGTCCTGGCCGGTGACGCGCAGGCCGCGTTGCGCCAGCGGGACGGAATGACGCCCCTGGCCGCAGCACAAGTCGAGCACGCGCATCCCCGGCTGCAAGCCGAGGCGCTCAACGAGAAAGTTCACCTGCTGTTCGGTATCCACCCGCGCCAGGATGGGCGCGTACGACTGGAGGTAGATTTCGGTGAAGAAGCGCTGATACCAGGGGGCGTCGTCCATGGGGTCTCCGGCGGTGGGCGGGATTATAGCAAGCGCTCACTGCGGCATGCTTTCTCTCGCCGATGCTATCCTGGCATTGTGGAACTCCAAGTACCCGACCCGGCCCAACAGGCGCGCGCCCGGAGGCAGTGGTTGATTTTCGCCATCGTGATGGCGGCTGCAACGCCCGTGGCAATCGGAATTGTTGCCTATACGCGGCGTCCGCCGCCGCCGGTCACGCCGCACCGCGTCGCGGTCGTTATCCCGACGGGGGCCAGTGCGCAGATCGAGCCGCAGAACCGGGACGCCGTTCGCGTGACCGGCGAAGTGGTGGCGGCGCTGCGGGAGCCGTTCCGGGTGGTGGCACGCGGCCGGCAGGGCACCCAGGATTTCTATGAGGCGGGCGCCGCGCCGATGCTGCTCATTGAGTTCGACCCGCCGCTGGCAACAACCGCCGGTGCGGCGCGCGCCATCCTCATGAGCGGGCTCGAGCGGTCGCACCGCACGGCCATCCTGTACCTGGCGCCGGATGGCGAAGCGCTGGTGTTCTTGATGCCCGAACTGCGCTCGCGCCACTGGCGCGTGCAGCGCTTCGCGCGGGCGGGCGATGCCGTGTTCGACATCGGCTTGCAGCGCCTGCGGCTGACCGCCGCGGCGGCGCCACCGCCGCCTACACCGTCGGTGGACGGACCCCCCACTCCCAACGACCCCGGCGTCACGCGGTGAGTGGCGGCGCGTCAGGGACGGCGGCGCTGCACAGCGCCGCGGAGGTACTGCCGTCGCGTCTGGTGCGGCGCAATTTCTGGTGCTTTTTCGCCGACGGCGCCGGCTTCCCGCTCGGGCTGGTGTTCCTGTCAATGTCGACGATCATGCCGCTGTTCATCAGCCAACTCACCCACTCGCGGTTCCTCATCGGCCTGGTGGCATCCATCTTTGCGCTCGGCGTCAACGCGCCCGGCCTCGTCGGGGCGCACATCGCGGAGCGGCTGGCGCGCAAGAAGCCGCTCGTCATTGCCATGACCGCCATCGAGCGCCTCGCCATCATCGGCATCGTGCCGGCGACGCTACTGCTGGCCAATCGGCCGGCGACGCTGCTGGCGCTGTTCTTCGCGGCGTGGACGCTGTTCTCGCTGGCGCTGGGCATCAACTTTCCCGGCTTCTCGGCGCTGCTCGGAAAGTCCATCCCGGCGACACTGCGCGGGCGTCTGGGCGGCTGGGGGAGCGCAACGGCGGGCTTCTTCGGCTTCTTCGGCGCGCTGGCGGCACGGGAATTGCTGGAGGCGCAGCCGTTCCCGCACGGCTTCTTCTGGTGCTTCCTGATCGGGAATGTCTTCCTGCTCGCGTCGGCGGTGCCGATCATTTTCGTACACGAGCGGCCCGATGTCCCGACGCCGCCGCCCGCGTTCCCTCGCTATGTGCGCAGCGCCTTCGACAATCTGCGGCACGACCGGCGGCTGCGGTGGTTCGTCATCAGCCAGGGGCTCTACTACTGCTACTGGATGGGCATGGCATTTTATTCCGTGTACGCGCTGGACCGGTTCCACGCCAGCGACAAGACCGTCGCCACTTTCAATGTCGTGCAGGTCGCGGCGGCGGTGGTGTCCGGCTTCGTCTGCGGGCACTTGAGTGACCGCTTCGGCAACCGGCTCATCCTGAAGGTGGCGATGATTGCCGCGATCGTGGCGCCGCTGATCGCGCTCTTCGCGCCGAGCCCGCTGTGGCTGTGGGGTTGTTTCATCTGCATCGGGCTGATTCAGACGGGCGGGTGGTTCGCGCCGTTCAATCTGCTGCTGGAACTGGCGCCGCCGCACCTGGCGCCGACCTACACGGCGCTTTGGCGGCTGCTGGTGGTGCCCGGCGCGGCGGGGTCGCCGCTACTGGCGGGGCTGATTGTCGAGCGGTTCGGTTACGCGCCCGTGTTCATCATCGCCGCCGTGTTGCCCGCGCTCGGGCTGCTGGCGCTGATGAAAGTGCCGGAGCCGCGCACGCATCTGCACGCCGCGGTGCCGGCGGAAATGGGCGAGTGAAGCAAGAGTGATGATTGATGATTGATGAATGATGATTGAAGAACGGACAATGGGGATCAGTTCCCGCCTTCCGGCCTCCCCGCTTTCCTGGTCACCAACACATACTCGTGCGCCTTGTTGATGCGGAAGACGGACGGGAAGCCGAGCGGGCGGAAGCGGCTGTAGTCGGCGCGGCGATCCCAGATGACATAGTCCTCGAGCGTGAAGCCGACGCTTTCCATGCGCTCCGCCAAGTCGCTGTGCAGCGGATAGAACTTGGCGCCGCGGCGCAAGTCCATCACGACCGGCGTGCAGAAGGCCCCCGGCTTCAGCACCGCGTGCACGCCGCGGAACACCTCGGTGAGCGCGTCCAGAAACGCCTCGTAAGTCGGCGCCGCGGCGAGGTCGTCGGGCGAGCCCAGGTCGCGGGCGTCGCCCCGGGCCGCCGAGCGCTTGCGGCGGTGGACATCCCAGTAGGGCGGCGAGGTGATGCACAGGTCCACCGACTCGGGCGGCAAATACTGTGCGACTTTGCGCGCGTCACCCGCAATAAGCCGCGCCGATGCGCCCAGCGCCTCGAGGCGTGTCCGGGCGAGGTCGTAATACGCGGGGACGATTTCGACTCCAATTCCGTGCTTGCCCGCCTGCGCGGCGGCGACGAGCGTGCTGCCCGCCCCGCAGAACGGGTCGAGCACCACCCGCGCTTCGGGCGCGCAAAAGCATTCGATCAGCCGCGCCGCCAGCGCCACCGGGAAACTGGCGGGGTGCTTGAGCGCCAGTTCCTCGGCGGATTTGCGCACATCGCTCCACACCGAGATGGAGTTGCGCGTCCAGGCCTTGCCGTCGAGGGCGTTGGCGCGCTTGCGCGGTTTTGGTGCGCGTTCGGGCATGGGAGCATCGTACCGCGCGGCCTCACCCCCCGGCCCCCTCTCCTGTGAGGAGAGGGGGAGAACGGCTACAGACGGGCCGCCGGATTCGGCGGTGATAGAATCATCGCATGAACCCGCCAACGCTCTTCGAACTGGTGCTGTGCGTCTCCGATGTGCCGAAGGCGGCGAAGTTCTATCGGGAGGTCGTGGGGCTGGAGCCGATCGAAGAACCGACCGATGAATGGGCTTCGTTCTGGGCGGGGGCACGAGAGACCAACGCCTGGATCGGACTGCGCAAAGGCACACTGCTCTTCGAGGAGCACTCCCCGTTTCCAGCAGGCGAGCGGTTCGGGCGCGTGCATTACGCGCTGCGACTGCCCAGCGAGCAACGGGAGCAGGCGCTCGCCCGCCTGCAGAAGCACGGCATTGCGGTCTATGGACCGCATCGGTGGGAGCCGGGCCGCTTCGAGGGCGTCTCCTACTATTTCTACGACCCGGACGGCAACTTGTTGGAGTTTTGGTTTCCGGCGTAGGAAAGCGTGATCGCCGCGCCCGGAACTGAAGTCCCGGGCTGAACATAAGTCCAGCCCCTTCGTGGCTGCCGGATTCCGGTACAGGCCAGAGGCCTGCGGTAACTGATGAAACATAGTCACCGCAGGCGTCCCGCCTGTTCCTGCAAATCGCACTTCCGATAGGAGACCTAGGCACTTGCGGCCAACCTTCCCCCTATGTACACCAAGATTCTCGATGCCCTCCGTTATGAGTTCAGCGCCGAGGCGGCGAAGGAGCGGATCGGCGGGCTGATTCGCTTCCACCGCATCCAGGCCGGGCCGGAGATGCGGCAGGCGGCGCACTGGTGCCGCGACCAGCTGCGCGCCGCCGGGCTGGAGGCCGACATCCTCGCCTATCCCGCCCGCACCGACGCCAAATTCTGGGCGTCGCACGGGTTCCAGGAGTGGGAATGCCGCAGCGCCCGGCTCGAGGTCGTGTCGCCCGCGAAAGAGCAGCGCACGCTCGCCGACTACCGCGAGTCGCCGATCGGGGTCTTGCAGCGGAGCGTGGCGCTCGATGCCGAGGCGGAGGTGGTCGTGCTCGCCGACGGCACCGAGCCCGCGCATTATGAAAACCTCGAGGTGCGCGGCAAGTTCGTGCTCACCGATGCGATGGTGGGCGAGGTGTATCGCAACGCGATGGTCGCGCGCGGCGCCGCGGGCATCCTGTGCGACGGGATGCGCGTCTTCGACCCGATTCGCCCGAAGGGCGACCTGCCCGACGCCCGGATGTATCAGGGCTTCTGGTGGTTCGGCGAGCAGCCGACGGGCACGGGCTTCGTCCTGACGCCGCGGCAGGGGCGCTCGCTGCGCGACCTGGTCGCGGCGGAGGCGAAGGAAGGGCGCACTGTGCGCCTGCGCGGCGTCATCGACAGCGCGCTGCGCGACAGCGAAATCGAAGTCGTCACGACCACCATCCCCGGCGCGACCGACGAAGAGATCGTCGTCGTCGCGCACTTCTGCCACCCCTACGGCTTCGCCAACGACAACGCCTCGGGCTGCTGCACGGTCATCGAAATCGCCGGCGCGCTCCACCGCGCCATTGCGTCGGGCGCATTGGCGAAACCGCGGCGCACGATCCGCATCCTGCTCGTCCCCGAAATGACCGGCACCTTCTGCTATCTCGCCGGGCGCGAGCGCGACTTGCCCAAGATGCTCGCCGGCGTCAACCTCGACATGGTCGGCGAAGACCAACAGCAGACCGGCAGCAGTCTCATCGTCGAGCACGAGCCGCTCGCCACCGGCGGCAACCTGTCGTTTCTGCTCGAAGCCGTGCGCGAGGCGCTGATTCCGGAACTGAAGGCGCTCGGCGGCGTCGGCGGCTATGCGACCTTCCGCCACACCAGCATCCCCTTCTCCGGCGGCAGCGACCACTGGATTTTGTGCGACCCGACCGTCGGCGTGCCGAGTGCGATGCTGATTCAGTGGCCTGACCGCTTCTATCACACCAGCGCCGACACGATGGACAAGGTGGACCCGAAGTCGCTGGAGCGGGCGGGCCTGATGGCGGGCACCTATGCGTATTTCCTGGCGAACGCCGGGCCGGGCGAGGCGTTCTGGCTGGCGGAGGAGTTGGCGTCGCGGGTCAGTTCGCAGTTGGCGGAGGAGGGGCGCGTCGTCGTGCGCCAAGCGCTCGATGCGGATGATGCGAGCGAGGCGGCGCGGCTGCTGACAACCTTCGCCGCGCGTTGCGAACTGATTGCGGAGGCGACCGGCGCCGCGTTCGAACATCTACGGAAGTTCGGGCTCGCGGAGCCGGAGGAGTTCGCGCCGCGCGTCTCGCTGCTGGCCAGCGCGCATGCGGCGCGGGCCTGGGAGGCGGTCGAGCGGGCTCGCGGCCCGCTGCCGGAATGGCAGCAAGCGACACAAGAGGGGCAGGAGCGCGCCGAGCGGCTCGTGCCGACCCGGGCGTGCAAGGGGCCGGTGTGGACGGAACCGGCGCTGCAGAACGCCGACCCCACGGTGCGCGCCCGCCTGCACGACCTCAAGAAGGCGCATCCCGACTTGCCGGGTGCGCTGAACGACCTGGCGCTGTTCTGGGTGGACGGTGCCCGCAGCCTCGCCGAAATCGCCCGCCGCACCGAACTGGAAGCGGGCGCCGCCTGCCTGCCCTTCCTGCTCGGCTACTTCGACTTGCTGGCCGAATTGGGGCTGGTGACGATTGCAGAGAAAGTCCCCGCCGCGGCCTGACTTCGCCCCGCCACGGGCGTAGAATCCGCCCGTGCGAAGGAAACTGATTTGGGTGGTCGGGATTGGCGTCGTCCTTGTGGGCATACCGTGGGCCATCTGGGTGCTGACCGGCCCGCAACGGCGACTGCCCGCCGGCAGCATTGCGCTTTTCCCAACCCAAGTCAGTTGGTATGACCTGGCGCTGTCCCGCGACGGTCGCTACCTGGCCTTTTGCTATTGGCCCGAGGCCGGACGAAGCAGCGTCGTCCGCCTCGACCTGGACACGAGGGACTGGGAGATCATCGGCGCCGGCGTCGTGCCCGTCTGGCTCCCGGATGACTCGCTGGTGTATTTCCGGGACGCGCGCTCCGGCGGTTCATCGGCGCTGATGCGCGTCGAACGGAACGGAACGACCGAATGGTCGCTTCCCGAGATTCACCTGGTCTATCGGGCGATCGCAGACCCGCGACGAGCGGAGATCTACTTGGCTGACATGACCGCAACCGGCACTGATTCCCGACCCGGCTTTTTCCGCATCTCGCTTGACTCAAGAAGTGTCGAGCCAATTCAATGGACAATGCCATACACAGTCGATATCGACCTCAATGCGGATGGAACGCGCTGGGTAATTCATGAGTCTGGTCCGCAGGGAGGTCAACTCGCACTCTATGATGTGCAACGTCATTTGGAGAAGGTCCTTTCGGTGCCCGGACACAGAGGACCAAAGCGCTGTCCCCGCGTATCGCCAGATGGAAGGTATCTTGCATTTGTTCAGGCCGAAGAGACGCCGCGTAGTCTCGCCATCGAGCGGACTGCACGGGGCACCTCCCGAGTATCTCGCTCTGTCAATCTTTCTTGGAGACCGGCAGTGTCGCTCTTCCAACTCTCATGGCGATCAACAGGCAGCCGCGTTGACGTCTACAATCTGGAAACCGGCGACCGCGAAGGAGTCGCCACATTTCGCTCGTCCTACGCGGAAGTCCTCTGGCATCCCGACGGCAAGCACCTGATCGCCCAGGGCGACGGGCACCTCTGGCTCATCCCACTCCCCGAGCACCTCTGGTCAAAGCCCGCGCCGGGATTCAAGCCAAACTAACGGGAGTCGTGTCATGTGTGAGGTGTGACGGGAACGGCCTGTCCCGTGACACCGTTCCCGCAACACTTTCCCCGTCTACTTCCCTTGCGGGGACTCGAGGCGGTATGTCGAATTCAGTCGGTGCGATTGGAGAGTCTATGCGCCACCTCATCTGCATCGCATTGATGGCTCTGGCGGGTGCGCCGCTTGCCGCGGAGCCGGCCGCGCCGGCTGATGTGCATCCGGCCGCGCCGCCGGTGCAGCGGCCGCCGATCCCGATTAGTCTGCTGCGCATCGGCGAGCAGTTCTATTCGCCGACGCCGCCGCGTCGCCTGACGGAAGGCGAAACGATCACGTCGCTCGCGTTCAGTCCTTCAGGCGACCGCATCGCCTTTGTGTCGGTGAGTTACCCGGTGCGGACCCTCGATACCGAGCGAGCAATGTCGAATCCGCTGCAGATGATTGATGAAGTCCTCCGTGGTCGCGTCGCCGTCGTGGATGTTCGCACCCGGGCAGTGCGGGAACTGCTTGCCTTCCCGGTCAAGGACGGCGCCTGGCGCGGTCTGGCCATCGAGCCCAACACCCCGCTCGCCTTTTCCGCCGACGGCCTCTGGCTGACTGCGGTCCTGGAGTTTATCGACTTCGAAGCCGAACAGCGCGGCGAGTCGACCGGAGAAGCACACCGCATCGCGGTTTTCCGCGTCAGCGACGGGAATACGCGCTGGCTGTCCGTGGCGGAGCCACCGTCGAGTATTTCAAGGCGCGCCGACGATCCCGACCTCTCCACGCCCGCCCGCGAGCGACGGAGCGACTGGCATCCCTCGCGGTCTCTCTTGGCGTATCCGCGTGAGGTGGAGGGCGAGAAGGTCATCGCGCTGTGGAACGCGGAGACAGGCACAGAACAGGTGGTCGCACCGGGAATCGCACCGAAATGGTCCGCGGACGGGGGCACGCTCGATTTCATTCGCGCCCAGCGAGATGAGGAACGCACTAGCCGCGATGAGTCAGGTCGTCCGTTCACAGTGCCGTATCGTCTGCAATCCGACGCGGTGAAGGTCGGTTATGGCACCACGACCCCGACCCCGCGCCCCCGTGCGCCCAGTGACGATATCGGCCGGTGGACGGTCAAGACTACGGAGAGGCGCGGGGCTATCCTGACCGAACCGCTGGTTGTGGTCGATCGGGAGGGGAACCGAGAAACCGTCGTCGCCAGCCCAGGCCCAGGTGGCAAGCCGCGGCCGCTCCAATGGAATTCGGACGGGACGCTGCTGCTCTACGCGATGACTTCCGAAATCGCCGATGCGGCGAGAGCGCGAGCAAAGGGGTTCGTCCTCCAATACTGGGTGTACAACGCCGCGGAGACGACCCAGGATTGCACCACGCTGGTCGCCATAGATGCGTGGTATCGCCCCGAAGACCTGTTCCGCGGGCAGCCCATCCTCGAGGGCTGGGCGTATCGGTTCGCGGCCTGGTCACCGCGTGGGCGGCAAATCGCATTCGTACGCGACGGCGATTTGTGGTTGACCGATCTCGAACCCGCGGGCACCTTCGGTGTGCCGTCGATGTCACTGGGGATGACGGAGATTGAGGCGCGCCAGGTGGCCATGCGCAAGATGCAGCAAATCGCACGCGCTGCGCGCAAATATGCGGACGCCCATGACGGTGCGCTGCCGACCGGCGCGCGCCTGGAAGAGGAACTGCGCCCTTACCTCGACGACCCAGACGCTTTGTATCTGCCGACGAGTCCCGGGACTCTTGGCTTCGATTGGTGGTCCAGCCCGGGCTGAACCTGAAAACGCTCGGCAACACTGCTCGCACCACGCCGATCGCCGTCATGCACTGGCCTCCGGGAGAAGTCGTCATCGCTTGGGCGGACGGACATGTCTCCGCCACCAGCGAGGATAAGTGGCCGCCGCAGTGAGGAGAATATCGGTGAGCAGTCCGTGGTTAGTCGTTAGTGGGAACGGACACAGCAATCTTCACTGCCGGGCGGGCAGGCCGCCTCTCCCATTCATCATTCACCATTCACTATTCACCATTCACTCTGGACTGTCCCTTACTTCCCCTGCGGGTAACTGCCGCACACCCGGACATGGAGGCAAGCGGCGGCGAGTTCGGTGAGCGCCGTCGCCAGCGGCGCCTCGGTGCGATGGCCGAGGACATCGAGGAAGAAGACATCCTCCCAGTCGGTGTGGTGGCTGGGGCGCGACTGCACCATCGTCAGGTTCAGCCGGTGGCGGGCGAAGACTTCGAGGGCGCGGCACAGGGCGCCCGGCTCGTCCTTGAGCGCCACCATCACGGTGGTCTTGTCGCTGCCACTGGGCCGGGCGTCGCTGCGGCCAAGCACGAGGAACCGCCCTTCGAGCGAGGCGTCGTCCTCGATGTGGTCGGCGATGACGGCGAGGCCGTACACCTGCGCCGCCAGGTTCGGGCCGACGCAGGCGCCGGCGGCATCGGCGGCGGCCTGTTCGGCGGCGCGACCGGTGCTCGGCGCCTCGACCCACTCGGCGCCGCGCAGGTTGGCGCCGAGCCAGCGGCGGCACTGCTCCCGCGCTTCCGGCGCGAGGTAGACGCGCTCAACCGTATCGAGGCGGGCATTTCCGAGCAGCGAGTGCGTCAGCGGCAAGTAGAGTTCCGAACAGATGGCGAGTTGCGAACGGCCGAGGCGTTCGAGGGTGTGAATGTAGACGCCCTCGGCGGCGTCCTCGATCGGGACGACGCCGTGGTCGGCGTCGCCTTTCTCGACGGCGTCGAAGACCTCGGCGATGCCGCCGGCGGGCTGCATCGTGACCTGATGGCCGAAGCGCCGCAGGGCGGCCTGATGCGTGAAGGCGCCGGGCTGACCGGCGAAGGCGATGGTGAGCGGCGCTTGCAGCGCCCGCGAGGCGGCGATGATTTCCTGGTAGATGCCGAGGAGCGCGGCGGCAGGCAATTCGCCCGGGTGCTGCGCGATCAGGCGGTCGAGCAGTTGCCGTTCCCGCGCGGGGTCATAGGCGGCGTCGCCCGCCGCTCGCTTCAGCGAGGCGGCGTCCCGCGCCAGGCGGGCGCGCGCGTGCAGGCGCGCCACAATGTCCGCATCGAGGCGGTCGATTTCCGCCCGCGCATCGTCCAGCGACATTCGCTTGCCTCTCCCGCCGCAAACCGGTACGCTCGCGCCATCGTAAAGACCGTCCAACTGCGGGTCAAACCCCGGCCCCGGCGCCGATGACGCCCGACGAATCGCCCGACGCCTCCGCCCCGCGCCCCCCTGCCCGGCCGGCGTCCCGCCGCGCCGGCGATGTCCCCGCCGGCCTCTGGACGAAGTGCACGGCCTGCAAGCAGATGTGGTACACGAAAGAACTCGCCCGCGAGGCGTGGGTCTGCCGCAAGTGCGGCTATCACTTCCCGCTCAACTCCCAGCAGCGCCTCGAAGTGCTGGCCGACGCCGGGTCCTTCCGCGAATACGACGGCGAGGTGCGCTCCAGCGACCCGCTGCACTTCCCCGACTACCGCGCCAAACTGAAGAGCGCCGAGGCCAAAAGCGGCCTCACCGACGCCTTCGTCTGGGGCGATGCCGCCATCGACGGACACCCGGTGGTGCTGGGCGTCACCGACTTTACCTTCATGGGCGGCAGCATGGGGTCGGTGCTGGGCGAGAAAGTGACCCGGGCTTTCGAGCACGGGACCGCGGCCCGGCGGCCGGTGGTGCTCTGTTCGGCGTCGGGCGGCGCCCGGATGCAAGAGGGCATCCTGTCGTTGATGCAGATGCCGAAGACTTCGGCGGCGTGCGCCCGGCTGCACCAGGCGGGAGTGCCCTACATTTCGGTGCTGACGCACCCGACGACGGCGGGGGTGCTGGCGAGCTACGCCTCACTGGCCGATGTCATCCTGGCGGAGCCGGGGGCGCTGATCGGCTTCGCGGGACCGCGGGTCATCGAGCAGAGTCTAAGAGAGAAGTTGCCTCCGGGCACGCACACCGCCGAGTTTCAACGGGCGCACGGGATGGTGGATGAGGTCGTGCACCGCCGTGATTTGAAGCCGATGCTGGCTACCCTACTGCGCTGGATGGGATGAATGCGACGATCCGTGCTGCTGCTGACTGCACTGCTGCTCGCTGCCGCCACTGCGGCGCCCCCGAAACCCGCACCGGCGCCCTCGCCGGCAGCGGACGCCCGCGCCGTGGCGCGCAAAGTGCTGGAAGCGCACGGCGGCCAAAAGGGCCTTGACCGGGCGCTCAACCGCGGGATGCAGGCCGGGCGCATCATCCTCTATCAAACTCCGCGCAGCGAGGGGACTTTCACCGCCTGGGCGAACGGTGAGCAGCGGCGCACGGAATATCACATCGGTGACATGCAAGTGACCGAGATCTTCAACGGCGAACGCGGATGGAAGGTGACGGGCGGCAATGTGACCGCCTACACGGACACGGAAATCGTCAACGCCCGCGACCAGAACCACACCGGCATGGCGGCGCTGCTGCAAATGCTGTCCGACCCGACGACGCGCGTGACGCTGACGGAGGGGGAGTATGACGGCGCTCGGCTGACCGGTTTGCGCATCACGCAGGTCAACGGATTGAGCACGCTGCTGCTCTTCGACCCGAAGACGAACCTGGTGCGCGTACAGGAGACCACGGTGAAAATGGAAAGCGGCGGGCGCACGCGACTGCGAGCGGTGCTCGACGACTATCGCCCGCTGCCGGACGGGACCGTATTCCCGTATCACAATGTCATCTATCTCGGCCTGCCGAAGAGTTTCGAAGTCTTCATCGAGAAGGTGGACTTGAAAGCGGAGACGCCGGCGACGCTCTTCGCCCCGCCGGCCAAAGCGCCGAATTGATGGCACGATTGACCAGGAGGCTCCAGTGACGCGCCGCGCATTGCACTTGAACTCCCCGCCAGTTCGCTGGTCGCGCGTCGTGGCGCTGGCGCTGGCGTTTTGTGCAGCGCCGCGCGTCCTGGCGGCGCCCGACCCGCAGGCCCTGGCGCGCCAGACGCTGGCCGCGCACGGGGGCACGGCGGCGCTGACGCAAGTGCTGCTGCACTCGAAATGGACCGGGGCCGTGAAGAGCTACCTGCCCGTGCCGAACACTGCGCAGTTCACGATGTTCCGCGACGGCGACCGGTCGCGCATCGAACTGACGCTGGCAGGCATGCGGATCCTGCAAGGATTCGACGGCCGGGACGCCTGGATGCGCTTCGGCGGCGTCACGAGCGAATTGCCGGCGGCGATGCGCCGCACGATGGTCGAAGAGCGCGAGACGGGGCTGAACTCGCTGCTTCTGCTCGACCAGCCGGGGACGCAGGTGAAGGCGCTCGAAGGCCGTGAGGGCGCCGGGTTCACGGTGGTCTCGGCGTCGGGGCAGCAGACCGCGTTCATCATCGACCCCGGCACGAACCTGGTGGAGTCCGCCTACGGCCGAACGACGCACCCGCAGTCGGGGCGCGAGGTCGACAGCGTCAGCGAGTACCGCGATTACCGCGCCGTGCGCGGCGCGCAGGTTCCCTTCTACACCTCCACCGACCTCGACGGCCGCCGGACGACCGAAATGCAGTATGAGTCCAACGAGGCCTTCACGCCCGACGACCCGGCCATCTTCTCGCGGCCGGCGCCCAGGAGTGGGATTCCCGCAGCGCCGGTGACCATCCCCGCGCAACTGAACCAGCGCCACATCCTGCTGCCAGTGCGCGTGAACGGCGGCGAGCCGGTCACCTTCATTCTCGACACTGGCGCCGGGATGACCGTCCTCGACAAATCGTATGCGCAAAGTCTGGGCATCGCCACCAAGGGGCGGATGCAGGCCGCGGCGGCAGGCGGCGGCGTGCCGCTTGAGTTGGCGGGCGGTGTGACGCTGCAACTGGGCGACCTGACCCATGTCACCGAGTCCGTCGGCGTGCTCGACCTCGGCACCATCCGGCGCAGTTTCAATGTCACGCTCGGCGGCATCCTCGGCTACGATGTGCTGGCGCAGTACGCGACGACGCTCGACTACACCACGCCCTCGGTGACCTTCTCGGACCCCGAGCGCGCGGCGGCGAGCGCCGACTCGATCCCCTTCGAGGTGTCGAATTCCTTCATTCAGGTGCGCGGCAAGGTGAATGACGACCGGGAGATTCTGTTCCTCCTCGACACCGGCGCCGGCTTCACCATTCTGCCGAAAGCGGTGGCGGAAGCGCTGCCGGGGCAGCGGCTGCGCGGCAATCAGGCGATGGGCGCCGAAGGCGGCCGCCTGCCGATGACGATGGTGCGCGTCCCGCGCTTGACCATTGGGTCACACACGCTGACCGATCTCGTGTGCGCCTATTCCGAGGCAGACGCGGGGCAGCTGGGCGGCGCGCTGGGCCTGCTGGCGCGCGAAGGCATGGGGCTGCTGGGCGGCGATGTCTTGAGCCGGTTCCGCGTCACCATCAACTACCACCGCCGCACGCTCGACTTGCAGCCCAACACGCCGGCGAGCGCCGTGCGCACCGACGACTGGGTTCAGGTGGGGTTGCAGTGCATCCACGACGAGACGGGTTACCTCGTGCGCGGCGTGCTGTCGCCGTCGCCCGCGGAGCGGGCGGGCATTCAGGTGGGCGACCGGGTGATTCGCATTGACGGACAAGAGATTGCCGGGCTGAAGCCGGATGAGGTCTCCGCCCGTTTGCGCGGGCGCGAGGGCTCGACGGTGGAATTGGTGATCGAACGGAACGGGACCCGCCTGACCATCCCGGTCACGCGCGCGCCGCTCCTCTGACCGCGTGATCAACCGCTGGATCGAGATCGAGCAGCCCCTGCTCGAGCTGGAGGAGTTGATCGAACGACTCGAGCAACTCCACCGCGACCGGGGCATCGACAAGCGCGACGAAATCACCGCGCTCAAGGAACAACACCAGCGCCTGCTCGGCGACATCTTCGCCAACCTGACGCCCTGGGAAAAGACGCTTCTCGCCCGCCACGACACGCGGCCTTACACCCTCGACTATGCCGAGCGCCTGTTCACCGATTTCTCGGAACTGCACGGCGACCGCCGCCACGGCGACGACCCGGCGCTCATCGGCGGGCCGGCCTTCTTCGACGGCCAGCCCGTCATGGTGATCGGGCACCAGAAGGGGCGGGATGTGAAGGCGCGGCAGTTCCGCAACTTCGGCTCCGCCAAGCCGGAGGGCTATCGCAAGGCGCAGCGGCTGATGCGCCTGGCGGAGAAACTGGGGCGGCCGGTGTTCTCGTTTGTGGACACCCCCGCCGCCGAAGCGCGCCTGGAAGCCGAAGAGCGCGGCATTTGCAACGCCATCGCCGAGACGCTGGCCCAGATGTCGCTGCTGCGTGTGCCGATCATCGTCACCATCCTCGGCGAGGGCGGCAGCGGCGGCGCCATCGGCATCGGCATCGGCGACCGGGTGCTGATGATGGAACACGCCATTTACTCGGTCATCCCGCCCGAGGGCTGCGCCGCCATTCTCGACACCTTCGGGCGCGACGCCCGCCGCGGGCCGGAGGCGGCGGCGGCGCTGCGCTTGAGCGCGCAGGACTTGCAAGGGCTGGGGGGCATCATCGACACGGTGGTGCCCGAGCCGCTCGGGGGGGCGCACCGTGACTACACGCGCGCCGCCGCCTCGCTGCACGACGCGCTGGTGAGTGCCTGGGGCGAACTGAAGGATTTGACGCCGGAGGCCCTGGTGGAGCAGCGCTACCAGCGCCTGCGCAATCTAGGGCTGCGACTGGGGCCGCTTCCGGAACCGAGTGCGGACGGGGTTGTTTCGGCAATCGGTTCCGCGGCGCCCGAATAAGCGGCGAGCGACTCCAACTAGCACCGCGTCAGTACTTCGCCTCCAGGCAGTACCACTCGACGATGCGCACCAAGTAGGTGACCAGGAAAATGCCGGCCAGCACCACCACCAGCGGGAAGATGCTGGCGCCGGCGAAGTCCTGCAACATCCCCGTGGATGGCGTCGCGCCCGCCGCCGGCGCAAAGGCCAGTTGTCCGACCCGCGATTCGGCCTGCTTGATCAGCAGTTCGTAGCCGCGCTGCAACTGCGGATAGAACCCCCAGAGCAATAGCACGGCCAGCGGATAAGGAACCCACCGCACATAGTTGTACTTGATCATCTGATATTGCAGGTACATCGGGCACTCGCGGCAGAGTTCCTTGCGCGCCTTCTTGCTGTAGCGGAACCGGTGCGCTTTCAGGGTCGCCATCGTGCGCTGCACACGCGCCCGCGCCGCCTCGAAACTCGCCGGGTCGCGAAAGGTCGCCGGGTCGAGGCCGCTCGACAGCATTTCGGGCGTCACATCGTCGCAAGTGCACTTGTAGACACGCGTCCAGGGCAGCTTGATGCCGGTGAACTTCCGCCGCTCGCGGCCGTCGGACTGGACTCCCATCTTGGGCTGGGTGATGCGCTCCTTCGCGCCCCAGACGACATCGACAAACAGCTTCAGCGCCCACTGACTGGCGGCGATGATCATCAGTCCCTTGCCGGCGCCGATGAAGGTGGCGGTCATCGCGTCCGTGAGCGGATTGGCAATGCCGTTGGTCGCCGCCGGGATGACAAACGGCATCCCGAAATACAAGCCGGCGCCCACCGCAGCAATCAGCAGCGTGACGCCGAACTCGTGGAAGTAGCGCACCAGGAAGAGCACGCTTGCAATCCAGCCGGCGATGAGAAAGGCGTCCGAGGCATTGCCGGCGATGTGCAACAGCCGTGCCTGTTCCTCGGGCGGCAGTTCGGCGAAGCGGCGCGAAGTGTCCGAGAGCAGCCCGTACATCAGGTACCCCAGCGCCCCGAGCGCCACCAGCAGCACCATCGGCGCCACCCAGCCGAGCGCCTCCCAGACGAATGGGAGCTCGTCGCGCAGGCGGCTCTTGGGGCTGCGTTCTCGGTTCAGGTCGCTGGGTCGCACGATTAATACATTTCTACGCGTTCCCGGGCGGGTTCCAACTCCTCAATGGGCGGCGCGCCCTCGGGACGCGGCCGCTTGAACACGGCCCGGTAACGATACTCCTCCTGCTCGAAGACGACTAGTTCCCAGCCCTGCGCGCCCAGGAGATCGAAGTGATGGGTCATCACTTTCTCACTGGTCGCGCCGGACTCCGTCACGATCCGATACTCCCACTCCATGGCGTCCTCCCCTCTGGCCGAGCGCCAGACAGTCGCCAGCCGAATGTTTGACCGCCCAATCTAATCGAGCGTTTCTTTGCGGCCCCAGCCGAAGGCGGGTTCGAAGCAGGGCGGCGCGGCGCCTTCGGCGGCCATCGGCTTGTCGTACAGCGTGCACCAGATGTCGTGCGGGCCGATGTGATTGGGCGGCGGAGGAAAGAGAGTCGAATGTCGGCAGTCGCGGCAAATGGGGACAAGGCCGGAGGGCTGTTTGTGCAGCCGTGCGCCACACGCGAAACAGACATCCCGCAGCTCGGAGTTGGACGAGCCGCACTGCGGACACGGAATCATATGGCTCATCGCCGGCGCTTGTTGCCGGTGGCGAGCCGCGCTGGAATGTCTCCGCGCACGCGAACCCCCAACGAAACCGCACAAACTGTAGCACTCCCGCCCTCGCGGCTCAAGAAAGCCCCGATTTGCCTTGAGCAGCCGCCCGCCGCAGGGGTATACTCCCGCTAAGGGAGCACTGCCTTGGTGCGGGAACACACCCATTGGATCGGCCGGTGGGGTTGGCTGGGTGCCTGTGGGTTCCTCCTCCTCACGGCGCACGCGCGCGCCGAGACGGGCTGGACGCAGCGTGACATTGCCTGGCAGGCCGGCACCGAGCGCGAGTACCTCTTCATTCTCAAGGGCGAGCGCATCGGCCAGCTCATCACGCAGGTGACCAAGGGCAAGAAGGACGCCTTGCTGATCCGCGACACACTCAACTACCGCTATGAGACGCCCCGCCCCGGCGGCGAGCCGCTCGTCGTGTCGTTGTATCACTCCTCTGAATTGGAAGTGAAGCCCGACGGATCGCCGCTGCGTTTCACCATGTACCGCGAAAGCCCGGGCACGAAGCGCACGGTGACGATGACCTTTGCCGATCAAAAGGTCGACAGCGTGGAGAGCACGATCGGTTTCGATGTGAAGCAAGAAACGCCGCTGCCGCCGCACGCGCTGGTGGTGGTCGATCAGTTGATTTCGGCGTGGTCGGTGGTGTTGCAGGCGCTCCCGCTCGACGACCAGGACACGATGACGCTCTCCGTCTTCGCCGCGGACAAACTGACGCCGCTGCTGATCACCGTGAAAGTGGAAGAACGCACCGCGATCAACTTCGGCGAGGAGACCGCGCCGGTGCTGGTGTGTTCGATTTCGCCGCTGCCCGGCCGTTTCTTCATCCACGCGGCGACGCAAGAAATCCTGCGGTACGAGAAGCCCTCGAGTCAGCTCGTCGTTGAACTGGTCCCGCCGGCCCGCACCGCCGACCGTTGAGCCCGCAGGTGGCGGGCACGCTGTATCTCGTCGCCACGCCCATCGGTCACCTGGAAGACATCACCCACCGGGCGCTGCGCGTGCTGCGCGAAGTGGCGGTCATCGCCGCGGAGGACACCCGCGTCACGCGCCGGCTGCTCGCCCATTACGACCTGCACACACCGCTGGTGAGTTACCACGAACACAGCACGCCGGCGCAAACGGAGAAACTGGTCCGCATGCTGCAGCGGGGCGATTCGATGGCGCTGGTGTCCGACGCCGGCACGCCCGGCATCTCCGACCCCGCCCGGCGGCTGGTGGCGCGCTGCGCCGAGGAGGGCATCGCGGTGTCGCCGATCCCCGGGCCGAGCGCGCTCACGGCGGCTTTGAGCGCTTCGGGGTTTCCGGCGCTTGAGGTGCTGTTCGTCGGCTTCTTGCCGTCGCGCGGGGCGGAGCGCCGCGCGGCGCTCGAGCGGCTCGCCGCGCACGCCGGCGCCGTCGTCCTGTTCGAAGCGCCGCACCGGGCGCTGCGGACGCTGGCCGACCTTGCCGAAGTGGTCCCCGACCGCGCCGCCGTGGCGTGCCGCGAACTGACCAAGCGCTTCGAGGACATTCGCCGCGGGCAGCTCGCGGAACTGCACGCGCACTTCGCCGCCGCGCCGCCGCGCGGTGAATTGACCATTGTGCTGGGCCCCGCGGACTCGGAAACAGCGCGCCTGTCGGATGCGGAGGCGCTGGCGCGTGTGCGGGCGCTGCGCGCGCAGGGACAGTCGCTGGCCGCCGCCGTGCGCGAGGTCAGCCCGCGCGCCACCGCGACACGGCAGGCGCTCTACCGCCTGGCTGTGGAGCGGGACGACCAGTGAGCGGACCGCGTCTCCTGGCCGGCTGCGCGCTGCTGGCTTCGGCGGCGCTGGGAGCGGGCGCCGCGGCCGCGCCGGCGCTCGATTTCAAGCAATGGGGTGACTTCTCGTTCCGCGCCGCGGCGGTGAGTCTCTCCGCCGATCATGTCCTCACGCTCGACGGCGACGCCGCGCTCCTCCACCGGGAGGTGACGCTGACCGCCGACCACATCACCGTCTTCCTCGACTTGCAGGCGCTGGACGCCGCCGGCCACCTCGAACTCTCCGATGGCCGACACCACATCCGCGCTGCGCAGGGACATTACAACCTGGAGACCCGCGCGGGCGCGTTCGACGAGGTGGACGCCGACCTACAGCCCGCTGATTCGCCGGGCGTCTTGCACATCCGCGCCCGCCATATCGAGATGGCCGGCGACACAGTGACCATCGAACAGGGGCAGATCACGACCTGCTCCTTCGACCATCCGCATTACGAGATTGCGGTCGGGCACGGCGTGTTCGTCGAAGAGCAGGTGCTGCGGCTGCGCGGGACGCGCCTGACGCTGCTCGGCATCCGGGCGCCGGCGCCGGGCAACCTGACGCTCGACCTGCGGCCACACTGGCTTCCGGTCGAGGGCTTGACCATCCCCGGCTACAGCAGCCTGGACGGGCTGTTCGTCGAGAGCCACCTGTCGTTTCCGGCGCCGGACAACCAGACCCGGCGCGGCGTCCTGCGCCTGACGACGCAGCGGAGTTTCCGCGGCCACTTGGAGAACATCTGGCGCCTGCCCTGGGGCGATCTGTCCCTGCTCGCCGGCGTGCGCGAAGACCTGACCGACCGCGCCGTCGCCACCCACGAACTTGAAGCGACTCTCACTCGTCAAACCGTTGACCGCGCTCCGGAACTGCGCATCGAGCCCCGGCCCAGCCGACTCGGTGCGCTGATTCTGACGACGAGCGTGGCGGCCGGACACTACCGGGAGCGTGACTTGGCGGAAGACGAACGCCTGTCGGGCACGGCGCAACTCGAGCACACGCCCGTCGCACTCGGCGGGTTCTCACTCACCCCGCTCGTGGCCGCGCGCGGGAATGCTTACGGCGACGGCGATTCGCTCCTGCAGAC
Source organism: uncultured bacterium (assembly GCA_964400165.1). Taxonomy (GTDB): domain Bacteria; phylum Armatimonadota; class Hebobacteria; order CAYNSX01; family CAYNSX01; genus CAYNSX01. The sequence goes on from CAYNSX010000010.1 coordinate 26,706, forward strand.
CGTCCCCGGTGTCGTGCTCGACTTCCCGCGCCTGGGGGGTGTCACCCTGCGACTGGCGTACTTCGGGCGGCACCAGACAGGCACGTCGCCGTTCCTGTTCGACCAGATTCAAATCGAGAAGGAACTGATGGCGCAGGGCCGGATTGACATCGCCCGGGCCTATGCCGTCGAATTCCTCATCCGGCTGGACACGGAGACCGGCCTGATCCCCGACTACCAACTGGCCGTCTTGCGCACGCTCGACTGTCTCGAATACGGGCTGCGCTACCGCCACTTCCGCGACGAGTTCTCGCTCGTCGTCCGATTGGTCGGGTTCTAGCGTGCGCCGGCTTGCTCCGCTCATTCTGTTGGTCGTCGCGGCGTCGGCGCGGCCGGCCAGCGGCTTCGACCGGTTCCGGGCGACGGTCGGCCTCGACGACGACGCCCGCGGCCATGGCGGCAGCATCGCCTTTCAGGTGTGGCTCGACAACCAGGTCGTTCTCGAAAGTCCCCGCCTCGCCGACGACGGGAAGCCGCTGCCCGTCGACCTCCCCCTCGGCGACGCGACTGACTTGCGCCTGGTCGTCACCGACGGCGGCGACGGTCCCGGCGCCGACTGGGCCGACTGGGCCGACGCCCGGCTGGTCGACACGCAGACCGGCGCCGTCGTGTTCTTGAGCGACCTGCAGCCGGTCGCCGACGCCGAATGGGTGGGAACCCGCCGCGACCGCAATGTCGAGGGCGGCGTAATGACGCTCGGCGGAACGCGCTACGCCCGCGGCCTCGGTGCGCTGTCGCGGTCGTCGCTGCTGTTCCCGAAAGCGCGCGAGGCCGCGACCGCCTTTGTCGCCGCGGCGCGAGAAAACCCGCACCCGGCAACGCGGCTGACGGGCCGCATTCCCCCGGACGCCAAAGTGACGCTCGACGGGAAGCCGCTCACCGGCGACGCCGACGCGCCGCTCACGCCGGCCTCGCTGCTCACCGTCCGCCTCACCGCGCCGAAGGGCACGCCGTTGTTGCAATACCCGGTGTTCGAAGCGCTGCAAGTCTCCGGCGACGGGCGCAGCACGCCCTTGCGGCGCGTGGCGCCGACGCGCATCGTGCACGACGCGGCGCCAGGCGTGCCGTCAGTTGTGCTCGACGGCCGCCCCTACTACGGCGCGGTGAGTTCCGGCGCCGCCGCCACGCTTGAATTCGCACATCTTGCGGCGCCGCCGGCGCCGCCGCTGGGCGCCTCGCGCCTGCAAGCAACGGTCAGCGTCGCACAGCGCGGCGGTGAACACGGCGGGACTGTCGAAGCCAGCGTCGCCTTCGACAGCGTAGTCGTCTACCGCAGCGGACTGCTCACGCCGGGTGAAACCGCGGCGCTCGACCTGCCGTTTCCCGATGCGCAAGTGCTTAAATTGCGGTCGGACGATGGCAGCGACGGCAGCATCGGCGATCTCGTCGATTGGGCGGACGCTCGCATCGTTGACGCCGGCGGCGCGACCAGCAACCTCTGCGATGTGCGCGCGGCGCTGACCGAGGCCGACTGGGCCGGAGTTGAATGCGGTCTCTCCGCGGACAAACGCCAATTGCGGACTGTCGCCGGCTTCACGACCAGCGGGCTCGGCATGCCGGCGCCCGCGACCGTCACCTATCGAGGCCTGAACGGCGCCATCCAGACTCGGGCGGAAGTGAGGCGCCAACTGCCGGACGCCGTGCGCCTGCTCGCCGATGGCCAGCGCGACGATGCGCTCACCCTGCTGCGTGAACTGATTGCGAAAGACCCCCTGCTCGCCGAGCCGTACCTCCTCATCGCCCAAGCGCGCGAGGGCAGCGATGACCCGAACGCTTCCACCTACGCACTCCGCGCCTGGCGGCGCGTCATCGATGTCGCCCGCAGCACGCCCGCCCAGCGCAAGACCGCCCGCGAGCACATCGAGCGGCTGTATGCGCAACTGCGCCCGACCACGCCGCAGCACTTCCCCGAAGAGCTGCCGCCCCCGCTCCCCACCGAATGGCTGCGCCAGACGACCGACCAGGTCTATCGCCTCTCGCTCGGCGACTCGCCGCCGTGGGCGGGCCAGGCGGTCACCGCCGCAATTCGCCTGCGCACCAGCGCCACCGAGAAGGGCAAGACGCTCACCGCCTTCATCGCTACGCGCGGGCTGGCGGTCAGCGGCGCGCTCTACCGCGGCGCGCTGCCGGCGACCGGCCCTGCGACCGACTCTCTGCTGCAAGCGTGGGAGCCGAAACTCAACCCGACGCTCGTCTGGCAAGTGCCTGACGCCGGCGAGTACACGCTTCTCCTGACGCACGAACCCGGCCTCGACGGCTTCGACAGTCCGCTCACCGTCTACTGGAGCGCGGCGCTGCAAGACGGCACTGCGGCGCCGGCCGAGAAATGGTCCTACGAACTCCGCAACGACGGCAGCGCCGCCGTCATCTACGAAGCGACCGGCCCGGGCGCGCTCCTGCTGCCGCACACCGCCGACGCGGTCGAGGTGACGGCGCTGAAGTCCGTGCGCGCCAGCGCCGCGGAGGAGTATGGCTCGCTGCTGCCGTTCCCCTACACGATGGGCGACACGCTGGTCTTCCTCCCCGCCGCCCAGGGCGCCCGGGTGAAATTCATTTGGCGCGACGCCGCGTTCAATGTCCCAATGTCCTTCTATCAGAGCGCCGAGCGCGACCACATGCACTTCGCCTCGCTGCCCGGCCTCAATGGCCGCGTCGCCTCGGCGCCGGTGACCGTGACGCTGCCGCCGACAACGGACAGCATCGCCCGCGCCGACCCGGCGCCGGCGTCCTCGACTGGCTTCACGCACCAATTCACTGTCGCCGGCGACCGCACAGTCACGCTCGATGTCATCAACCCGTCGATGGACACGCGCTGGCTGGTCGCCGACCACGCCACGCTCCGCGCCTATCTGCCCGACACTTTCCATCACCGCCGCTGGCTGCCTGAATACCAGCAACTGCTCGGCCGAATCTACGATTGGGAGCAGGCGCTGATGGGCCAGCCGGCGCCCGCCGAGATGCGCTTCATTTATGTCACCGGCCCGGCGCAGATGTCGGGCTTCGGCGGCGCCACTTGGTGGCCGGGGCAAACCGACATCGCCGAGACCTGGATCGCCGCCACCGGCCGCATCGGCGAATACAACGCCCGCCACCAACCCGGCGGCGCCGGCGTCGAAGCGCACGAACTGAAGTGGGTGTTCGCCCAGGGGGTGCCGCTCGACCTGCCGCGCTGGCTGCTGTCGGGGACGCTCTCGTTCCTCGAGGAGCAGGGCCGCCTCGCCGCCGACACCGGCTTCGGCGATTACTGGAGCTGGTGGGAGTCGCAGCCCTGCGCGCGGGAGTATGCGGCGCGGTTCGGCGGGCAGGCGGGCGGTCCGGTGACGCTCTCGCAGAGCGAACTCGCCCGGCAGGCGCCGCTGACGCAGCGGCTCGTCGAAGGGATGGACTGGTATATCGTGGAGTCGCTGTTCGACAAGTATGGCACGGATTTCTGGCCGAAGTTCTGGCGAAAGATGAACGAGAGCCCGCACCAATTGCGCACGCTGACGCCGCCAGAGAAGGACAAGCGCATTCTCGAAGTCCTGACCGACATGAGCGGCGACGCCACCCTGCGCGCCCAGTTCGAGGCCTGGGGATTCCGCTTTGAGCCCGACCCCCGCTTCGCGCCGGAGCGCTTTTTCCGTCTGCCTGGCCTCTGGCGCTTCCACCTCGGCGATGATGCCGCCAACGCCGCGGCGGACTGCGACGACCGCACCTGGGACCTGGTCCCGGCGCCGTCGGCGTGGGAAGAACTGGCGCGCTACGCGCAGTACGACGGCTTCGCCTGGTATCGCCTGACCTTCACCTGGCCGGAGACGCTGAAGGGCGGCGAGATGTCGCTCTTGCTCGGCAAGATCGCCGACGCCGACGAGGTCTACTTCAACGGCGTGCGCATCGGCGGCACCGGCGGCTTCCCGCCCGCCTACTCGTCGGCATGGATGTTCGACCGCGCCTATCCGGTTCCAAAGGCGCTCATCAGACCCGGGCAGAACACCATCGCCGTGCGCGTCTACAACGACAGCGGCCCCGGCGGCCTCTACGCGGGCGTGCCCGCGCTGATGGTCACCAGTCCGCGCTAGTCGTCCGCGGGCGCGCTGCCCAGCACCTGCGCGGTCGTCTTGAAGTGCAGCTTGGCGACGCGCCCGAGTAACTCGCGCCCGCCCTGCCGCACCACCTGCTTCGCCGCGGCGACGACATGCGTCGCGCCCTTCGGCAGGTCGACGCCCGCCTCGCGGCTCAAGCGGTCCAGCCCGTCGAGGAACGCCTCCCGCGCCACCACCGACGCCGCCGCTACCGCCAGGTCGCGTTCCGCACGCGGGTGCTCGTCCACCCGCACTTTTCTGCCGCGCTCCATCAGCGTGCGCTGCAAAAGATCGCCGTCCTGGAAGCGGTCGGTCACCACCTGGCCGCAGTCCACCTCGGCGAGCAAGTCCTCGATGGCGCGGGCGTGCCCCCACGCCAGCATTTTGTTCAGGTTGCGCATTTCGGCGTGGAGTTCGTTGTAGCGCGGCGGGTTGATGCGTACGAGCGCGTGCGGGCAGGCCTCACGCACCTGTTGCCCGAGCGCCCGGCAGCGCTTGTCGGTGATGACCTTGCTCTCGCGCAGTTTGAGCCCTTGCAGGATGGCTTCCCGCCGCTCGTCGAGGAACACCGCCGCGACGACCAGCGGCCCGAAGTAGTCGCCCTTGCCCGCTTCGTCGGTCCCGATGCGGGCGGCACTGTCCGAAAGCGTGCCGCCCCGCCTCTGGTCAGGGGCGGTCAGGCGCGGGCCTTTCGGGGGTGGCGGTCGCCGGACGCCTCCCGGAACGACAGGCGGATGGGCGTACCGACGAAGCCGAACGCCTCCCGCAACCGGTTCTCGAGGAAACGCTGGTGGCTGAAATGCACTTTCTTCGGACTGTTGACGAAGAACACGAACGCCGGCGGCCCCGTCGCCACTTGCGTGGCATAGTAGATGCGCAGTTGCTCGCCGTGGTGGCTTAACTGCCGCTCGCCGAGGATCGCCTGCACCGTGCGGTTCAGCATCCCCGTCGGCACGCGCACCGCGTGCTGCGCCGCCGCTTCGACGACCGCCTCCATCAGACTGTCGAGGCCCCACCGCTCGGTGGCGGAGACGAACTCGACCGGCGCGAACCCAATGTATTCCATCTCCTTGTGCAGAGCGATGCCGTAATCTTTGCGCAGGACTTGCTCGTCGGCGCGCGGGCCGCCTTCTTCCTCCGCTTGGGCACGCATCAAGTCCCACTTATTCACCGCGATGACCAGCGCCCGGCCCGCCTCTTCGGCGAAGCGGGCAATCTCCTTGTCCTGATGAGTCGGCCCGTCGAGGCCATCGAGCACCAGCACCACCACATCCGCCCGGCCCAGCGCCCGCATCGCCCGCAGCACGGTGTAGTACTCGAGCGCCTCGCCGACGCGCGACCGCCGCCGCAGCCCCGCCGTGTCGAGCAGAATGACCTCGCGATCGCGCCAGCGCCAGCGCGTGTCGATGACATCGCGCGTCGTCCCCGGCTCATCGAGCACGATGCTGCGCGGCGCGCCGACGAGCGCGTTCAGAATCGAAGACTTGCCGACATTGGGCCGCCCGACGATGGCGACTTGCAGTGTCTCGTCGTCCCCTTCGGGCTCCTCGGTGTCGACCAAGTGCTCGTACAGCGCTTCGAGCAGTTCATGCACGCCAGTCCCGTGAATGGCGGAGACGCCCAGCGGCTCACCGAGGCCGAGGCGGTACGCGTCGACGGTCAGCGAGATATGGTCGGGCGTATCCACCTTGTTCACCGCCAGCAGCACCGGCTTGCCCGTCGCCCGGATGCGCTCGGCGATGTCGGCGTCGTCGGGCGTGACGCCCTCCTGCCCGTCTATCACCAGGATGATGACATCGGCCTCGCCCACCGCCAGCTCGACCTGCATCCGCACTTCCTTCTGCAGCGTCGAGTGCTCGAGCGTGAAGCCGCCGGTGTCAATGATGGTGAAGCGCCGCCCGCGCCACAGGCACGGCGCGTAATTGCGGTCGCGGGTGACGCCGGGCTGCTTCTCGACGACCGCCTGCTTCCGCCCGGTCAGGCGGTTGAACAGGGTGGACTTGCCGACATTCGGCCGGCCGACGATGGCGACGAGGGGGATGGACATGGGAGACCATTATAGGGGGTGGGGCGTAGGGTGTCGGATGTAGTAGAAGAGAGACCACTCAACGCGTTTGAATTGGTGTTTGGGCGTGCCCCACACCCCACACCCCACTTCCCACGCCCTAGAAGCCTTTCAACCGCTCCATCACCGCCTCGATCACCCAATCGGGCGTCGAGGCGCCGGCGGTGACGCCGACGCGGTGCAAGCCGGCAAAGTCGGCCGGGTTCAATTCTTCGGGGCCGGTGACGAGGTGGCAGGGCTGCTGCGGGAAGGCGGCCAGCAACTGGTCGGCGAGTTTCAGCGTGTTGGAACTGGTGCGCGATCCGACGACGACCATCGCCTCGACAGTCGGCGCGAACTCCAGCGCGGCTTCGACGCGCTCATCCACCGTCCAGCACACCGTGTTCACCGCCTCGAACGACTCGGCCCGCTCGCGCAGAATGGCGGTCGCCTGCTCGAAGGCCGGCACCGCGTGCGTGGTCTGCGAAACCAGCGCCACCTTGCTCTTGCGGATCGGGACGGTGTGCGCCTCCTCCGGCTCGCTGATGACATCGGCGTCGTAGTTGAGGTGCCCGAGCACGCCCATAATCTCGGCGTGCGCCCGCTCGCCGAGGATGATGACCTGATAGCCGTCGTCCTGCAGGCGCTTCGCTTTGCGCTGCAAACTGGTGACGATCGGGCAGGTGGTGTCGAGCAGTTTCAGGCCGCGCTGCCGGGCCTCGTCGTAGACTTCCGGCGCCGCGCCGTGGGCGCTGATGATGTAGGTGCCCTCGGGGATGTCGGCCACCGAAGTGGCGGCGCGCAGGCCGCGCTCTTCGAGCGCCCGCGTGACGCGCTCGTTGTGCACCGGGGCCTCGATGCGATACGAGGGCTCGGTGGCGTCGGCCAGGTGCTCTTCCGTCTTTTCGATGGCCATCCGCACGCCGAAACAGAACCCAGCCTTGGGGGCGAGCAGGACTTCCATCAGGCGCATTCCGAGCGGACAGGCGTCACCCACCGAGTATAGCCAGCCCCCTGCGGCGGCACAACTAGCGGCCTTCGCGGTGCCGGATGCGCAGCCAATACTCGGAGAAATCGAAGTTCGGGTCTTCTTTCTGGGTGTGGCAGGTGATGCACATCGCCGGCGACAGCGGCGGGGTCTCGGTGGAGAGAGGATGCAACTTGTGTTCATGAACCCCTGAGTCCGGGTCATGTGATTTACCGATCGCATCCTTCTGATGCTCCTGGGCCTTCGGATGACAATCAATGCACTCGACGCCCTGCACATACGGGTTCCGGGTGAGCACTTTGAAGTGCCGGTAGGTCGATGAATGGCACCGAAGGCAGTCCCCGATCGTCTGTCCGGTCTGGCTCAGTTTGTTCAACGCGAATGCATGGCTGCTCCCGTGCCAGGACCGGTAGGAGGACGCATGGCAATGAGAGCACTGTTCCGTGCCCAGTTCCAGCACCTGTTCGGCGACATATCCGACGCGGTCGCCGCGTTGCTCGTTGTACATCCTGACCAGCGCACCGACGGCCTCGTCGTCGCGCCAGTTCCGATCGAGGACTTCCTGCGTGACCGACACGCGCAGCCCGCCCTCCGTCCAGCGCAGGCGGGCGATGCCCAGTTTCTGCGCATCGAAACTCGTGGGCAGCGTCCAGACGCCGTTCTCCTGCATCGGCTGCACTAAGCCCCAGCCGCGCGATCCGGGAATGAGGATGTCTACGGTGCCCGGCGCCGCCCGCAGCACCGCCTGTTCCGTGGCCACCGGCAAGTAGCTAAAGACCGCCACCAGGTCGTGATTGGCTCGCGCCGCCTTCAGCCGGCTCGCCCGCTCCGCTACGGTGGGCGGTTTCGCGCCGGGTCGCGGCTCGGTGAATGACACGAACGCGATCCGCTTGCCGCCGCGCTCGACCGACCCGGTCTTCGCGGCCGACGCGGCATACTCATCCAGCACCACCAGCCCGCGCTCGGCGCTGCCCTTCAGAATGCGCGCCAGCCAGTCGGGGTCGCGCTCACCCAACGCCACCGCGTCATATTTCATTTCCGCCAGCGCGTCGAGCGAGGTCGCAATCTGGTCTTCGGCGGTGAACTGGTTGCCGTACTCCACCACCGCCACCGGCGCCCCCTCGCTGCGCACCTTGGCCAGCACCGTCGCGCGGCGCGGCAACCCCCCCGAGGTGTTGCGGTGACACCCGCACGGCTGCAGATTGCCGTCCATATCGCCGCTGTAGACGAGGATGAGGTCCGCGCGCTCCGCCGGCGCCGCCGTGGCGGATGTCTGGGAGCCCGGATGCCCGCACCCGGCCAGCGCAGCCAGCGCCGGCCCCGCCGCGAGCGTCAGCCAGACGACGCAGGCACGCGCCCAGCGGCGGCGTGTCCGCCGCACGGTCATCGGACGGAGCGCCATGCGCTAGTGCGCGATCTGCGGCCAGTAGGTCTTGAAGTCGAACTTCGGGTCATGCTTCTCATTGTGACACTGCATGCACATCGCCGCGGGCAATGGCTTGAGGTTGGCGGGCAGTTTCGGGTCACGGGCGTGCTGCTGCGCGCCCAGGTGACAAGTGACGCACTCGACGCCGACAAAGGGGCCGTTGATCGCCAGCACCTGTCGGTGCCGGAAACTGGTCGAATGGCAGACGAGGCACTCGTCAATGAACTCCGTCTCCTTCAATGACTCTAACGCGTGTGCGTGGCGCGTCGTTCGCCACTTCTCCACCTGGCCGGCGTGGCAGGTCTTGCACTCCGTGGTCCCGACCAGCGAGGTTGTCGCGGTCACCCGCCGGATCGACTGCGATGCCGCCCGTCGCTGTTGGGTGACGAACGCCAGCATATCCGGTTCGTCCGGCACCGCCGAATCGAGCGCGACCGACTCATCCACTAACTCCGCCACTTTCTTCCCCTGAAACTTCACGCGCACCACGCCGAGCCACTGCGCCCGCGGCGCCGCAGAGACGATCAGCGTCTTGCCGATGTGCTCCCCCGCCAGCTCATCGATCGCGATGGTGTCGGCGCGGATGACGATGTCCGCCTGCCCGTCCATCTGCGCGACCATCTGCAGCACTTCCGCGCGCGGCCGCCGCGTCACATACACCACCAGGTCGGCCTCTTTGCGCGCCCGCTGCAGCGCGGCCATGCGCGCATCGGCCACCGACGCCGTGCGGTCGTTGCGCGACCCGCCGCCCTCGGACACGACGGCGACCCGTGCGCTGCCGACCTTGAGCACCAGGTCGCCCTGCAAGCCGGTCGATTCCGGGACATTCGGCATCGGCCAGGCCAGCAGCGCCATGCCGTTGCGCTCGGCAATCGGGCGAACGACCGGCACAATGCGCATGTCGGGCTCTTCGAGGGCCATCGCCTTGTAGCCCAGCGAGGACATCGCCTGAACCAGCGTGCTGGCACGGTCGGGGTCGGTCGGCAGACCGCCGCCGTCCACCGCGAGGACCGGCACGCCCTTCGCTTCCAGTTTCTTCAAGATCGTCGCGCGCCTGGGCAGACCGCCCAGAAGATTGCCGTGTCAGCCGCAGGGCAGGAAGTCGGTCCGCGTGTGCGCGGTGAAGGCCAGGACGAGTTCAGCGGGGAACGGGCCGCTGTTCGCCAGGCGCTGCGCGCCCAAGTAGCCGCCAAAGACCGCCACCACGCCGAACGCCAGGCCCAAGACGGCCCAGATGCGCCCGCGCCGGCGCCACGACCGGCGATGATGTGGAAAGGTTGTCATGCCATTGCCGCCATTCTACCCACCGGACTCGGTCGGGGCAACGCGGCGTCCCGGAAAGCGGGTGCGGAGCGCCTCGCGCGCGTCGTCCGCCGTCATGATGCGGCCCGCCTCGCGTTCGGACGCCAGCAAGCGGAGCGCCTCGCCCACCAGCGGCCCGGGTGGGATGTCCAGCGCTGCCATCACTTCTTCGGCGTTGAGCAGCGGCGACGGCCCGGCCAGCGCCACGGCGCCGCCCAGCGCCAGGACGCGCTCCGCCAAGCGGCCGAGCCGTTCGAGGGCCGCCTCGGCGCCGACGCGACCGGCCTGTTGGTCGGCGCGCGTCAGCGCCAGCAGGTCTTCCCAGCCATCACCGACGCGCCGCACCAGCCGGCGCACGGCGGCGTCCGTCCACTCCGCCTGATAGCGGGCGAGCAGCAAGTGGTGTCGCACCAGCGCCACCACCCCCGCCCGCAACGCCCGCGGGCGCGCCCAGCGTTGCAGCATCGCTTCCGCCATTTCCGCGCCCAGGTCCTCGTGCCGCGCAAAGTGGATGCCGGTCTCGTCCTGCGAGAAGGTCTTCGCCTTGCCGATGTCGTGCAGCAGCGCCGCCCAGCGCAGGACCGGCACTCCCGGGACCAAAGCGACACACGCGCGCGTGTGCTCCCAGGCGTCGAGCCGGTGATACCGCGGCGGCTGCGGCAGGCCGCGCAGGTCTTCGAGTTCCGGCGCGGCGTACACCAGCAGTCCCAAATCCGCGAGCATTGCCAGTCCCTCCGCCGGCTGCGGGCTGCACAAGAGCGCTTCGAGTTCATCCCCCACCCGCTCGGCCGCGGCGCTTGCGAGCAGCACGGCGCTGTCGCGGAGGGCCGCCGCTGTCTCTTCCGCGAGCGAAAGGCCCAGTTCCACTGCCAGGCGGACGGCGCGCAGCAGACGGATCGGGTCTTCGGCGAACCGCGCTGCCGGATCGCCGCAGCAGCGCAACACCCGTGCCGCGATATCGCCGCGCCCGTCGCCCGGGTCGAGCACGGCGTCCGTGTCCAGGTCACGCGCCAGGGCGTTGACGGTGAAATCACGGCGGGCCAAATCCGCGAGGATCTCGCCGTCACCGAGGGTGGTAATCTCGATTCGGACGCCGCCTTTGATCACGCCGAGTGACGCGTGGGCCTCGCCCTGCATCCACAGCGAGTCCGCCCAGGGGCCGAGCGCGCCGCGCAGCGACCCGGCGTCGCCGGTGACGACCAGGTCGAGGTCGCGCACCGGGCGCCCGAGCAGCTCGTCACGCACGGCGCCGCCGACCAGCCACACCTGCCGCGAGGGACACCGCGCCCGCAGCGCGCGCAGGAGCGCCGCGTGCTCACCGCTCACGCCGGCGGCGGCGTCCGCCCGGCGCGCGTCCGCAGGGCTTGCATCAGAAACGCATCCACCCAGTCGCCGTCGCGCACACCGATTTCGGCGCGGAAGCGCCGCACCGCCGCGCTGGTGGCGTCGTCGAAGACTCCGGTGATATCGCCTTGATAGAGGCCGGCCCGATGGAGCATCCGCTGCACCGTGCGGACATCTTCGCCCTCGGGGCGGGAAATGATGCGGCTGCCGGGACGGTTCAAGAAAGTCGCGTCCCACAGCCGCAGCAGCCGGCTCAATTCCGTGAAGGGGTCCGGGTGGTCGTCGACGCGGATGTCAATGTAGCGGTCGCTCAAGCCGCCGTAGCCGCCGCCCTTCCGCACCACCAGCAGCGCCGCTGATTGTTTGCCGCGCGTGTCGCCGCCCGCCTGCTCGCCGGCCAGCAGCGCGGCCAGCAGGCGGTCCGCCAGGTCGCCCTCCGCCGACCGATAAGCGCCCGCCATCTCGCCGACAACCTGCTCGCCGGTGAGGATGTTGCCCTGGCAGGTGAACTGCTCGCCGATGAAATGGCCGGCCCAGGGGACGCATTGGGCGCCGGTCCAGGCCGCGGACCCGCCGCGGGCGTCGACAATGCCGACTTGCCGGGCGTCGCGCTCTTCGTCGGCGGCAATCAAGGCATTCAACGCGTCTTCGGCGCTGGCGCCCTGGCTCATCAGCACCAGCCCGCCGGGGCCGAACGCCGGGTTGGCCCACGACTGCGTTGCCACCGCGCCAACGCCGGACGCGGCGTGCGGGACGACGGCGCCGACCGCCAGGAAGCGTGAGGCGACCGCGACGCCCAGGTCGCCGTTGGCCGAGTCAAAGCCGGCAATCGAAAAAGTCGCCACCAGGGGCGGATGCATGCTTGACGCAATTCGACACCCACGCATCATTCCCCGCCGCCGGCGCTGGTGGGGGAATCTCTGGGGACGCGCCGCCGCGACGCCCTGCTACCATCGGCACCGATGCCGCACCACGCATTTGGCCACGGACTGTACGAAGCCGAATCCCGGCTGGCGGCGCGCCTGGCCATCCGCCTGCGCGACCGCAGGGCGGTGCGCGCCGCGCTGCTGACCCGCCTGCCGCAGCGGTCGCCGCACACCCGGGAGCGCCTCGCCGACAAACTCTTGCAGCGCCTTTGGCCTGCCGCCGGGCCGGATCCCTTTCCGTTCCTCCGCCTCCTGGCCGAGTCGCCTGATGGCAGAACCCGCCGGCATGTGCTGCTGCACCGCATCGCGCGCACCGACACGCTGGTCGGCGCCCTCTCGAGGGAGGTGTTTTGGCCGTTCGTCGCAACCGGTTCCCCGCCTGCCGGGATTGCGCTGCCGCCCGCCGCCCGGCCGCGCGACTTGCGCCTGCCGGGGATGGGGACGCCGAAGGATTCTTCCAGCGCGATTCCGGCCGACGCGCTGGTTGCCCTCGCCCGGCGCGCCTGGCGGTCCCCGGCGGCGTCGGCGCTGCGGGCACTGGCCATCCTGCGCCAATGCGGTGTCCTGGCGCGGCTGCCCCACCCGGGCGATCACCTCGGCGCCTACCTCCCCACCGGGGCGCCGCCGGCGCTCCCGGCGTTCGTGTTTCTGCTGCACGAGGAATCGCTCTGGCCGGGCGGCGGCGCCCGGTCGCTGCGCACGGCCTTGACCGCCCCGTTCTTGCGACTGTTCTTGATCAAGCCGCCGCTGCCGGAGGCGCTGCTGGCCGACGCCGCCGAGGCTGGCTTCCTGACCGTCCGCGCCGGGCGCGTCACGACGCGTTTCCGGGACCCCGACGCGCTGATCGAACGGCTGCTGGCGGCGTAGACCACACCCACCGGTCCCCTCCCCAAACCCCTCCCCATTAGCGTGGAGAGGGGAAGACTGGTGAGTGACCGTTGTGCAGAGTCGGCGAGGAATGGAGTGCGACTCTGCTGCTACGGCCGAGTTCGCGCCCCATTCATGGGGCGCTCTTTGTTAGCCCGGCCATTTCATGGCCGGGTCACCAAGGGATCACCCCTTGACGGCAGAGAAAACATCTGTTTTCATCGAGGCGGCATGCGGGTCGGCGACCTGGTCGCGCTGTCGCCAGCACCCCTCGACCTGGTAGCGGAGCTGCCGGAGGCCGAGGCCCTCGCCACGCGCGTGGAGCAAGGCGAACGGTTGGACGAGACCGACCTCGACGCCTGGCTCGCCCGCTTCCTGATCGCCTCCGACGAGAACCGCTTCGCCGTTTCCACCCTGCTCGAATCGATCAGCGGACTCCGGCGCGGGCCGCGGGCGTTCCTGGTGCGCGGGGTCTATGGCACCGGCAAAACACACCTGCTTGGAGTGCTGCGCCTGCTCGGCGCCGGCCCGCGATGCTGGACTTCGTTCCTTCGCACCCACCCGGAATTCGCCCGCCACGCCCGTGCCGCGAAACCGCTGCTGGCCGTGACGCTGGCGCTCGATCACTTCGACCCGCGCCGCGTATCGCTGGAGGACTTGGTCGTGACGCACTTGCGCAGCCGCCTCGCCGGGATGGCATCACCGGCGCCGGAGGCGGCGACTTCCGCCAGCCGCGCGGCGGTGATGGCGGAAGTGGAGGCGCGCGCCGCAGCAACGCGCCGCGGCGGCGTCCTGATTTTGCTCGATGAACTGGGGCTGTTTCTTGCCGGGCGGCCGCGGGCCGGCCGCAACGCCGATGCCGGTTTCCTGCAATTTCTCGGTCAGCGTGCACAGCGGGCGCCGTTGTGGGTGGTGGGCGCCGTGCAGCGCCAGCTCGATGACACCGGCGGCTTCGACCCGTATGCGCTGGAGCAGCTGCGCGACCGCTTCCGCCACGATCTCACCCTCTCGATGAGCAACTTGCACGCCGTCCTGCGGGCGCGGCTCCCCCTGCAGCGCGACGCCGGCGCAGGCGTTGCGACGATCCACCGGCAACTGGGCGGAAGCCGGTTGGCGTTTACCGCGGACGACTTGCGCCGCACTTACCCGCTCAATCCGTTCGCCTTTGAGGCGCTGGAAGGGATGGCGGCGCAGCACGGCTCGCGCACCCGCGGGCTGCTGGCTTCGGTCCTGCGCCTGGCCGCGCCACTGGTGTCGGGCGGCGCCGATGCGACTCACCTGGTCACGACCGCGGAGGTCTTCACCGACTTGCGCCCCTTGCTCGAGACGCACGGCGAACTGCAGCGCGCCGCCCGCGCCTGGCGCTTCATCGAGCACAATGCGGCCCGGATCTGGGGAGCACAGTGCCTTCCCGATGTACCGCACGAGCAGGGACTCGCCGCGGTGCAATCGCTGCTGCTGGCCGCTCTGTCCGGGTCGGCATGGACCGTGGACGAGGTGGCCTCATCGCTCGCCGGAGGTAGCGGCGCTGCCGCGCCGTCCAGCGAGGCAGTGACCGCGGCGCTCGAGGCCGCTCGCCGGCGCGGGGCCTATGTCCGCTTACAGGCGACCTCGCCGGCGCGTTTTGTCTTCGATGTGCGCGATGACCTGTCGGAGTCACTCCGGCAGCGCATCCTCGAGCGGGTCGCGGATTTGGTCCCGCACGACCCGCGCCTGCGCGCCGCAGTGCTGGCGGCCTGTCGAGACGCCTCGCTGCCGCTGGGCCGCTGGCTGGGCGGGCGTGTGGAAACCGTCTGGTGGCAGCAGACGCGGCGGCCGGTGTGTGTCGTCCTGGCGGACGCGGACACTCCCGTTGGGCGAATCGCCGGATGGTGTGCGCAGGCGGAGCGCCCGGGCGGCGAGTTTTGCGCCGTGGTCGCCGTCATCGACCCGCTGACCCGCGACGCAGTGGGCTGCGCGGAGGGTTGGACCGCCCAGTTGAACAGCGCCTCGCGCCGGCTGGTGGTGTGGGCGCCGGCGCCCTTTTCGGCGGCCGATGTGGAGGTGCTGCACGAAGCGACCGCGCGCTGCTCCCTGCTGCAGGATACGACACTGGCGCAGACGCGCACCGGACGGGCGCTGCGCCCCCGGCTCGAGGCGGAGCAGCCGGAGTGGGACACTTCGCTGCGTCGCGCGGTGGAACGGGCGTATGCGGGCGGGCGCTGGTGGCGCTGCGGAGCGTGGCAGACGGCCGGCGACAACGAGAGCGCAGCGAGCGGAGATGAGCGAGAGGGACAGGGCGCCGAAACCGGAGGGCGGCACCGCGAGAACTGCGGGGCGCTGCTGGAGGCGGCGGTGCGGCCGGTGTTCGCCGCCCTGTATCCGCAATTCGGGGCGGTGGCGCCGCGGCGCCCGCTGGCCAGCGATGCTGGGTGCCGCCTGCTCCTCGACCGCGTTTTCGCTCGCGGGGAGCGGCGCGTCGTGCCCGGTAGTTCGCTGGCCGCCTATGTGACCGACCTGCTGGAACCACTGGGTCTGGCTTCGCTGGACGGCGCGACGGTGCGGCTGGCGGACGACGCCCCGGTGTTTGCGGCGTTGAATGGAGTGCCGGCGCGATGTGATTCCCCCGCCAACACTTTGGAAGAGACACTTGAAACGGAGTCCGCCATCGGCGGCGCCCTCGGCGCCCCGCCCTGGGGCGTGCCGCGCCCGCTGGCGGAGTTGGTCGTCGCCGCAGCGGTGCGTGCCGGGGTGCTAGTCGGTCTCGACGGCTACCTGCGTCCGGTGCCGGTCAGCGCCGTGGCGTCGCCGCTGCCAGACTACTGGCCGCGCCTGGCCCGCGCCCGGGCGCTGCCGGCCGCGGTCCGTGTGGGCGCGGCGCGGGCCGCCGCCGCCCTGCTCGGCGGCGCGCCACCGCGCCTCGATTCGGTCACCGAACAGGCGGTCGTGTGGGAGCGCCTGCGAGCTCTGCCGGCTACGCGCGCGGCCGCATGGGGCGCGGGGATTGAGAGCATCGCCGCCCCGTGGCCGGCCTGGAATGCGCTACAGCCGCAGATTGCTGTGCTGGAGTCGCTGCAAGCGGCCGCGCGACGGCAATCCTGCGTCGAAACGGGGCTGTGCGCCTTGGGAGAAGCCGCCCCCGCCGACTGGGAGGCGCTCGCGTCGCTAGTGGAGTGGCTGTCGAACCACCTCGCCGAAGCGGTCTGCTGGCAGCAGCGTCTGGAGAGCGCGCATTCGGACGAGGACACTGCCCTGGAGGCGGCGCGGGCAGCGATGTGGGCGCAGTTTGCAAACTCGCCGGTTGCAATTCGGAACTGGACGGAGTTGTCGCAGGCGGCGGAGGCATGGCGGGCCGAGTACGCCGGCGCCTACGCGTGCTGGCACGGGCAGGTCTTCTCGCCCGAGCGCCGCGCCGCCCTGTCCGCGCTGCGCGCCGAACCGGCAACACCGTTGGTCCCAGCCTTCGGCGTTGTCGGAGCGTTGCGCCCGCTGGTGGCTGACGCGCAGGCAGCGCTCGAACGGGCGGAGGGGCAGTGGTGCGCTGCGGTCGGGACCACCGGTCCGCTGACGACAGCGGCGCGTTGCGAGTGCGGGCTGCGCTTGGACGAGGACCGGGCCGGCCTGGATGCGGCCGCGCTGCGTGCCCAGCGCGATGCGGCGCTGGCCGCGGTGCGCGCCTGGCTGCTGGAACCGGACCGGGCGGCGCGGCTGCGCCGCCGGCTCGGACACGCCGCGGCGCGCCCGCTCTATCAGGCGCTGGGAAACTGGGCGGCACGGGGCGAGGCGGCGCCGCTCGCCGCGCTGCTGCCGGATGCCATCAGCGTCCTGCAGGCGGCGTTGGAAGGGGAGCCCGCCGCGGCGCGGCCGGTGACGGCGCTCGCCGAGTCGCTGCGCGGGCGGGAGTTGAGCGTCACCGCGGCGCGCGAAGTGTTCACCGCCTGGCTCGACCCGGACTCATCGCTGCGCGCCGGAGACCTGGTGCGGATGGAGTAGACGGGGAAGGTGCTACGGGAAAGGTGTCACGGGGAAGGTGTTACGGGAAAAGGGTGACGGGAACGGTGGGACGGGAAAAAACCAGGCAATCCCAGTGACACATCACACCGTCCCCGTTTCCCGGAGTCAGTGTCCCGAGGCGACGGTGAAGAGGCGGCGGCGTAACCAGTCATACAACTGCGGCCGGCCCGCCAGGCGCAGCAGCGCCGCGGCCAGCCAGACGGCGATCATCGCCAGGAACGGCCCGTAGGCGAGGACCGCCACCCAGTAGACCGCCCGGTCGGGGATTAATTCGGACATCTTTTTGATTATAGCGGGAGCGCGCCGCGCCGTCTTGTGCGGGATACCCCCCGCCGCCATCGAATCTGTACGCGTGCGCGATCTGGAAACTCTGGCCGGCCAGTGCCTGATGGCGGGCATCGACGGCACCAGCGCCGCCGAGTCGGCGGCGCTGCTTGGCAAAACCCGGCCGGGCGCGGTCATCCTGTTCGATCGCAACATCGAGAGCGCCGCGCAGGTGCGGGCGCTGACCGGCGGCATCCGGGCGCTGGCGCAGCAAGCCGGCTGGCCGCCGCCGCTGGTCGCCATCGACCAGGAGGGCGGCATCGTGCAGCGGCTGGTGGAGCCGCTGGCGACGGAGTGGCCGACTCTGATGTGCCTGGGTGCCGCCGATGACGAGGGGCTGACCCGCGCATACCACGCCGCGATCGGGACGGAACTGCGCGCGCTGGGCATCGGCTGGGACCTGTCGCCGTGCGTGGATGTCAACAACAATCGGGAGAACCCGGTCATTCTGACCCGCGCCTTCGGCGCCGTTTCCGCGCTCGTGGCGCGCCACGGCATCGCCGCGCACCAGGGCTTCCGTGACGCCGGCGTGCTCGATTGCGCGAAGCATTTCCCCGGCCACGGCGACACCACCGTTGATTCGCACGAAGCGCTCCCCATCATCGCCCACGACCGGGCGCGGCTCGATGCGGTCGAACTATCCCCGTTCCGCGCCGCTATCGCGGCGGGCATCGACTCGATGATGATTGCGCACCTCCTGCTGCCGGCGCTCGACGCGGAACTGCCCGCCTCGCTCTCGCCGCGTGTCATTGACGGCCTGCTGCGCCAGGAGCTTGGCTACGACGGCGTGCTGGTGACCGACGCCATCGGCATGCAGGCGCTGGCGGACCGCTGGCCGCCGGGCGAGGCGGCAGCATTGGCGCTGGCCGCCGGGGCCGACCTGGTCATCGCCGAGACGCCGGCGCTGGCCGCCGCCGCGCACGAGGGCATCCTCGAGGCCGTGCGCGCCGGCACGCTGCCGGAAGCGCGCCTGCGCCAGGCGGCACAGCGGGTGGACGCGCTGCAGAAATCCGCTGGCGAGACGCCAGCGCCACCCACCTCATCGAACCGCGACGCACACCGCACACTGGCGCGGGACATCGCGGCGGCGGGGGCGACCTGGGTGCGCGGCGGGCCGATCGAGTCGGAGAAGCCGGGGCTGCTGATTGTGCCCGGCGAACTGCCGCGCTATGCGGCAACGCGCGCCGAGGAACTGACCACTCACCTCGCCGAGCGCGTCGCGGCGGTGCGCCCGGGCAGCATCACCGTGCGGGTCTCGCTCGATCCCTCACCCGGCGAAGTGGCGGAGGCCGCTGCGTTCAGCGAGGGCGCCGATTGGATTGCTGTCGCCACGCTCGACGCACACTGCCGGCCGGGGCAAGACCGCCTGCTCTCCGCGCTGCGCGGCGCCGCCGACCGCGTCTGGGTCGTCGCGCTCGGGCATCCGGGCGACGCGACGCGCTGGCCGTGGGTGCAGAACGCGCTGGCGCTCTACGGCTGGCGCGAGCCGTGCCTGGCTGTGCTGCCCGAGGTGCTGTTCGGGCTGCGCCCGGCGACCGGCCGCAGCCCGCTGCCCTAATCGGCCGGGGCTACGCGCCCGCCGGCTTGCGCGCCAGGCGCGGGCGGAGGAGGCGCAGGCCGCCCAGGCCGAGCAGCGCCAGGATGCCGAACGGAATCAGGTAGGCCGTCACCAGCGCTGCCCAGGTGAGACCGGTCACCAGATCGCGCAGCGACGACTGGAAGGCGCTCTTCACCTTGTCCCACCCGCCCCCGATCTGTGCGCCGAACGGCAGGACTTCCGGCGCTTTCTTGGTGGTGCCGGTCGGGACCAGGTTGACCGTCACGGTGGAGAGGTCGACGCGCGAGCGCAGGAAGCGGAGTTGCCCGGCGAGGCGCTCGATTTCGAGTTGCACCTGCGCCAGTTCATTGCGGACGGTCAGGATGTCCTTGATGGCGCCGGCGCGGCGCATCAGCGCCAGCAATTGCTCCTCTTGCGCGCGCCAATGGCGCAAGCGGCTCTCCAGATCGACGAACTCTTCAGTGACATCGTTCGAGGAAATTTGCTTGTTGACGATATCGCCCACCTGGTCGAGCGCGGTGAGCAGCGCGAAGAACTGCCCGCCCGGGACGCGCAGGGTGAACTGCGCCGAGGCCGGCTCCGGCTTGCCCTGTTCGCCGGGCGCTTTCGGGCGCCGCGTCAGGTTGGCGGACGCCACCGAGGCGCCGACCGAGTCGGCGATGCGCTGCACCTGCGCGAAGGCGCGGTCGATGTCCTCGACTTCGATTTGCAGGTCGCCGGTGCGGATGATGTCGCGCCCGAAATCATTGAACGCCGACAGCTGGATGGCGCCGTCGCGGACCGGCATTGGCTCGCCGTAGTCGCCCAATGCGGGCGGGGTGTTCGCGACCATGTCGTGTTGCATATAGCCCGGCATTCCTCTTTCGAGCATCGGCATGACCGCGCTCGATGACGCCGCCCGTGACCGTTCCACCGACCTGGACCGGTCCACCAAGTGCCCAACGGTGCCCAGCACCAGGAAGACGACCACCGCCCCGCCCACCAACAATCCGATGCGCGCGGCTGCGCTGCGAGAGAGACCACGAACTGGCATGGAATGCCTCCGCCCGGAAGTTTCCTTTTAGACGGCGGCGGGGCGGCGAAGTTCCCGCTAGGGCTCGCGAGTCACTTCCTCCAGCGCGTCGCTGGCCGGTTGGTAGGCGGGGCGCATATCCACGGCACGGCGGAGGGCCTGCAGCGCCTCGTCCTTGCGTCCGCCTTTGAGCAGCGCGACGCCCAGGTTATAATGCGTCAGGGGGAGGTCGGGCCGGAGTTCCAGGGCATGCCGGAACGCATCGACCGCTTCTCGGAACCGCCCGTCGGCGGCGTAGGCCGCCCCCAAAAACGAATGGGATTCCAAGTCCCCAGGGTCCTGGATGACCGCCAATGACAAATGCTCGATACTCTCGCCGATGCGCCCCTCGCGGAACCGGCGGATGCCGTTGACCTTCTGCGACGATCCGTTCATGGTGTCCCCCACTGCTGTTCGACTCGGATGCCGTCTGCCCTGCTGCACCAAGACTGGCGGTGCTCGGCGCACCAGCCGCCGCATCGAAAGAGGACTGGGCCCATATGACGCCTGACGACCTCAACCTGAACGCCGTCTGGGAGTACGCCCGCAAGTTGATGTTCGACTGGTCGGACCGCGTGACGCCCACCCTGCAGGCGATGAATGTCGCCGTGCCGATCACCCTCGATGACAGCACGCTCATCCTGGGGATGGACGCCCGCATCCACAATCTCTCCAGCCACCTGCAGGTGCCCGCCCAGCGTGCCGACATCAAGCGCGCGCTCAAAGTGGCGTCGGGGCTGGACCTCGACTTCCGCGTGATCGAAGGCACCTCCATCGAGGACTGGAACCGGATGAAGTCCGGCCCGGGTGCCGTGCCGGCTGTCGTGCTGGCGCCGATCGAGCGCACCTCGGGCGCCTGGGAAGAACTGTCGTTCAAGATGCACACCGCCTACAAGGACTTGAAGCAGAAGCAAAACCCGCTGGTGCGCGTGCGGTTCTTCGACCGGATGCTCGATGAAGTCATGTCCACCGCCGACCGTGCGAAACCCGAAGAGCACACCGACGAGGGTTTCCAGCGGCACCTGGCGCAGGCGCTGGAGCGCCTCGCCGCGATGGCCGACCTGGCGCCGACCGTGGTGGCGCTCGAATATCTGCGGCGCCGCGGCGACCTACGCTGACGGATGGCGGGCCGCTTCCGCGCTGTCCTCGCAAAGCGCCCCGGCCTCATCGTCAGTCTCCCGCGCAATGACCTGACGCTGGCGCGCTCGGCCTGGGAACACGGCGCCGACGCGCTGAAGGTGCACCTGAATGTGACGCACGCTGCCGCCGGCACCGGCTTCGGGACCTGGGACACGGAGCGCCCGGCGCTGACGCCCATCTTCGAGGCCAGCCCGATTCCCGTCGGCGTGATGATCGGCGCCGAGCGGGTCGCCGCGCAAAGCGAGGTGCAGGAACTCATCGGCCTGGGAATGGATTTCGTCGATCTCTACGCGCACCGCGCGCCCGACTGGCTGTCTGGTATCACCGCCGACCGGATGCTCGCCGTCGACCCGACCTATGACGACGCCGCAGTTCGTGCTGTCGCGGCGCGGGGCGCCACGCTGCTCGAAGCGGCCATCGTTCCGCACGAACAGTACGGCCAGCCGTTCGCCGCCGTCGAACTCGACCGTTACCGAGCGCTGGGCAATCTGACGGGCCTGCCCGTCGTTGTGCCGACGCAGCGGGCGCTGACGCCCGATGACGCCCGGCGGCTGGTGCGCGAGGCGGGCGTGGCGGCGTTGATGATCGGCGTCATCGTCGCCGGCGACACCGCCGCGTCCATCGGCGCGGCGACCGCCCGCTTCCGCACCGCGCTTGACGGCTGATGCGCGTCGCGCTGCTGCCGCTCGACGACCGCCCGCCCAACCTCCTCTTTCCCCAACAGCTCGCCGCCATCGCCGGCATTGACTTGGTGCTGCCGCCCGAGTTCTTGCTGGGCTGGTTCACCGACCCGGGCGACCCGGTGGGCTGTGCCCAATGGCTGCTCGACACCGCGCCCGGCTGCGACGCGGTCATCGTCTCGCTCGATATGCTCTGCTTCGGCGGGTTGATGGCGTCGCGCCGGCCGACGACCGCCGCCGAGGACGCCATCGCGCAGATCGAACGCCTGCGGGCGCTGCGCGCCGCGGCGCCGCAAGCGCGCATCTACGCGCACGGCGTCATTCCGCGGCTGGGCATCAGCGTCACCAACCGGCGCGACGCTGCCATCGCCGACGAAATCACACGGCTGGCGCAGACTGCCGACCTCGGGCGTGTGGCGCCGTCGCCGCTGGCGCAAGCGCGCTGGGGTGAGTTCCTCCAGGTGCGCGCCCGCAACCAGGTGCGCAACCGCGCCGCCATTCCGCTCGTCGCTGACGGCACGCTCGACTTCCTGTACCTCTCGCAAGAGGACGCGGCGCCGACTGGCCCGCACCGCGCCGAGCAGGGGCAGCTCATCGCCGACGCGGACGCGCTCGGCGTCGCCGAGCGCGTCGTCCTCGCCCCCGGCGCCGACGAAGCGGGCTGCTTGCTCCTCGCCCGCTCGTTGGTCCAGGCCCACCGCGTGCACCCGCGATGGACTCGCTTGTTCTTTCCCGAATCGTGCATGGAATCGGTGGCCCCCTTCGAGGATCGCCCGCTGCGCGACACTGTTTCTTCCCAACTGGCAATCACGCGCACTGCGCTGCAGGGCGAACCAACCGAGTTCGTCATCATCCTGCATGGCGTTGAAGGCACGCCCGGCGACTGGGCGAACACCGACGCGCCTGCCGTCCTGACAGATCCCGATGAAACGGCAGGAAACGCTTCGATCTCTGCCATGATGGCACCCGTCGCGCTGGCCGATGTCGCCAGCGCCAACGGCGGCGATCCGGCGCTGCTGTCGACCCTCACCGAGCGCGGCATCTTCCCGAACCTTGCCGGCCTGGCGGCATGGAACACCGCCGCCAACAGCATCGGCACCGCGGTCGCGCAGGCCATCTGCCGCACGCTCGGCCAGCGTACTGAAGCGAGCGAGCGTGCGCATCGCGCGTTTCTCGCCTGCCGGGCGCTGGACGACTACTTCTACCAGTCGGGCGTGCGCGCCGAGGCCGTCCGCCGCGCGGAAGCGCTCGGCGCCGACCCGCACCAACTCGGCGACTATTGGGAGGTCGTTCAGCAGTTCGTGCAGGAGCGGCTCGTCGCGCTGGGGAATCCGTGGTATCAACAGGCATTCAAAGCGCCGGCTGCCGCCGGCGAGCGCGCGGCGTTCGAGATCGCGCTCCCCTGGGCCCGGTGCTTTGAGGTCGAAGTGCGCGCCCGCCTGTCCGCGATGCCGCGCAACGGAGCGACGGATGACTAGACCGCACCTGGACACTCGCTATCACATCGGCGCTGTGCCGTATCTCAACGCCTGGCCGCTCATCGACTCGCTGCGCGACGCGGACCGCGGCGTGGACATCGCGCTCGACGCGCCGAGCCGCCTGACGCCGCGCCTGCTCGCCGGCGAGTTCCGCGCCGCGCTGGTGCCTTCGTTTGATTTGCTGCAACACGAGCGCCTGGCGCTGCTGCCCGACCTGTGCATCGGCTGCCACGGCCCGGTGCAAAGTGTCCGCCTGTTCTGCCGCGTCCCCGTCGATGCCGTGCGCACAGTGGCGGCGGACTCGGCGTCGCGCACTTCCGTTGCGCTGACGCAGGTGCTGTTCGCCGAGCGCTACCAACGCACCGTGGAAGTGACCAGCGCCGACGACCCGCTGGCCGCCGGCGGCGCCGATGCCGTGCTGCTGATCGGCGACCGGGCGATGCGCGGCGTCGACGCCGCCGAGGTCGTCGACCTCGGCGCCGCCTGGGTCGAACAGACCGGTCTGCCGTTCGTCTTCGCCGGGTGGACTTTTCGCGCCGACACCGACCTCGGCGACCTGCCGCGCCTGCTGCGCGACGCCCGGGACGAGGGTTTGCTGTGCATCCCCGACCTCGCCGCCCGCGCCGAGACGGAGTTGGGCTTCCCGCGCGCGCAGGCGGAGCAGTATCTCTCCTCCGCCATCGACTATGTGCTGACCGACGACCACCGCAAGGGATTGGAGCGCTTCGCCGAACTCTGCGCGCGGCACCGGCTGCTGTCGCGCACTCCGCGCCTGCACCTCTATGAACCCCAATACGCCTGACGCCCTGCGCCGCGCCCTCGCCGGCGACCGCCTGACCGAAGACGAGGCGCTGGCGCTCTTCGACGCCGACCTCGCCGAGCTCGGCTTCGTCGCCGACCAGGTCTGCCGCCGGATGCACCCCGAGCCGCACCGCACCTATGTCGTCGACCGCAACATCAACTACAGCAATGTCTGCGCCGCCGACTGCACCTTCTGTGCCTTCTATCGCAAGGCGGGCGACCCCGACGCCTATTTGCTGACGCACGAGGACATCCTGCGCAAGGTGGACGAGGCCGCCGCGCTCGGCGCCACGCAAATTCTGATGCAGGGCGGCCTGCACCCGTATCTGCCGTTCGAGTGGTATACGGACTTGCTGCAGGCCATCAAGGATCGCTACCCGCCGCCGGCGTCGGTGCACCTGCACTCGTTCTCGCCGCCGGAAATCTGGCACTTTCACGAGAAGTTCGGACTGCCGCTCACCGAAGTGCTGGGGCGGCTGCGCGCAGCGGGATTGGATTCACTCCCCGGCGGCGGCGCCGAAATCCTCGATGACGAAGTGCGCAAGCAGATCATCCGCGGCAAAGCGACCACCGACCAATGGCTGGCCGTGATGCGCGCCGCCGCCGAGGTCGGGCTGCCGGCGACGGCCACGATGATGTTCGGCCACCTCGAAACGCACCGCCACCGCATCCGCCACCTGCTGCGCCTGCGCGACTTGCAAGACGAAATCGGCGGCAACTTCACCGCCTTCATCCCCTGGGCGTTTCAGCCGCACCACACCGTGCTCGGGCGGACGGTGCCCGTCGCCGCCGGCGCCACCGAATACCTGCGAATGGTGGCGATCTCCCGCCTGACGCTCGACAATTTCCCCAATCTGCAAGGGTCGTTTACGACGCAGGGGCTGAAACTGGGCCAGATGAGTCTCGCCTACGGGGCGAACGACTTGAGCGGCACCTTCATCGAAGAGAATGTCGTCTCGGCGACCGGCGTCAGTTTCCGCATTCAAGAGCAGGAACTGCGACGGGCCATTAGGGACGCCGGCTTCCTGCCGGCAAAGCGCGACACCTACTACCGCATTCTGGAGACGCCCGACCTGGCCGTCGCGGTCGCCTAGAACTCCATCTCTTCGGGCAGTCCCACCAAGTCGGCCGGGCGCAATCCGCTCGGGTAGTCTTCGAGCGCTTCGGTGATTCGCAGGGCGCCGTTGCGCCGCGGCAGATCGGTCAGGAGCGTCTCTTCGCCGGCAAACAGGTCGGCGCGCCGGTCTTCGGTGACTACCCGCAGCCAGGGCGTCTCGTGATTCTCGGGATGGGGTCGGGTGACGATGGCGAGCCGCCCGTCGCTCAAGCGCACCAGACTGCCCGCCGGATATGGTCCGAGCATCGCTTTGAACATCGCCAGCAATTCCGGCTCGAATTGCCCCGGCTGCCCTGCATCCATAATCCCCAGCGCCGCGTGCGGCGTCAGCGCCGGGCGGTAGGGCCGTTCGGTGGTGAGGGCGTCGTACACATCCGGCACGCTGACCACGAGACTGTACGGGTGCAGCGTGCGCGGGCGCTTCACATGCGGATAGCCCTGCTGGTCGAACCGCATATGATGTTCGAACGCCACCAGCGGGATGCTTTGATAGCCCGTTTCCTGGCGCGACAACACCAGCGCGCCGTACGACGGGTGGCGCTGCACGACTTCCATTTCCGACGGCGTCAAACGCCCCTGCTTGCGCAGGATGTCAATCGGCAGGAACACCTTGCCGACATCGTGCAACAGCGCGGAGAGTCCGAGACTTTCCAATTCGGCGTCCGGCAGTCCCAGGTACGCGCCGAGTTGCAGCACCAGCACGCAGATGTGCACGATGTGCGAGAAGGTGTATTCGTCCATCCCGCGCACCGACGCCAGCCCCATCATCGCCGACGGGTGGTGGAGCACCGCGGTTGTCAGGTCGTGCACGGCCATGCCCGCCGCCCCCTGGTCGAGGCGCTCGCCGACGCGCACTGCCACCATTGCCCGCCGCGCCGCTTCGAGCGCCGCCCCATAGGCCGCTTTCGGCACCACCGACGGCGCCACCGGCTGTTCGCCCTCGGGCGTCTGTTCGACATCCACCAGCCCTTCGCCGCCGATATGCACCACGCCGCGCGCCCGCAGCGCGGCATTCGGGCCGCCCAGTTCCTTCAGACGCGCCACCGGTTCGCCAACCACTTCGAGGAGCACGCGCAGTTCGCTCGCCGGCACGCCGCGGAGGAAGGTCAGGCAGCCC
Organism: uncultured bacterium; assembly: GCA_964400165.1. Lineage (GTDB taxonomy): Bacteria > Armatimonadota > Hebobacteria > CAYNSX01 > CAYNSX01 > CAYNSX01. Next base: position 52,962 of record CAYNSX010000010.1, read on the forward strand.
ATCCCCTGATGCTGGCACGCCGCGACAAACGCGAGCACCGGCCCGCGCAGGTTGAAGATGGGTCGCTCGTCTTCGACGACTTCACCGCCCACAAACTTGAGCACGACGCTCGGGCGTTCGGCGAGCAGTGCGGTCAACGGATCGAGCGCCGCCTCCACCGTCTGCGCGACGACGGGGTGGCTGCTGTCATAAAACCCCAGGTTGCGCAGGCCAATGCCGAGTTCCGTCACGAAGGAGCGGAGTCGGGCCATGCGCTCGGGGTCGAATTCCGTGTGGGCGCCGCTCATCAGCCCGCCGCCTCGCCCGGCACCATCAGCGCCACCTGCCGAACAGCCCGATTGCGGTCCGCCCGGAAATGGCGCAGCGCTTCACGCGCCGACTCCATATCCAGTGCCAGCAGCAATTCGGCCGCGACGACGCGCCGCCGTTCGATGCCCCAGCGGAGCCAGCCGCCCCGCTCGTACAACCACCGTTGCAAACCGGACACAATCTCGGGAGTCCCCACCGCCAGCAGCGCGTGGCGCAGGGATTGCGCGAACACATCGACGCGGGCATCGCCCATCATCCGCAGCAGCGACGGGCCGGCGCTGGCGCAGCGCGTCGCGCCCGCCGCCATCACCGCCGCCTGTTGCACGGTCCGGTCGCCATCTTCCAACCCGCGCAACACCAGGTTTTCCGCCACCTCCTGGTCGCCGGCCTCCAGCGCCCGGTCGAGCGTTGCCGCCCGGACGGAGCCGTCGGGGTGATCGAAGAACGCCGCCAGCAGCCGGCGCAACGGCTCGCCGCTCAATCCGCTCGCCGCGTGCACCAGCGCATGCGCCGTCCCCGCGGAGACCCGCGGCGCCACCTCGCGCAAACGCGCGGCGCCCGCCTGTCCGGCCGACGCCAGCGCGGCCGCGACTTCCGGCCGCGGCAGATCGCGTTCCAACACTTTGGCCAGGACGCCGACGCCGGCATCACCCAGGCGGGCGAGCAAGGCCGTGACTTCCGCATCCGCGGCCTGTTGCACGCGTGCGTGCAGGGACTCCATGACCGTCGTGCTCATCGCCTCGTGCACCGCCCGCGCCGCCACCACTTGCGGCCCGGTCCCCTCGGCGTGCCGGTCGCGCTCATCGGTCAGCGCCCGCAACGACTCCACCAGCGCCCCTCCGTCGTCCTGCCGGGCGCATTGATGACACTCCTCCGTCAGCAGTTGCAGCAACTCGGTGTAATGCGACAGTTGAAACTCCGTGCTCAACAATTCCAGCAGCATCGTGCGCCGCGACCCATCGAGCGTTTCCGTCGCGTTCCACTGCTCGCGCAGGCGGCCGATCAAAGTGGCTTCCGAGAGCGCCCGCTCCACGCGCATCGGCCCCATCGCCGCCAATTGGCTGCGCACGCGATCGGCGGTCACCTGGGACTTCATCAGCAATCCCACCGACATCTCGACGGCGTCGCTGGCCACGCCCGCTGCCGTCAGCCGTTGCACGATGCGGCGATACAGCAATGGCGTGCGCTCGCTGTCGCCCGCCAGCCGGTCGATGGCCCGGCGCAGGCGGTCGGAGCGCTCTTTCGGCACATGCTTCGGGTCGTCGCACACTGCGTCGACGGCCAGGTCGAGCGGCAGCATCGCCCCGATCTGCGCCAGGAAGTCGGGGAACTCCGGTGCGTTCACTTGCGGCGCCCGGAAGCAGTTCGCCAGCACGGCCGCCGGCAACTGGCACACCGCCGGCACCATCTGCTGCAGCCAGCGGTCCAGCTGCCCGCGTCGCGCCGCACCTTCGCCGGCACGCTGCACCATCATCGCCAGCACGGTGCCCAAGTCGTTGCGGTGCGCGGCGCTGTCACCCGCCAGCAACCCCGACGGTTCAAAACTGTATTCGCTCGCTTCATCATCATTCATGAACTCGGTGAGATACCGGGCGCACGCGGTCACGATCTGTTGAATCCCCGCAGACGACGCTTGTTCTTTCAACAGAATGCGCAGTTGGACGGAGTCCGACTCCGTTTGGAATCGCTTGAAACTGACCGTCTCCAATCGGACGCCTGCCACGCCGTCGAGCGCGGCGACGGGACCGCCCTGTTCGAAGACCGTTTCGGGTTGCGCGTTCAACATCCGCAGCAACGAGGCCAGTGCCTCGGGCGTGACCTCCGGCTCCAGCACCACGCCCACCACATGCAGCCGTTTCAGTTGTTGCGCCAGGGCGGTTGCCAGCGGCATCAGCGGCGCTGCGACGCCGTTCAGCTGCAAAGTGTCTTCCTCGAACGACAGCGTGACTGCGCCCGTGCTGTCCCAAACCGGGCGCAACGCGTCGAGCGCACCGTGCAGCGCATCTTGGGCGAGCGGGTGTTCGTCCGAATACAGCGCCATACGCTTCGCCGCCCGCGCCAACGCGCCCAGCACGGCCGCAAGGTGTTCGGGGGGTGGCCCCCCTGGTTCCTGTAGGCCGGACATAGAGGTCCCTCACCCAGTTGTTCCATAGACCGAACGGGGGAGGGACAGCCGTCGCGCCGCCTAGCGACTGGGCGATTCCCCCCGGGCGAGTGCCAGCGCCAGCGCCAGAATATCGGCGGTTTCCGGGCCATTCGCCGTCACGGGCAGCACCTGCTGCCCGCGCGGCGTCGCCGCTGGGACCTGCCGGCCATCCGGCTCCCGATGGACGACGCCGGTGCCCAAGTGCAGGCGCAGCCGCCCGGCCGGCGCCTCAATCAGGGCATGATCGCCGTCGCCGACCACAATCGAGGGCAATCCGTGCAATCGCGCCAAGTCCCGCAGCAAGGCCCCGCGGAAGCGGGGCGTCTCGTGCGCGCTGAATTCCGCCTCGCCGTAACCTGCGCGCGCGACCACCAAATCGAAATCGCGCAGCGCCTCGCTGACTACAAATCCCAGCACCTCCGCGACGGGAATCGGCGCCGCTACCTCCCGGCTTTCGTCCGCGGTCACCCGCTCGAAATACAGCGGCCCCGTCATCACCACGCCCGCCGCGGTGCGCGCCGCGCGGCCGGCGCGCCGCTCCAGCGCCCACACTAGGCACGCGCGCACGCCCGCCGCCG
>CAYNSX010000011.1:0-55621 GCA_964400165.1 uncultured bacterium
CCGCGGCCGGGTGGCGGGCCGGGTATTGGTCGGCCGGGCGGTGGCCCGGGCGCACCGGGTGCGCCGGGTGCTCCCGGCGCCGCGCAGCCGGCGAAGGACGACCGCCTGCCGTCGCTCGTCATCTGGCATTGGAAGGACAAGCGCCTGCAGCCGCAGCAGCGCCTGCAGCAGAATGCCGACCGCAACTTCAGTTACCTCTGCGTCTGGCATGTGGACGCCAAGAAGTTCGTCCGGCTCGCCGATGACACCGTGCGCACCGTCAGTTTTGGGCCGCGCGATAGGTGGGCCGTCGGCCGCGACACGCAGCCCTATGAGCGCGAAGCCAGCGTGCGTGGCGTCGGCGGCGCCGATGTCTACGCCATCGACCCGATGACCGGCGATCGCCGCCGCCTGCTCGAAGGCGAGCGCTGGGTCTTCGGCCCGTCGCCGGCCGGCGACCAGGTGCTCTTCTACCGCGGCCGGGATTTCTACACGCTCGACGTGGCGAGCGGCACGACGCGCAACCTGACCGCCGGCGTGCAAGCCGACTTCCACGACGAAGAAGATGACCACAACATCCCCGATCCGCCCGACAACCCGGTGGGCTGGTCGTCCGACGGCCGCGCCGTCCTGATCAGCGACGGCTGGGACATCTGGGCGCTCTCGCTGACCGGCGGCGCCGCGCAGAACCTGACCGGCAACGGCTTCCGCGACCACTTGCGCTACGGGCGCTTCACCCTCGACTTCGCCGAGCGCGGCATCGACCTGTCCAAGCCGCTCTACTTCAGCGTCTCCAGCGACCGGGACAAGCAGAACGGCTACGCCCGCCGTCCCGCAGGCGGCGGCGCATCGCAGTCACTGAAATGGGAACCCGCCGGCTTCGGCTTCCAAGTGGTGAAGGCGCGCAACGCCGACCGCATCGCCTTCAGCCGCAGCACCGAGACCACGCCGACCGAGTGGTATGTCGCCGACACCACTTTCGCCGCCGCCCAGAAAATGACCGATGTCGGCGCGCAACTGGCGCTGTTCACCTGGTCGCCGGGTTCGCGGCTGCTCGAATTCAAGAACGCTCGCGGCGAAGCCGAACAAGCCGCGCTCTTCCTGCCCGCCAACTATGAGCCGGGCAAGTCCTATCCCTGCATCGTCTACATCTACGAGAAACTCACCGACGGCCTGCACCGCTTCCAGCGGCCGACCTACGGCGGCTTCTCCGCCGGCCTCTACACCTCGAACGGCTACGCGGTGCTGATGCCCGACATCACCTACCGCGTCAACGACCCGGGCATCTCCGCCGTCGAGTGCATCGTCCCGGCGGTGGACGCCGCAGTGGCGACCGGCATCGTCGACCCGCAGCGTGTCGGCTTGCACGGCCACTCGTGGGGCGGCTATCAGACCGCCTTCGTCATCACGCAGACCGATAAATTCCACGCCGCCATCGCCGGCGCCGCGCTCACCGACATGGCGAGCATGTACGGCCTCGTCTACAAGAACACCGGCAGTTCCAACGCCGCCATCTTCGAGTCGAGCCAGGGGCGCTTCACCGCCGGCCCCTGGGAGTTGCCCTTCGCCTATGCGCGCAACTCGCCGGTGATGTATGCCGAGAAGGTGACCACGCCGCTGATGCTCTTGCACAACGACCTGGATGGCGCTGTCGACTTCACCCAGGGCGTCGAATACTTCACCGCCCTGCGCCGCCTGAACAAGGAAGTCATCCTGCTCGAGTACGAGGGCGAGAACCACGGCCTTAGCCGCCCCGAGAACCGCGAGGACTACTCAATTCGCATGATGGAATTCTTCAACCACCACCTCAAGGGCGACGCCGCCCCGCAGTGGTACACCGCCGGCATCGACATGCTGAAGATGAAGGACCACCTCGACGAGCGCGCCATCGCCGAAGCGAAGGCCAAGTCCGACGCCGCCAAGCGCGCCGCCTCCCTCGTTCAGCCGAACAAGGATGTCGCCCAAGCCGATGGCCGGCCGCACTAAGAGCAAACTGACGGGGAAAGTGTCACGGGTGAAGTGTCACGGGACTGCCTGGTGTTCCCGTGACACATGACACCTTCCCCGTCACACAGCCTTTACTTGCCTTCCTTGCCGCCCTAGACTCGCTCGGCTGGACTGGGAGCAACCCATGGGCATCCTGACCGTCAGCACCAAGACCATCCTGCAAGTCGCGCTCGATTTCGTGGACGAGTCCCGTGCGCTCAAGGCCGCCGACGAGGCCTACGCCGGCGGCGCCGACTGGCTCGAGGCCGGCACGCCGCTCATCAAGGCCGAGGGCCTCAACATCGTGCGAATGCTCAAGCAGCGCTTCCCGAAGGCCACTATCGTCGCCGACCTCAAGACGCTCGACGCCGGGCGCATCGAGGTCGAGTGCGCGGCCAAGGCCGGCGCCGGCGTCGTCAACATCCTCGCCTTCGCTCCCGACTCCACCATCCTCGAAGCCATCGACGCCGGGCGCAAATACGGCGCGCTGGTGTCGGTGGACCTGATCGGCCACCCCGACCCGGTGACGCGGGCGCAGGAGGCGCAAGAACTCGGCGCCGACCTGGTGAATGTCCACTGCCCGATTGACTTGCAGATGCGCGGCCTCGACCCATTCGAGACTTTGCGCGCGGTGGCGAGCGCGGTCAGCATCCCCGTCAGCGTCGCCGGCGGCATCCACTCGGAGAGCGCCGCCGATGCCGTCGCCGCCGGCGCCGGCATCGTCATCATCGGCGGCGCCATCACGAAGTCCGCCGACGCCCGCGCGGCGACCGCGCAAATCCGCCGCGCCCTCGATGAAGGCGTGCGCGTCGAGACCCGCCTCTACAAGCGCGTCACCGACAGCAACATCCGCGAGGCGCTCGAACAGGTCAGCACCGCCAACCTCTCCGACGCCCTGCACCGCAGCGGCGACCTGCCCGGCATCCTGCCCATCCTGCCCGGGCTCCGGTGCGTCGGGCCGGCGCTCACCGTGCGCACCGCCCCCGGCGACTGGGCGAAGCCGGTCGAGGCCATCGACCTGGCGGCGCCCGGCGATGTCATCGTCATCGAGGCGGGCGGCGTGACGCCGGTGGTCTGGGGCGAACTGGCGACCCACAGCGCCGCGGGGAGAAAACTGGCGGGCGTCGTCATCGACGGCGCCATCCGCGACACCGTCGAAATCCGGCGGCTGAAGTTCCCGGCATTCGCCAAACTCATCTCACCCACCGCGGGCGAGCCGAAGGGCCACGGCGAGATCGGTGTCACGGTGAAACTCTCCGGCGTCAAGGTCAACCCGGGCGACTGGATGCTCGGCGACGATGACGGCGTCGTCGTCCTGCCGCGCGAGAAGGCCGCCGAATACGCCAACCGGGCGATGAATGTCCTCGAGACCGAGAACCGCATCCGCGGCGAAATCACCGCCGGCAGCACCCTGTCGTCGGTCACCGAACTCTTGCGCTGGGAGAAGGTGGGCTAAATCGAACGGCGAGCGCGTTCCGCAACGAAAAGTCGATGCTGCGTCTGCCCTAGAAGTTCATTCAAAGCATTCATGACATCCGCTTCTTCGGTTGTTTCACCTGTCCCCAGAGAATCGAGGATCGCGGACGCGTCGTCTACTAGTCGTGCAGAATCGGACTTTTCCAACAGGGCCCGCAAATCAAGTCGCTGCAGGAGTTTCTTGGTCACGGGGCGCTTTGCTCCCGGTAATACGAGCGAGCGAAGTAAATCGACGCAATCGGGGCAGTTCAACAGAGCACTGACCGCTGCCGTGACCAACGCACCATGACAAGGCAGGAAATAGCAAGTGTCATCCAGCATGACGGGCTTTCCCCTGAACGGCCCCACTGCTCGAAACCTCGGGAATTTGTGTAGCCCTGAAACCGCGACCTTGAACGGCGAGAAGGCGTAATCGCCGATTCCGAAGAGTGAGAATGGGGGGGCGGTTCGATAGACGGCAGACTTCCTTTTGACAAACTCCTTATCGTGAGACACAAGATAGGACCAGAGTCGGGGAGCGCTTTTCTGTAGAGGCGCTGTGTCTTCACCTAGTCTTCGCTGCGTCACGATAACCCAGCGCATTGGATTCAAAGTTCGACCATGCCACAGGTCCGTGCACTTGAGAAGTGGGAAAAGGAACTCATCCTCGACGGCGACGTGGTCGCCAAGACCATTCAGGAATTCGTGATCCGAAACAGCACGAAGTTCCATAATGGCGGCGGCATCGTGCTTAATGCCCTGGCGCCAGACGACGGGGCTTGTGCCGTCCGCGTAGGATGTCGCTGCGTAGAGTTCAGCGTCAACGACGAGTTGACCGTGGATGATCTGAAGCACCGCTTCGCGCTCTGTCGAGGTCAGGTCTGCATAAACATCAGCTTTGTAGTCGCGATGCTCATTGGAAACCTTGACAGTAAACAGGCAGGCATCCACGGACGCTCCGAACCACTTCCCTGCATCAATTTTGTGAATTGAGGCTCCCGCGATTGGAAGGGCATTGCGTGAAGCGAATTCGAGAACATTGCGCGCAACCGATGTCTTGCATAACAGAGAAATCGTTGGAGCCTCAACGCTCAACTCTGAGATGAGTTTGATCCAGATGTACTCGGCAATGTCGAAGTTTGATGCCCCGGTCAGGGCTTCGATGCCCTTCAGACGTTTCAGATTCAACTTCTTGGGGACGTTGGTACTTCCAATTGAGCCAAGTTGAGAGTTGGTGACCCACGGCGGGTTCCCAACGACCAGAAGCCCGCCATCGGACTGCCACTTGAGGTCACCTCTCAGATCGATGGCAAAAATGTCTCGCTGAATAATGCGAACGAGTTTGTCCCGCTGCGCTCTGCCTAACAATTGGGCTTGTTTAACGTGTTGCTCCTGGGCCTCTATCCCGATGATTTCTCGTGGGGGTGATGGGAGTTCTAGGAGGCCAGAGATGAAATTGCCGCGTCCGCATGTCGGCTCAAGAGCGCGGACCCATGGGCCAGTCATATTGGAAATGGTTTGCAGGACGGCCCGAACCAACTCGTTCGGGGTCTGAAAATCCCCCAGTTCAACTCCTGAGGAGGTTTTCAACGCCCGTGACTGTGTCCGCAAGTTGGATTGCCCTCTCATACTGCAACCTCCATTGTAGCGCGTTCGACACTGTCAGATATCCAATTTCAGGTGGCTCACGAAGGATCTTCTCTGCAAGTAGTCGGCGCCCCACATCCTCCAAGGGCAGGTTCCGTTCATCGAGCTCTGCGTCAATGTCATCCACATTCCCATTGTTTTCGAGAAGTTTTAGGATGCGAGAAGTTGTTTGGTAGTCCGCCGTTCGATCCTTGGTGACGAAGAGGGAATGCACGATATTCAATCGCGCTGCTCTTCGCCGACCGTCATCTCGCTTCTGATATACAAAAACGAGCAGGTGATACCCAAGTCCATAGACTTTCTGCTCAGCGCTTGCGAATGGACAAGAAGACTGGGGTTGTTTGATGGAAGTGACTTTGACATCGACCCCAAGACCAGGGAAGTCAATTCCTTTAGCCGAGCTGCCACGTAAGTATTCGAATCGGTCCGCCAGAAACTCGTGAAAGGAATGCTCAACGTAGGTTCCAACCGCCTTGCCATCGGTGATTCCATACAGTTCCTGAATGTTGGCACTGCTCATTCGGGCAGAGAACTCCTTGGCGCTGGTTTTCAGCGTCGCTAGAGCGAGTTCAGTGCGCGGCCTTCGGTCATCTGCCATGAGGCCTTCATTCGTCGCCCCGAATTGTTCTCCCTTGAATCCGATGCTCCCTGCGACGCGCTTCAATGATCGAAAGGCAGGCTCACTCCACGGCCTTCCACAGCGCCTCCTCATCCACGCTTTCCTGCACTAACTCCACTGCACGCTGGACTTTCGCCTCGGTGCTGATGCCGTATTCGTATGCCAGACTGACACCCATTCAGGTCTCATCCGCGGACTCACCTCGCCCCTCTTGATTCTCGCGCCCCGTGTCAAGCGTTGTGCGCGCAATTGGCTTTGTTCCGCACTTTTTATGGTACCGCCGAAAACCCCCTTCCGCCCCCTTCCTTATCTCCCCCCTCTCTGTCTGCGGGGAGGGGGCAAGGGGGAGGGGTTCTCCCCTCGCCTCACAGGAGAGGGGCTGGGGGTGAGGGAACCATGGAACTGAACAGGCCTGGCGGCCTGCGGTACCCAAGAAGTTGTTCCCCCTCTCTTCACAGAAGAGGGGGTCAGGGGGTGAGGCAGAGGGGACGGTCGCCGCACGAATGCGGCTCCTACAACTCACCTGACACCTATCACCTGACACCTGTATTATTCATTCCGATGCCCCCCGACCCCGCAACACTCACCGCCGACTTGACCGCGCTCGAGGCCGATGCGCGGGCGCAGTTGCGTGACGCCGCCGCGCCCGACGACCTCGAACGGTTCCGCGTCGAGTTCCTGGGCCGCAAGGGCCGCTTGCAGGCCGTCTTCGATGCCATCCCGGCACTGCCGAACGAGGCCCGCGGCTCCGTCGGCCGCCAGGCGAACACCGTCAAGCGCGAACTCGAAGAGCAACTCATCATGCGCCGCGGCGAAGTCGGCGCCGGCGACGCCGTCGCCCGCGCCGAGCGCGAGCGCATCGATGTCACGCTCCCCGGCCGCTGGCACCGCCTCGGCGGACGCCACCCGCTGCGGATGATGGACCAGGAAGTCCGCCGCATCTTCACCGGCATGGGCTTCGATGTCGTCGAGGGGCCGGAAGTCGAGAAGTATTACTACAACTTCGAGGCGCTCAATTACCCGCCCGACCACCCGGCGATGGACGAGCAGGACTCCTTCTACATTTCGCGCGACCTACTGCTCCGCACGCAGACCTCCGGCGTCCAGGTGCGCACGATGGAGCAGCGCGCGCCGGAGCCGATCCGCGTCATCGCGCCGGGCCGCGTCTATCGCCGCGAGGCGGTGACGGCGACGAAGTCGCACACCTTCCACCAGTGCGAGGGTCTGCATGTCGACCGCGGCATCTCGATGGCGCACCTGCGCGGGTGCCTCGAAGTCTTCGCTTCGGAACTCTTCGGCGAGCAGGTCGAGGTGCGCATGCGCCCCGACTATTTCCCGTTCACCGAGCCGAGCGTGGATGTGTCAGTGACCTGCCTCTTCTGCCGCGCACAGGGCTGCCGGCTGTGCAAGCACAGCGGCTGGCTCGAAATCGCCGGCGCCGGGATGGTGCACCCGAATGTGCTGCGCGCCGGCGGCTATGACCCCGAAGTGGTGAGCGGCTACGCGTTCGGGATGGGCATCGACCGCCTGGCGCAACTGCGCTATGGCATCGATAACATCCGCACCTTCGCCGACAACGATATGCGCTACCTGGCGCAATTCCGCTGATGCGCGTCCCGCTCTCGTGGCTGGAGGAGTTCGTCGCCGTCGAGGCGTCGCTCAAGGAACTCGGGCGCATCCTGACGATGGCGGGCCTCGAAGTCGAATCGATGGAGAAGATCGGCGGCGAGCCGGTCTTCGACCTCGCCATCACGCCCAACCGCGGCGACTGCCTCTCGATTCTCGGCGTGGCGCGGGAGGTCGCCGCCGCGACCGAGCAGCGGCTGCTCGGCCGCAAGCCGGCCCTCAAGGAATCGGAGCGGCAGTGCGCCGACCTGATCGCCGTCGCGGTCGAAGACACGGCGAATTGCCCGCGCTATGCGGCTCGGGTGGTGACGGGCGTGAAGGTGGGGCCGTCGCCGGCGATCATTCAGAAGCGCCTCGAGCAGTGCGGCATCCGCCCGATCAACAATGTGGTGGATGTGACGAATTATGTGATGCTCGAACTCGGCCAGCCCCTGCACGCCTTCGACCGGGCGCGGCTCGCCGGGGCGCGCATCGTCGTGCGCCAGGCCGCCGCGGGCGAGAAGCTGGTGACGCTCGACGGCGTCACCCGCGAACTGACGCCAGGGATGCTGCTCATTTGCGACGAGAAGGCGCCGGTGGCGATCGCCGGCGTGATGGGCGGGCTGGCGAGCCAAGTGACGCCCGGCACCACCGAAGTCGTCATCGAGTCGGCGCACTTCAACTGGCAGAGCGTGCGGCGCACCAGCAAGGCGCTCGACCTGGTGAGCGAGTCGTCGTATCGCTTCGAGCGGGTCGTCGACCCGGAAGGCGCGGTGCGCGCCGCCGACCGCGCCGCGGAACTGCTCGCCGAATACGCGGGCGGCTCCATCGCCGCTGGCGTCGTGGACGTCAATCACGCCGATTTGCGGCCGCGCGCCATCGCGCTGCGGCCCGAACGCGTCAACGCGCTGCTCGGCGTCAACCTCGGCGACGAAGCGATTGTGGACCTGCTCGAACGCCTCGGGCTGACCGTGCACGAGAACGAATCGATTGTCGTGCACGCCCCGCCGCGCCGGCCCGACCTCGTCATCGAAGAGGACCTCATTGAAGAGGTGGCGCGGGTCTACGGCTACGACCGCGTGCCGAGCGAGCCGCCGCCGATGTCGCTGCGCCCGGCGGCGCAGCCGCCGCTGGTGCTGCTCGGCGACCGGCTGACGCCGCTGCTGCGCGGGCTGGGGCTGACGCAGACGATGTCGTACTCGCTCACCGACGCCGCCGAATTCGAGCGTCTCGGCTTCCCCGAAGATTTCCCGCTCCGCCGCGACGCGGTGCGCATCCGCAACCCGAAGAGCGAAGAGGCGACGCATCTCCGGCCGTCGTTGCTCGGCGGGCTGCTCGACGCGCTGGCGACTAATGCGCGGCGCGGCGTCACTGATGTCTGGGTGTACGAAATCGGGCCGGTGTTCCTGCCGCGGCCGCCGCACGAGCCGCCGCCCGAGTGCCGCACGCTCGGCCTGGCGCTGATGGGCGCCGGCTGGGACGGCGACTGGAACCTGCCCGACGCGGTGCGCGAGGCCGACTTCTTCACGCTGAAGGGCCTGCTCAATACGCTGGCGCTCGAAGTCACTGGCGAACACATCGTCACGCCGCCGGCCAGCCACCCGAGTTTCCACGCCGGCCGCTGCGCGCAAGTCAACATCGGGCGGGCGACCGTCGGCATCTTCGGCCAGATGGCCGAAGGCGTCGCCGCGCATTACGACCTGCCGAAGCCGGCGTTTCTCGCGGAGGTGGATTTGCACGCGCTGCTGGCGCTGGCGCGGCCCGCCGGCGCGGTGCTGCCGCCACCGCGTTTCCCGGCGGTGATGCGCGACCTGGCGCTGGTGCTCGACGCCGGCACACCGGTGGCGCAGGTGGAGAGCGTCGTACGGAGTGAGGGCGCCGAGTTTCTCACCGCCGTGCGCCTGTTTGATGTCTACGCCGGCAATCAGATCGAGACCGGCCAGAAGAGTCTCGCCTACCATCTCGAATTCCGCGCCGCGGACCGCACGCTCACCGACGCCGAAGTGGACGAGCGCGTGGCGCGAATCGTCGCCGCGCTCGAACTGCGCCTCGGCGCCAAGCGGCGCATGTAACCCAGGGAGAAACCGATGAACCGTGACCGCGTCTTGAAGCGCTTTCTCGACTACTGCCGCCTCGACAGCGTCCCGCGCAAAGAGGGGCCGATGTTCCGCGCCGTCACGAAGGAACTCGATGCCGCCGGCATTCCCTGGGAGACCGATGACGCCGGCACGGCCGTCGGCGGCGAGGTCGGCAACATCATCGCCCGCCTACCCGGCACCGCCAAGGCGGCGCCCATCCTCATCAACGCGCACATCGACACCGTCGCGCAGGGCATCGGCGTCAAGCCCGAAGTGCGCGACGGGCGCGTCGTCGCCGTCGACTCCGGCATCCTCGGCGCCGACGACAAGGCCGCGGTCGCGGCGCTGATGGAAGCGGCGCTGGAACTGAAGGACGGCAAGCGCCAGTACCCGCCGACCGATGTCATCTTTACCATCTGCGAGGAGGTTGGGCTGCTCGGCGCCGCGAACCTCGACCGCACGAAAGTGCGGGCCAAAATGGGGTTCGTGCTCGACAGCAGCGGCGCCGTCGGCGGCATCATCATCGGGTCGCCCAGCCAGGATGTCATTCAGATCGTGGTGCGCGGCCAGTCGGCGCACGCCGGCGCCGCCCCCGAGAAGGGCATCAACGCCATCGCGCTCGCCGCCAAGGCGATCGCCCGCGTGACCTGGGGGCGGCTCGACCCCGAAACCACTTGCAATGTCGGCATCATCCACGGCGGCGAGGCGGGGAATGTCGTGCCCGACCGCGTCGATGTCCGCGCCGAAGCGCGCAGCCACGACCCCGCGAAACTCGAGCGCGTCGTGCGCGACATCCGCGCCGCGTTCGAAGAGGAAGCGAAACAGGGTGGGGGAGGCGTCGAGATCACCGTGACGCGCATTTACGAGACCTACCGCCTGACCGATCAGCACAAGCAACTGCAAATCGTGCAGGCCGCCGCGCAGCGCATCGGGCTCAAGACGCACACCACCCTCACCGGCGGCGGCACCGACGCCAGCATCTTCAACGCGAAGGGCCTGCCGAGTGTGGTCATCGCCGTCGGCTACGAAAACCCGCACACACCGCAGGAATATCAGGTGATTGATGACCTCTACCGGCTCGTCGACTATACTCTCGCCATAGCGGAAGAGGCCGCTCGCGCGTGAGCAAGTTCGACCCCGGCGTCGATTATTACGAAATCCTGCAAGTCCACACCAAAGCGCAGCCGGAAGTGGTGCGCACCGCCTATCGCACGCTGGTGCGCGAGTTGCAGGGGCACCCGGATCTCGGCGGCACGCACGAGCAGGCGGTGCTCATCAACCGCGCCTACGAAGTCTTGAGTGACCCCGACCAGCGCGCCGAATATGATGACTGGCTCTCAAATCAAGGCCTCAAGTCGTACGCGCAGGGTACCTACCGCCCCAGCGACGAGCACGCCCGCGTCGTCATCTGCCTGAACTGCGGGCGCAAGAACCGGGTCAACGCCGACGGCTCGGTGCAGCAGGCGGTCTGCGGGCAGTGCGGGCAGGCGCTGGTGCGCCCGCCGCGCGAGAACCCGGAAGATGTTGTGCGCAAGGCGGTGCGGCGCAACATCCTCGGCCTGCCGCGCGACCTCTACGATGAACTCTACGAGCAGAGCGAATTGAAACTGCAAGCCGTGCGCTTGCCGGCGGGGACGAACTGGAAGTGCGCGAACTGCGGGTTCCGGGCGACGATCGAGAAGACGGGTTTACCCAACGCCTGCCCGGACTGCCACAAACCCGGGTGGAATCAGTTCCGGCTGTTCAAGTGCGGCAACTGCGGCTACGAGTTCATCTGCCACCACCTGAAGGGGTGGCCGTATCAACTCTACCCGCGCTGCCCGCTCTGCCTGCACGCGCGCTGGCACCGGCGCGCGGAACGCGCGCCGCTGCAGCGCTTCGTGCGGACTTTTGTCCGGTGAGCGCCGTGCGAGGTCAGGCGGTCTCGGCGTCGCCCGCCGAGCGGAACCGCGCCGTCGCGGCGCGCACGCGCTCGCGGGCGTCTTCTGCCAGCGACCGCGCCTTGTCGCGCAACGCCGAGGTCTTCTCGCCGATCATCCGGCGGGTGTCCTCGCCGCTTTGCGGCGCATACAGCAGCGCCAACGAAGCGCCGAAGGCCGCGCCCACCAGTACGCCGAAAATGAACGCTGATCCGCGTCCCATGTCATTAGCCCTCCGAGAAAGTGTCAGCCGTGCAGACATTATAAGCGACCCCCAGTGCGGCCGAAAAGTTTCGCACCGGGTTTGTCAATGAGCGCCCCGCGCTACCAGGCACCACGCGGCACCCATGATGTTCTTCCGCAAGAGGCGGCGCGCTGGCAATGGGCCGAGGACGCCTTCCGCGACACCTGCCGCCGGGCCGGCTTCGGGGAAATCCGCACCCCGACCTTCGAGGACACCGAGGTCTTCGCTCGCGGCGTCGGCGACACCACCGACATTGTGACCAAGCAGATGTACACCTTCGAGGACCGCGGCGGCCGCAGCGTCACGCTGTGCGCCGAGGGCACGGCGCCCGTCATCCGGGCGCTCATCCAGCACGGCGCTCTCGGCGCCAGCGGCGTGCAGAAGGTTTTCTACCTGACGCCCATTTTTCGCTACGAGCGCCCGCAGGCCGGCCGGTTGCGCGAGCACCACCAAGCGGGGCTCGAGGTTGTCGGCGCCGCCGGGCCGGAAGCGGACGCCGAAGTCATCGCCGTCGGGATGTCGTACCTGGCCGCGGTCGGCATCACCGACGCCGCGTTGCGCCTCAACAGCATCGGCGACGCGGTCTGCCGCGCCGCCTACCGCGATCGCCTGCGCGACTTCCTGCGCCCGCAGTTCGAAGAACTCTGCCCCGATTGCCAAGTGCGCTTCGAGCGCAACCCGCTCCGCATCTTCGATTGCAAAGTCCCGCGCTGCCGCGGACTGATCGCCGGCGCGCCGGCGATGGTCGACCACCTCTGCGCCGACTGCCGCGCCCACTTCGACGGCGTCCAAGCCGCGCTGCGCGCCCGCGGCATCGTGTTCACGCTCGACCCCAATGTCGTGCGCGGCCTTGACTACTACACACGCACTGCCTTCGAGGTGACGCACGGGGCGCTCGGCGCGCAGGACGCGCTACTCGGCGGCGGGCGCTACGACGGCCTCGCCGAAATCCTCGGCGGCCCGCCGACGCCCGGCGTCGGCTTCGGTTCTGGCATCGAACGAGTGCTGTTCGTCACGGGGAAACTGGGAACCGGGCCGCCGGCGAGTGCGCTCGACGCCTATGTCGCCGCCGCCAGCGACGGCGCGGCGGTGCACGCCGGCCCGCTGGCCGACCGCTTGCGCAGCGAGGGCTTGACTACCGATTTTGACCCGCTGGGCCGCTCTTTGAAGGCGCAAATGAAGGAGGCGGCGCGGCGAAACGCCGCCTTTGCTATTATCCTGGGCGACGACGAGCTGGCCGCCGGCGAGGCGACCTTGCGAGATTTGACGACCGGACATCAAGAGCGTGTCGCCGTTGACCGGCTCGCCGTCACTCTCAAGCAATGGCGGAAGAGCCCACCACAGCCCGCGTAACGCCCGACATCGTCCCGCCTCCGGCGGGAATGCGCTCCCATTGGTGTGGCACCCTCCGTCCCGAACATCAGGGTACCGAAGTCACCATATGCGGCTGGGTGCACCGCCGGCGCGACCACGGCGGGGTCATCTTCCTCGATGTACGCGACCGCACCGGCCTGGTGCAGGTCGTCATCGACCCGCAGCACGCCGCCCACGCCCACGAAGTACGCTCCGAGTACTTCCTGCGTGTGACGGGCAGCGTCGCGCCGCGCCCCGCCGGCACGGAGAACCCGAACCTGCCGACCGGCGCTGTCGAGGTCAAGGCGAGCGCGCTCGAGATCCTGAACGCCTGCGCGCCGCTGCCGTTCCAGGTCGCCGACCATCACGCGGAAGCGGATGAATTCCTGCGCCTGCGCCACCGCTACCTCGACCTGCGCCGCGAGCGGATGCGAAATAACCTCGGCCTGCGGCACCGCATCGCGCAGGGAGTGCGCGAGTATCTGAACGCGCGCGGCTTCTGGGAAGTCGAGACGCCGCTGCTGATTCAGAGCACGCCGGAAGGCGCGCGCGACTTCCTGGTGCCGTCGCGCCTCTACCCGGGCCGGTTCTTCGCGCTGCCGCAGTCGCCGCAGATCCTGAAGCAGTTGCTGATGGTGTCGGGCGTCGAGCGCTACTACCAACTCGCCCGCTGCCTGCGCGACGAAGACCTGCGCGCCGACCGGCAACTCGAACACACGCAGATCGACCTCGAGATGTCGTGCGTCGCCGAAGACGATGTCATCGCCCTCGTCGAGGGGCTGATGCAACACCTCTTCGCCCTTGCGGGCATCGAAGTCCGCCCGCCGTTCCGCCGCTTGGACTACGCGGACTCGATGGAGCGCTACGGCTCCGACAAGCCCGACTTGCGCTACGGCCTCGAGTTCGTCGACTTCACTGACACCTTCCGCGGCACCGAGTTCCGCGCCTTCGGCGGCGCGGTCAAGGCCGGCGGCGTCGTGAAGGGCCTGCGCGTGCCGAAAGCCGGGGCGATCGCGCGCACCCAACTGGAGCGCCTCGAACAGCGCGCCAAGCAACTCGGCGCCGGCGGCCTGGCCCAAGTGGCGTTCCACGACGGCGGCATCAAATCGGTGATTGCCAAGTTCCTCTCGGAGCGCGAGACCGCCGCCTTGCGCAGCGTCTCCGGCGCGCAGGACGGCGACTTGCTGCTCCTGCTCGCCGACCAGCGCCGCAAAGCCAACACCATCCTCGGCGAAGTGCGCCGCGAAGTGGCGGCGCTGCTCGGGCTGGTCGGCGGGGGCGATTCGCCCATCGTCGCCGCCGTGCAAGGGCCGTGGGAATTCGTCTGGATGACCGGCTTCCCGATCTTCGAATGGAACGACGAGGAGCAGCGCCTCGACGCTGGGCACAACCCGTTCGTCTCGCCGCGCGACGACCAGATGGCTGCGCTCGACACTGACCCGCGCCAGGTCATCGGGCGGCAATACGACCTGACGCTCAACGGCCTGGAACTCGGCAGCGGCGGCATCCGCAACCACCGCCGTGACATCCAGGAACGCATCTTCCGCCACCTGGGGATGAGTGACGACCTGATGCGCGAGCGCTTTGGCTTTCACCTCGACGCGCTGGAGTTCGGCGCGCCGCCGCACGGCGGCATCGCGCTCGGCTTCGACCGGATCGTGGCGATGCTCGCTGGCGAAGGCGCCATCCGCGAGGTGATTGCGTTCCCGAAGTCGGCGGCGGGTCTTGACCCGCTCACCGGCGCGCCGGCACGCGTGGACCTGAAACAATTGCAGGAACTGGGTTTGGAGATTGCGGAGCATGAGGAAAAAGGCGACCGCGCCTAAGCGCACCGCCCGCCGCCGCGACCCGCTGGCTGCCTTGCAGCAGCGGCTGCAAGTCAAGTTCTATGACCCCTCGCTCCTCCGCCAGGCGCTGACGCACCGCTCGTATCTGCGTGAGACGCAGGAGGGCGAGAGCAACGAGCGCCTCGAATTCCTCGGCGACTCGGTCCTCGGCATCACCCTCGCCGAGCACCTGATGGCGCTGCACACGGACTGGACCGAGGGCGAACTGACCAAGGTGAAAGCCGTCGTCGTCTCGGAGCCGATCCTGGCCGATGTCGCCCGGCGCCTCAACCTGGGCCGCTATGTCATCATCTCGCGCGGCGAGGAAGCGAACGGCGGCCGCGACCGCGCCTCGATCCTTTCGGACGCGCTCGAAGCAGTCTTCGCCGCGGTCTACATCGACCAGGGCATGGAAGTGGCGCGGGACCTCATCCGCCGCCTGATCCGCACGCCGCTGCGCCAGATCGAGCGCCAGGAACATACGCCCGACTACAAGACCGTCCTGCAGGAGACGACGCAGAACCGGCTGCGCACGACCCCCGAGTACCGCGTCGCCGGCGAGTCCGGACCTGATCACGACAAGACTTTCGTCATCGAGGTGCTGCTCGGCGGCGCGGTGGCCGGCACCGGCAAGGGCAAGAGCAAGCAGAAAGCCGAGCAGGCCGCGGCCAAGGCCGCCCTCGCGTCCGTGCCGGCGCTGGCGAAAGACGGGAAAGGTGTGACGGGGAAAGTGTCACGGGAAAAGCCGGCCGGCGAGGCCGCGGCTGGCAAGGGTGAGCGCGCCAGTTGACACGCGACAGGCGAGGTCTCATCGCACCGCCTGATGTGGACAGCGCGCGGCGCCCGTGTGGCACACTGCTCGGGGGGACTGTGATGACTGCGGGGACTGACTGATGTTTCGCATGCGCCTGATCCCGCGCGATGAGCGCTTCTTTGATTTGCTCGAGCGCGCCGCCGCCAATGTCGTTCAGGGCGCCCGGCAATTCCACGAGTTCGCCACGCATTACGACACGCGCGGCCGGGAACTCGCCGGCGCCATCGAAGAGACCGAACACGAGGGCGACATCATCACGCACGAGATCATGGACCGCCTCAATCGCACCTTCATCACGCCCATTGATGAAATCCAGGCCCTCGCCTCGCGCATGGACGACATCATCGACCTCGTCGAGGCCTGCACGGACTGCCTTATCCTCTATGAAGTGAAACAGATGACGCCCGAGATGCAGGAACTGGCCGGCGTCCTGGCGCGGGCGACCGAGCAGATGGAAAAGGCCGTGCGCGGCTTGCGCGACCTCTCCCGCCCGCGGCGCATCCTCGACCATTGCATCGAAATTAACCGGTTGGAGAACGAGGGCGACAAGACCTCGCGCCGCGCCCGCGGCAATCTCTTCCGCAACGGCGGCGACCTGCGTGAGGCGATGAAGTGGCACGAGATCTACGACTTGCTGGAAGATGCGGTCGACCGCGTCGAAGATGTCTCCGACATCATTGAAGGCGTCGTCATCAAGCACGGGTCCGGCTAAGTGGGGCAGTGGACCTGGCTCATCATCGTCGGGGTCGTCGTCGCTTTCATCTTTGATTTCTATAACGGCGTTCACGACTCCGCCAACGCCATCGCCACCGTCGTCGCCACCCGCGTCCTGCGCCCCGTGCACGCCGTCTTCTGGGCGGCGCTGTGGAATGTCGCCGCCTACTTCGTCTTTCACACCGCGGTGGCGAAGATGATTGCCGGCGGCATCGTCGAGCCGCACGCGCTGCAGCCCGAGGTGGTCATCGCCGGCCTGCTCGGCGCCATCGCCTGGTCGGTGATCACCCTGTTTCTCGGACTGCCGATCAGCTCGTCGCACGCACTCATCGGCGGCGTCGTCGGCGCCGCCTTCACCGCGCACGGCGCATCGGTGCTCCAGTGGGCGGGCATCAACAAGGTACTCACTTTCATCGTCATCGCGCCGGTGCTGGGGATGGTGTTCGGCGGCGTCCTGATGGTGCTGGCCATCCGCACCTTCTGGCGCGCGTCGCCGGCGCGCATCGACCGCTGGTTCCGCGTCGCGCAACTGTTCTCGTCCGCGGCTTATGCCCTCGGCCACGGCGGCAACGACGCCCAGAAGACCGCCGGCATCGTCACGCTGCTGCTCGTCTCCGGCGGCATCCTGGCGGACCCGATCCCGCCGTGGCAGGTGCTGTTCGTCTCGTATCTGGTGATGGGACTCGGCACCGCCCTCGGCGGCTGGCGCATCGTGCGCACGATGGGCACGCGCATCACGGAACTGAAGCCCGTCGGCGGCTTTTGCGCCGAGACGGGCGGCGCGCTGATGCTTTACGGCGCCTCGCATTTCGGCATCCCCGTCAGCACCACGCACACCATCACCGGCGCTATCGTCGGCGTCGGATCGGTGCGGCGGCTCTCCGCGGTGCGCTGGGGCGTGACGATGCGCGTCGTCTGGGCCTGGGTCTTCACCATCCCGTTCTCCGCGCTCGCGGCGGGGCTGATTTACTACCTCTGCATCCGCCCGTTCGTCCACTAGAAAGACGGGAAAGGTGTGACGGGGCAAGTGTCACGGGAAGCGCCACCAAGTGTGATGAGGGATGCTGGTCGTCCCTCTCCACTTTAGGGAGAGGGTGCCCGACGCGCAGCGAAGGGCGGGAGAGGGGGGAAACTGTCCGCACCCCTCCCCGTGTACGGGGAGGGGCTGGGGGTGGGGTTGCCCCTGTTCTCACCCCTCTCCGTGAGACGGAGAGGGGTTGGGGGTGAGGTCGGTCCGTCGCCACACAACAAACAGGCGGCGCATCGCTGCGCCGCCCGCCGACTCTTCGCTGTTGCAGTTCCTACGCACTACTTACAACGGACTACGGACTTGTTCTCACTTCTCAATCGGCGCGTTCACCAGGTTGCCCCACTCGGTCCACGAGCCGTCGTAGTTGCGCACCTTCGGGAAGCCGAGCAGTTTCGTCAGCACGAACCAGGTGTGCGAGGACCGCTCGCCGATGCGGCAATAGGCGATGACATCCTTGTCGGCGGTCACCCCCTTGCCGCCGTACAGCGCGCGCAATTCGTCCGCCGCCTTGAAAGTGCCGTCGGGGTTGCACGCCTGCCCCCAGGGGATGCTCTGCGCGGTCGGGATGTGCCCGCCGCGGCGGGCGCCCTCTTGCGCGTACTCGGGCGGCGCGATGAGTTGCCCGGAGAACTCGCCCGGCGAGCGCACATCCACCATCGCCCGTCCGCTCGGGTTCTTGAGCAGTTTCTCAACATCTGCGCGCCAGGCGCGCACTTTCTTGCGCGGCTTGGGCTCCGGGTATTCGGCCGCGGCCACCATCGGGCGCTCGGTCGAGAGCGGGCGGGTCTCGGTGACCCACTTGGCGCGCCCGCCATCCATAATCGCCTTCTTCTTATGGCCGTAGTACTCGAAAATCCAATAGGCATACGCCGCAAACCAGTTGTTGCGGTCGCCGTAGAAGATGACCTGCGTGCCCTTGCCGATGCCGTGGCGGGCGAGCAGGTGGGCGAAGACCTTCGGGTCGGTCACTTCGCGCAGCAGGTTGTGTTCGAGATCGTTCATCCAGTGCAGCGTGATGGCGCCGGGGATGTGCCCCTGGTCGTAGAGGGTGGTGTCCTCATCCACCTCGACGAGGCGCACATTCTTCTTCTTCAGACTTTTGGCCACCCACTCGGTCGTCACCAGCGCCTTCGGGTCGGCGTAGCCGTCGCTCATACCAGCCCTCCTGTTCAGATGATTGATTCGCGAGCTGCTGTCTGCGGGCCGACACGCAGGCCTGCAAGGTTGAGATTCATCTCTGGCTCACATCTTCCTGCCTCGCCTCTCTGGCTGCCAAGTGACACTTCATTAGGACTCTTCGAGCTGCTCCAAGAGCCATCGCAACCGCCCGCAAATCTCGCTTGCTGCTGGCCTGCTTTGGGGGCGGAGATGGAAGGTTTCGAGCAGTAATTCGAATAGAGTGTCCGAGTGGGTGAGTGCCATCGCCGGCACATCGAGTTGAACGAGCTTTCCCTGCAAGCTAATGTGTTGCGCGCGGACCTGCTGAATTCGCTGAACATGATGAACACTGGGCAATACCATTCCTGCGAACAGTTCCCACAAAGTGATCCCGAGAGAATAAATATCCGATCTTACGTCGACAATCTGGGGATCGATGGCTTGTTCAGGTGACATGTATTTCATAGTGCCCAGTGTGTGGTGGTGCGATGTCGTCAGCGTGCCGCTCATGATCGAGTCGAGAAAGTTTCCCCACATGACCACTCCGAAATCGCCTAGCTTCACATCTTGCACCCCACCTTCTCTTGAAATGAAGATGTTGGCAGGTTTCACATCTCGATGCACAATGCCTCGCTTGTGCAGATACGAAAGCGCTTCGCTTACGGAAATCGCAATCTCCAGTGCGGGTCGAGTGAAAAGCGAACTTGGGGTTCGCCTTGATTGAATCCTGCGAATGTAGTCATCAACCGTTCTGTTGCCCACGTACTCCATAAGAATGAAAGGGTTGACCGGACCCGATCCGATAAAGTTGGACCCCTTCTCGTTTTGAACATAGGCAAAGACAGTGAGCAAATTCTCGTGCCGCAATTTGCTTCCACGGACCCCCTCTCTTCGAAATCTCGCTGCGATGTCAGCGAACGAAGGTTGCTGAATGTACTTTGGTTCAGGTGCAAGAAACTTCACGGCGCGGATTCGGCCCGAAGAAACTTCTCTCGCCTTTCGGACGATACCAATAACTCCATCGCCGATCCTTGCTCCAACCTCAAAAGTATTTCCGTCAACTGTAAACTTCTGCCCGCTACGGACTTTGAAATTCCTTCGATCGAGTGGGTTGCTCACTTAACCGTCTCCTTGGGCCCGTACAAAGTAGATTCGAGAGTCTCTATTGCCCTCCTGCATGGGCAAGGCCGCCACCAAGGAGCTCGCCAGGTTCTATCCTTCGGCGAACTGCGCGAAGGAGACGATGTTGCCCGCCGGTTCGCGGGCGATGACTTCCTGCGCGCCGTAGAAGGTCTTGCGGAAGGGCACGACCAGGTCGGCCCCCTCCAGCAGCCGCTGGATTTCCGCGAGGTCGTCCACGATGAAATAGAGTGCGCTGTAGGAGAGCCGCTCGCCGAGCGCCGGCACATCCGCTTGCACGCTGGCGCGCGACTGATACATCACCGTCAGGTTGTCGCGGGACAACATCACGAACCCGAGCCGGTCCTCATGCGGCACCTCGTTCGACCGCACGAACCCCAGCCGTTCCCAGAAAGTCAGGCACGGCTCGATGGCTTCGACGACGAGGACGGGGGAGAGGGATTTGATTGTCATTTTGCTCCTTCGGAGTCGTGTTACGGGAAAAGTGTCACGAGTTACGGGAGAAGCAAAACCGATCATCCCGTGACACATGACACGTCACACGATTCCCGTCAGTTCAAGATCACCTCTTTGCTCGCGCTCCCCGTCTTCGGGTGCGCGGCGGTGACGGTAACTTTCGCGGCGCCGGCGCCGGTCTTCTTCACTAGCCAGACCAGCCAGACATCCGACTGGCCTTGCAGGGTGCCGACTGTGATCATTTTCAGGTCGCGCGGCTGTTTCGGCACTTCCGTCGCCCGCACTTCCCAGGTGAAGCGGGTGGCGGTGCCCGAAGTGATGACCGAGACACTCGCCGGCGCGCCGAGCGCCACGATCACCGGCGGCTCGACGCCGCTTCGCGCCGTCTCGGCGGGGCGCGTTGGCAGACTACCGAGATTGGCGACGCGCACCTTCACCTTGTAGACGCCGCCGCCAAGCGCCTCGGCGGTCGCCTCCTCGACGGAGAGTTCCGCCAACTGGGTCGCCTTGAAGAGCGTGAAGAGGCAGTTGCGCTGGCACATCTCCGGCAGGTAGTCGGCGGGCGGCACGCGCGACGAGAACTGGTTCCAGCCGCCGATTTCGACTTCGCCGTAGACCGGGTGCGTGAACTTGTGCCAGGGCGTGAACCACATCCCGTGGACGACTTCGTCGTTGAATTTCAGTTGCTGTTCGCCGTCGCCTTCCGTCCGGTATTGGGGCTCGAGGCGCCACAGTTCATTCGTGAACGCCCAGGCGCCGTGCATCAGGTAGTGGAAGTCGAGCGACCCGCCGTTCACATTGTAGAGCAAGTCGAACGAAGTGCCCTGCGTGTAATCGGGGAGGAACTTCAGCCCGCGCTGCCCGAGCGCGTTGAGCACCGCCACATCGGCGGCATTGCCTTGCGTCGACGCCCGGTCCGACGGCGGGTAGAGGATGAAGTTGCCGTTGTTGTGATAGTTCTGCACCAACATGATGTTCGGGTGCGCATCGGTGAATAGCACCTCGGCGAGGATTTCCGGTTCCGAAGTGGGGTAGGGGCCGGCGCCGCCCTGGCGGTGCGGGGGCGCCCAGTTGGAGGGATAGTTGCGGTTCATGTCCAACCCGCCGCCGATGTCGTCCTCGCCGGTGCGGCCGTCGCCGTCGCGGTCGAGGCCTTCGTTCCCGAGCATGCGCCACTCGCCGCGCTCGAAGGTGTCGCGCCCTTCCAGTTCCCGCGGGTCGGCGCCCGGCTTCAGGTTGCCGAACGGGTCGCGGATGCGCATCTGCAGGATCTGCCCGTCGCCGTCGAGGTCCATCGGCGGGTCTTCGTCGAACAGGCCGTCGCGGTCATTGTCGACGGGGCGGCTGTTGTGCCGCGGCGTGTTCGGATTCTGCGGTGTGGTGAAGAAGCGCACGCGGCTGTCCACATTCAGCACCGGCAGGATGTACCAAGTGCGGTCGTCCACCAGTTTGCGGACATAGGGGTCGTTCAGGTCATAGCGGTTCAGCAGATACCAGGCGATGAACAGGGCCACCTCGCCGCCCTGGATTTCGTTGCCGTGGATGTTGCCGTCAATGAAGATGCCCGGCTTTTGCGCCGGGTCGCCCTTGCGGAAGTTCGAGATCTCGATGACCACCAGGTCGCGCCCCTCGCGCGTCTTGCCGATGGTGTAGACCTTGCTCAAGTCCGGGAACGCCCGGTTGAGGCGGTGCAGGGCGTCGACAACCTCCTCGTACGGGTAGAAGTGGTTGAAATCCATCGGCAGTTTCACCGGCGCCGTCGCCACATAGGGCTTCGGCGCGTCGGCGGCGCGCCCGACGGTCGTCGCTCCGAGCATCGCCACGCCCAGCCCGATCAGCAGTTTGCGCATCGCACCGCTCCCTTCGCTTCGCCTGCTCATCGCAGGTCCACCGATTGCGTTACCAGCCCGGCCCGGGCGCTGTCCGCCGTCACGACGGCGCGCCCGCTGCCGCCCGTCCGGTGCAGGATCCATTCAAAGGTCTTCTCGCGGCCGGGGCCGAGCACGCCCGCGCTGGGCCGCCGCTCGCCGACGACGATCTCGGCGCTCGTCAGGTCCACCTGCAGAAACACGGCGCGGTCGTCGCGCGTCGACACGCCTTTGCCCGTCGAAGTCGCCAGCGGGCCGGTGTCCGTCACCGTGGCGCGCAGGCGGTAGTAGTCGCCGCCGAGCGCCTCGACCGTCACATCTTTCAGCGCCACTTGCGGTGTCTGCTCGGCGCGCCAGAGGAGAAACTTCAGGCTTGGCTCTACCGCTGCGGTGACGACTTCGAGCGGCGGGTTGTCCTTCGTGAACGGCTTCCAGCCGCCAATGTCCACCTTGCCCAGCGCCGGGTGCGCGAACGGCTGCCACGCCGCAAAGCCGGCGCCGCCGAGCGCCTCGTCGTTCCACTCCAGCCAGCCGCGCTCGCCCTCGGCGCGCTTCTTCTCCGGGTCGGTGGGCTTGGGCGGGTCGGTCCAGAGTTCCGTCGCGCAGGCGAGGAGGCCGTGTGTCTCATACGCCCAGTCGAGGAGGGTGCCCGCGTAGCGTTCCGTTCCGGCGGGCCGCTGCTCGTTCAAGTTCGACGCGCCGCCGCCAAACAGCCCGCCGAAGAATCCGCCGCCACCGCCGCCGCCGCCCGCAAACTGCGGGATGGCGGCCGGCCCGGGCGCCGCGGTCGCCTGCTTGCGAAATGCGCCGCCGAAGAGTTCCTGGTATTTCTTGCCGAGCGCCTCGTAGTGCACCTGGTCATACGGCGCCTGCTCGACGCTCGGCAGCGCCGGGTCGTCGCTGCCCACCTGCAGCACCTGCAGCGCAAACAGGTTCGGGTGCGCGTCGGCGAACTCGAGGAAGGCGCGCACCTCCGGCTCCGACACCGGCCGCGGCCCGGCGCCCGCCTGCTCGAATTCCATCCGCCAGTTGATCGGGAAGTTGCGGTTCAAATCCACGCCCGGGCGCCGCGCCGCGCCCTCGACCCGCTTGAAGTCGCCTTCGGGCAGCAGGTCGTATTGCCCCGCCTCGCTGCGACCGGCGGGCACCAGCAGGCGCGGGTCCTTCTCATCCTGGCGCCAGGCGCCGTCGGGGTTTGGGACGCGCATCATCGTGATGACGCCGTCACCGTTCAGGTCGGCGAGGCGCCCCTCGTCGCCGGCCGGCGCGGCGTTGCGCCGGTCGAGGATGGCGGGAGTGCCGAACATCCGCTCGGCGCCGTCGGGATTGAGGCAGGGGATGAAGTAGAAGACGCGCGTCGCCAGCAGCGCCTTCACCGCCGCGTCGCCTGCGTCGGCGCGCGCAAGCAGCGCCTCCGCCACGCGCAGCGCCAGCGCGGAGGACGCCAGGTCGCCGCCTGACAGGTTGCCAACGACGAGGACGCCCGGCCGCCGTTCCAGCGGCATCCCGTCCGCCGCGACTTGCAGCGCCCACAAGTCGCGCCCCTCGCGGCTCTTGCCGATGCTGGTCAATTTGGCGATGGCGCCGTGGCCCGACGCCAGCTCGCGCAGGCGCGCCGACAGCGCGGCGTAGTTTTCGTACGACGGCGCCGCCGGGGCGGCATTGACCTTGCCAAGTGACAACATCAAGAATGTGGCACACGCGCCGACGCGCAGCAGATGATGCTTCATCAGTGAGATCCCTCCCCGCAGACTTCGCTTCTTTGACGAAATGCCGTGCTGGAGTGCTTCAACGCCCGCCGCAAATGGCCTGCACCGCCCGCCCGGTGTGTTCAACTTGCTCCGGCGTCACGAACAGCGCCAGCGAGAACCGCAGGCCGTCCGGCAGGATGCGCACCGCCACCCGGTGCTCGCGCCACAACCGCTCGCCGACCGACTTCGGGTCGTGCCCAGTCAGGCGGCAAGCGAGGATGCTGGTCGCCGCCGCGCCGCCGGGGCTGACGACTTCGAGGCCCGGCACGCCGCGCAGCAACTCCGCCAATTGCGCACTGTGCGCGCAGCCGTGCGCGTCGATCGCCGGCATCCCGAACTCGCTCAAGAACTCCACCGCGGCGCCGAAGCCGATGTACAGCGGCCAGGGCCGCGTCCCGAACTCGAGGCGCGCGGCGCCGCCGAGTTCGCGCGCCGCCGCTTCGTCGTCGCCGAACGAGAGCAGCCCCGACGCCGCGCCTGTCCACGAACGCCGCAGTCCGTCGAGCCGGTCGCGCTGCACATACAGCCAGCCCGTCCCCAGCGGCCCGAAGCACCACTTGTGGCCGGAGCCGTAACTGAAGTCGGTGCCGAGGGCGTGCAGGTCGGCAGTGACATTGCCCGCCACCTGCGCGCTGTCCGTCAGCGTGAGGATGGCGTGTTCGCGCGCCCAGCGGCACACCGCCGCCATATCGACGCGGACGCCGGTGCGGTGCCCGACCCAACTGATGGCCACCAGCCGCGTGCGGTCGGTGCGCGCTGCGTCGAGCGCGTCGATGAGGGCGTTCGGGTCAGCGAGCAGCGGCACTTCCGACACGCGCAAGTCGAACCGCTCGCGCACCGACGCCAGACTTTCGGTCAGCGCCGGGTGCTCTTCCGTGCTGGTGATGACCTGGTCGCCGGCGCGCCAGTCGAGGCCGTGCAAGACGAGGTCGGCGCCGTCGGTCGCGTTGCCGAAGAACGCGAGTTCATCAGTGCGCGCGCCGAGGAAGCGCGCCACCTGCCCGCGCGCAGATTGCGTCGCGGCGTGCAGGCGAGGGAAATCGTCGGGGTTGTCGCCGCCGGTGTTGGCGACGAGGTGGTTCCAGTGGAGGAACGCGGTCTGCGCCGGCAGCGAGCAGGGGCCGAGGCCGGCGGCGTTGAGGTAACACTGTCCCTCGAGTCCCGGAAACGCGCGGCGGATGCGGACGGAATCGAGCGCAGGCGATTCGGCAACGGCGGGCACACCCATTCCTTCGGCGGAGGCCCCGCGCTTCCTGCGTCCGGCAGGGCGGCCGCACGCGTTGTCGAAGGCGGTAGCGTGCCCACCCCCCGCTTCGAGCGCGTCGCCATCATCGGCACCGGCCTGATGGGCGGCTCGCTGGCGCTGGCGTTGCGCGAGCACGACCTGGCGGGCCGCGTCGTCGGGTGCGCCCGCACCCAGGTCACCGTCGACTCGGCGCTTGCCCGCGGCGCCATCGTCGAGGGCACCACCGACCCGGCGGTCGCAGTGCGCGGCGCCGACTTCGTCGTCCTCGCCGCGCCGGTGCGCACCATCATCGAGCAGATGCCCGTCATCGCCCCGCACTTGCGCCCCGACGCACTCATCACCGACCTGGGCAGCACCAAGACCGCCATCATCGCCGCCGCCGTGCAGCATCTGTCGCAAGTGCAATATGTGCCCGGCCACCCGATGGCGGGCACCGAGCACGAGGGCATCGCCGCCGCCCGCGCCGACCTGTTCGAAGGAGAAGTCTGGCTCTTCACCCCGACCGCGACGACGGACCGCGCCGCGCTCGCCCGCGTGCAGGGCCTGGCGCAGGCCGTCGGGTCGCGGGTGCGTGAGTTGCCCGCCGAACTGCACGACGAACTCGTCGCCGCGGTGAGCCACATTCCGTATTTGCTCTCGATTGCGCTGGTGCGCGCCACCACGAACGAACCGCGCGACGGCGTCCGCCCCACCGACCTCGCCGGGCCCGCCTACCGCGGCAGCGTCCGCCTCGCGGTCAGCAACGCCGAGATGTGGGGCGACATTTTGAGCACGAACCGCCCCGCCATCGCCGCCGCGCTGCGCCGCTACCGTGCTGAACTGGACGCGCTGGCCGCCCTTGTGGCGGGCGGCGATGACGCCGCGCTGCGCGCGGCGCTGGCCGACGCCGTGCAGCGCCGCCGCGCGCTCGACCTCCCGTGATTCTGCATAGCCGGCGGCCGCTCGGCTCGCTCTCCGGCCGCATTCGAGTCCCCGGCGACAAGTCCATTTCGCACCGCGCCGCGCTCTTCGGCGCCATCGCCGAGGGCGAGACCCGCATCCACGGCTTTCTCGAAGCCGGCGACACCGACCGCACGCTCGCCTGCCTGCAAGCACTCGGCGTCAATGTCCTCCGCGACGCCGGCGGCGACATCTCGATTCGCGGCGTTGGGTTGAACGGCTTGCGCCGCGCGGATGCGCTCGACTGCGGCAACTCCGGCACCACGCTGCGCCTCTTGCTCGGCATTCTCGCCGGATATCCGATAGCCACGCGGCTCGACGGCGACGCCTCGCTGCGCCGCCGCCCGATGGCCGACATCGCCGAGCCGCTCACGCGCATGGGCGCCACCGTCACCGGCTCGGGCGACCGCTGCTTCCCGCCGCTCGTCCTCGTCGGCGGCCGGCTGCGCCCCATCGCGCACGAGAGTGTCGAATCGAGTGCCCAAGTGAAATCCGCCGTCCTGCTCGCCGGCCTGCACGCGGACGGCGAGACCAGCGTCGCCGAGCCGTTCCCCACCCGCGATCACACTGAACGGATGCTGGCGCAGTTCGGTGTCGCGGTGCAACGCCAGGGCCTGCGCGCAGCCGTCCGGGGCCCGGCGCGCCTGCGCGGCGGCGAGGTGACGGTGCCGGGCGATATCTCGGCGGCCGCGTTTCCGCTGGTGGCGGCGGCGCTGGTGCCAAACAGCCGCGTCACCGTCGAGGGCACTGGCCTCAACCCCACCCGCACCGGTATCCTCGACGCCCTCGCCGCGATGGGCGCCGGCGCGGACATCGCGCCGGGCGGCGACTCGGCGACCGAGCCCGCCGGCGCCGTCACCGTGTCGCACGCGCCGCTGCGGGGTATCTCGGTGGGGGGCGCGCTGGTGCCGCGGATGATTGACGAAATCCCGATCCTGATGGTGGCGGCCGCGCTCGCCGAGGGCGAGACGCGCGTCACCGGCGCCGAGCGCCTGCGTGTGAAAGAATCTGACCGCTTGCAAGTAATGACGGGCGCATTGACCGCGATGGGAGCAACAGTGACCGAGTTGTCCGACGGCTTCAGCATCACCGGCCCCGCCCGCCTCGCCGGCGCGGCGCTCGACTGCCGCGGCGACCACCGTGTGGCGATGGCGCTGGCCGTCGCCGGCCTCGCCGGCGACGGCGAGACGCGCATTGCCGGGGCCGAGTGCATCGAAACCTCGTTCCCGGCCTTTCCCGAACTCATGCAGCGCCTCGGCGCGCCGATCGAATTGCGGGCGGCCTGATGCTCGACCGCGAGTTGCTCGAACTGCTCGTCTGTCCCGCCGACCACCAGCCGGTCCGCGAGGAGGGCGAGGCGCTCGTCTGCACCGCCTGCGGCCGCCGCTATCCGGTGCGCGACGGCATTCCGGTGATGCTGCTCGACGAAGCGACCCTGCCGGGGACGGAGCCGAAGGCCGCGTGACGCCGGCGCTCTCCATCTGCACCGTCAACTGGAACACGCGCACGGACCTGCGCGCGCTGCTGCAGTCCGTCCGCGCCGATGCGCCCGATGCCGAGGTCATCGTCGTCGACAACGGCTCCACCGACGGCTCCGCCGAAATGGTGCGCGGCGAGTTCCCCGGCGTGCGCCTGATCGCCAACCCCGACAACCGCGGTTATGCGCGCGCCACCAACCAGGCCCTCGCCGCCGCGGGCGGGCAATACCTCTTTCTCTTGAATCCAGACTCACTGGTGCGGCCCGGCTGCAGCGCGCGCCTGCGGCGGTTCCTCGACGAGCATCCCCGCGCCGGCGCCGCCGGCCCGCGCGTGCTCAATCCCGACGGCTCGCTGCAGCCCTCGGCCCGCCGCTTTCCGACTTTCGCCGCGGGCCTGTTCCGCCACACGCCGCTCGGCTGGCTGCTGCCCGGCAACCGCTTCACCCGCGCCTACTTGATGCAGGAGTGGGACCACACCGCGCCGCGCGAGGTCGAGTGGCTCTCCGGCGCGGCGCTGATGCTGCGGCGCGTTGCCGTCGAACAAGTCGGCGCGCTCGATGAGCGCTTCTTTATGTTCTGCGAGGATGTCGACTGGGCATACCGCGCCCGCGCCGCCGGTTGGGAGCGGTGGTATGTCCCCGACGCCGTCGTCGTGCACCGCATCGGCCGCGCCACCGACCAGGCGGTTTTCCCGATGGTGCGCGCGTTCCATCGCAGCATGCTGCGCTTCTATTGGAAGCACTACGCCCCGCACTGGCCCGGGCCGCTGCGCTGGCTGCCCGCCCTCGCCATCCGCCTGCGCGAAGCGTTCGTCCTGACGCACTCCTCGCTCCTCTGGCTTCGCTCCCGCCTGCGGAGACCGACGCCCCCCAATTCGGCTGCGTATGCCGCGCCCGGCACCGGCCCCCGCGACCGCTAAAGCCGCGCCGGCGCGCGACTGGCTGGCGACGAGCGAGGAACTCGCACTCCTCGTCGCCCTGTTCCTGGCGCCGCTGCTG
This sequence comes from uncultured bacterium, assembly GCA_964400165.1. GTDB lineage: Bacteria > Armatimonadota > Hebobacteria > CAYNSX01 > CAYNSX01 > CAYNSX01. Next base: position 28,304 of record CAYNSX010000011.1, read on the forward strand.
ACCGGCACGCTGCCCGAATACATGGTGTTCCTCCGCCCCTTCCCGCCCATCCCTGCGTACTGGGGCGAAGTCCCCGTCTTCGCGCTCATCTTGTTCGGCTGGGTGATGCGGCTGGTGCGGCGCTTCCGCGGTGACGCGCCCGCGTTCTGCTCGGTGCCCGCTCTGGCCGCACCCGCGGCCGCGTTCGTCGGGTGGGTGTTGTTGAGCGCCATCGCCGGCGAAGGGCGGTCGCGTGCCATCGTCGAGTTGGGGCGCAGCAGCGCCGGCCTGCTGGTGTTCTTCCTGGTGGCGACGCAGCCGGCCGACACCCGCCGCCGCGTGCTCCTCGCACTCCTCATCGGCGCCGGCCTCGACGCCATCCTCGGCGTGCAGGAATACCTGTCGGTGTGGCTGGGCCAGAACAACCCCACCTGGCGTGTCTTCGGCCCTTTCTACAACCCGAACGAATTCGCCGTCTTCATGGGCATGTTCATCTTCCTCGCGCTCGGCGCGTCGAAGTTTCACAATCGCACCTGGTGGCGCATCTCAATCTTGGTGTGCCTGCTGATGGCGGCATTCGATGTCTGGCGCACTGACTCGCGGTCGGGCATCCTGTCGCTCGGCGCGGGCACCGCCGTGTTCCTCGCGCTGGCCCTTCCCGGCCGCTTGGCGTTGTGGCGGCGCGCGGCGGTGGGGCTGGCGGGCATGGCCGCGCTCATCGGCCTCGTGCTGGTGGTTCCGCAATTGCGCGGGCGTTTCTCCGACATCTTCACCGATAATTCGGCGATGTTCCGCGCTTACACTTGGAAGGCCACCGCGGCGATGGCGCTCGACACCAGCCGCGGCATGATGCGGCCCATCTACGGCCACGGGCCCGGGACTTTCAGCGTCCTGTTCCCGCACTACGCTGAAGCCGGCGTCACGAAGAACGGGCATCAAATCTTTTTGCAAACTGCTGCCGAGTCGGGGCTGGTCGGACTGGCGCTCTTTCTGTGGCTGCTGGGCGCGGTGTTCCGCGCCGGGTTGCGCCGTTGGCGCGGCACTGCGGGCGGCGAGCGGCTGTTCGTGGCGGGCACGCTGGCCGCGCTGACGGTCCTGCTCGCGCAGGGGTTCGTGGATTACGGCTGGTATTTCACCGGCATCTACATCACCGGCTGGCTCTGTTTCGCACTGTTGAGTGAACCGCCGGCGCCAGTGCGGGCGCGCTTAGGCGGCTGGGGCGCCGCCGGCGCGGTGCTGTTCACCCTGGCGCTTCTCTACTTCCTGGCCCTCGCCCCCGGCAGCCGCGCCGTCGGTTCGCTGCACTACCAGCGCGCCGACAGCGCCGTGCAGCAGTCCGACCTCGAGGGGCTCCTTGACGGCTTGCGCGCGGCGATGCGCTGGGACCCGGCCAATGAACGGTATCCCATGTATTTCGCCCAGTCCGTCATCCCGATTGTCGAGGAGGGCCAGGGCGAAGTCCGCGACTATGCGCTGGCGCTTTTGCCGGAAACCCTGCGTGTCGTCGGCGCGGTAGTGGAGCGCGAGCCGTTCAATTCCGAAGCGCGTTATGTGCTGGCCCGCCTGTACCAGGCGAGCGGCGACGACCCACGCGCGATCGAGGCCTACCGCGCCGCGCTGGACTTCAATCCGCAATCCGCCGCCTCGGTGATGGCGCTGTCGGACCTCCTCATCGACCGGCAGGACTTCGCCGGCGCCGCCGAAGTGCTGCGCAAGTACCTCGCGCTGCGCGGCACGCCCGTCGAGAAGTATCCGGCCCTGGCCAACCAGGTCATTTTCGAATTCGGCGAATCGCACTATCGGCTCGGCTTGCTCGCGCTGTTCGGCAAGATTCCGGACAGTCCAAACACGCAGTTCGAACAAGCCATGCAACTCGTCGAAGCCTTTCGCTCCACGCCGCAGCCCATACTCGAGGCCAGCGCCGCGCAACTCCGCGCGGAGAATTTCAGCCGCCTCGCCGCGCGCCTCCGCTGGCGGCAGGGCACGCTCGCCGACCGCGCCGGCCACCGCGACCAACTGGCGCGCCTGCGCACCGAAGCGCGCCGCCTGTGGCCGGACATCGCCCAGGCCATTGCGCACGAGGACGCGCTGTTTGCGCGGCGCTGACGCGGAGGAGCCGGCTGCACTTCCGCCGCCGGTCGGCCTGCGGCTGGCGCGGACGCTCGGCCCGCTGCTGCCGTTCGTGCTGGTAATGATGGGCGTCAGTTTGGCCGTCGGCGCGCAGCCGATCGCCTTCGGCGACATCGCGCACTCGCTGCGCAAAGTGGGGTGGGGGCTGTTCGGCGCGCCCGGGGCCGGCTGGACGAGCGACGACATCATCCTCTGGACGCTGCGCGGCCCGCGCGTCGTCGCCGCGGCGCTGGTCGGATTCATCCTCGGGTCCACCGGTGCGTCGCTGCAGGGGCTGTTCCGCAATCCGCTCGCGGATCCGTACCTCATCGGCGTCTCCGCCGGCGCCGCCGTCGGATGGGCCGCCGGCCTGCTGCTCGGATTCGATCAATGGGCGGGCGGCCTGGGGATGGCGGGTATCGGGTTTCTCACGGGCCTGCTGTCGCTGGCGCTAGTCTACCGGCTCTCGATGGTCGGCGGGCGGGTGGCGATGGAGTCGCTCATCCTCGCCGGCGTCGTGGTCGGCTCACTGATGTGGTCGGGCCTGGTATTGACGATGACGCTGCTGCGCCCGATGGACTTGCGCGAGGTGTTCTTCTTCTTGCTCGGCAACTTCACCGCCGCCCGCTGGGATATGGTGGCGATGCTGGCCGGGGTTACCATGCCCGGCTTTCTGGCGCTCTGGGCGCTGGCGCAGCCGCTCAACCTGCTGGCGCTCGGCGATGAGGCCGCCGCGTCCCTCGGCCTCGACCCGGCGCGCGCCCAGCGGCGTGTGCTGGTCGTGGCGGCCGTGCTGACGGCGGCGGCCGTAGCGGTCAGCGGCGTCATTGGGTTCATCGGCCTGGTGATGCCGCACTTGGCTCGGCGCATCGTCGGCGCCGACCACCGCGTGTTGCTGCCGGTCGCCGGCTGCGTCGGCGCGGTCTTTCTGGTGTGGGCCGATGCGCTCGCCCGCTCGCAAAGTGATGTCTTCCCGGTGGGCGTCCTGACCGCGGTGCTCGGCGCGCCGTTCTTCCTCTATGTCCTGCGGCGGACGCACCGATGACCGCCGCCCTGCGCGTGACGCAACTGTCCGCGGGCTACGACGGCGAGCCGGTCTTGCACGACCTGACACTCGAAGTCCCCGCCGGCGCCTGCGTCGGCATCATCGGCCCCAACGGCGCCGGCAAGACGACGCTCTTGCGTGCCGTTGCGGGGCTGCTTGCCCCGGCGGCCGGGGCCGTGGAAGTCGGCGGCGAATCGGTTGGCCGCCTGACGGCGCGGCAGCGCGCGCAGCGCATCGCGCTCGTCGTGCAACGGAGTCCGCTGCCCTTCGAGTTTCGCGCCGGTGAGGTGGTGCTGATGGGGCGCGCGCCGCACTTGGGCACGCTCGGCATCGAGCGCCCGCGCGACCGCCGGCGCGCCGCCTGGGCGATGGCGCGCACGCACTGCGCGGCGCTGGCCGCGCGGCCGGTGGCCTCGCTCTCCGGCGGCGAAGCGCAGCGCGTCCTGCTCGCCCGCGCCCTGGCGCAGGAGCCGCGTCTGCTGCTGCTCGATGAACCCACCACGCACCTCGACATCCAGCATCAGATCGAAGTGCTCGACTTGATCCGCTCGCTCTGCGCGGAGGAGGGCCTCACCGTCCTCATCGTCCTGCATGACCTGAACCTCGCCGCGCAATACTGCGACCGCCTGCTGCTGCTGCATCGCGGCCGCCTCGTCGCCGACGGCCTGCCCGCGCAGGTCATCACCGAGGCGCATCTCGCGGCGACCTATGGGGCGGCGGTGCGCGTGCATGCGCACCCGGAAACCGGCCGCCCGGTCGTCACGCTCCCGGCACCGGCGGCGCCGCCGGCGTGAAGCGCAGTGCGCGCGGCGCGACATCGTCCGTCGCGTCCGGCCGCGTTGACAGTCGGAAAGCCGCGGTGCTACAGTCCGCCCGGCGGATTGGCGGGAAGGAGACCGGTCGGCATGGCGGCCCCGAAGCAACCGAGCGCCCCGAAACGCAAGCGGAAAATCCTCGCCGTGGACGATGAGCGGCACATCCTGCGCCTCATCCAGGTCAACCTGGAACGCGAGGGCTACGATGTGGCGCTGGCGTTCGACGGGAAGGACGCGCTCTCCAAGGTCGACAGCGAAAAGCCCGACCTCATCATCCTCGATGTCATGATGCCGTTCATGGACGGCTTCGAAGTCCTCAAGCACCTGCGCAACGCACCGAAGACCAAGGACATTCCCGTCATCATGCTGACCGCCAAAGCGCAGGACGCCGATGTCTTCCGCGGGTGGGCGTCGGGGGTCGATATGTACCTGACCAAGCCCTTCAATCCGATGGAATTGCTCACCTTCGTCAAACGCATCTTTCACACTCGCGGCGACGACGACACCGGCGACAAGACCTACGAGTTGTAACCCGGCCACCGCCCATGGATGAGCACGCCGCGCTCTCGCCCCACGCCGAAGACGACGAGACGGGCCCCTGGGGATTGCTGGTGCTGATTGGCGCTGCTGCGCTTGGCGGGCTCGTCGCCTACCTCATCATCCGCGCCCGCAATGAACGCCGCGACCCGCTCAACGAAGCCAACCGCATCGTCATCCGCGCTCACGAAAAAGTGAGCGAACTCGAACGCCGCGTCGGCGACCTGCGCACTGCCTGGGAGGGGCTGGACCCATGAGCCGCCGCGGTCGTACGTCCGTCCCGCTGCTGTTCGGCATCGCGCTCGTTGGCCTGGCGCTCGTCGCGGTCGTCGTGGTCGCCGTGGCCGTCCCGCGGGATGAGACCCCGGAGCGCGCCGCACGCGCGATCGTCGACGCGCTCGAGCGCGACGACTATGCCGCGCTCTACGCCCGGTTCGGCCCCAGAGACCGCAAGTTGGGTTGGGTCATTCCGGTGCCGGAAACGCAGAATGCTCTGCCCAGCATTATTATGGCTTCCGCAAAGGCCTATCTCGGCCTGGCGCCCGGCGCACAACCGGTTTTTGCCGTGCAGCAGCGATTTCCGCAGCGCGCCCGTATCGAAGTGCAGGGCACGGTCCGCCAGGGTCCCCTGGCCGTGGTCGCGCTCATTCTGCCCACGAGGCCACGGATGATAATGGTGCGCGAGGGCAATGGCCCGTGGCAGTGGGAGTTCATCGAGAGTCTCGACGATGAGTGTCGAGAATTGGAAAGACGTGGCGTCGACGGAATCAAGGCTGTCACGGAACTGTTGAGTACACTGCCCCTCGAACAAATCAAGAAGAAGCTGCATCTGAAGTCGGATCAGACCGATCCGCCCGTCCCGGCACCGAAGGAGAAACCCGATGAGCAACCCCGAACTCGAGACTCCCAGTAGCCCTCCCCCTGCCGCGCACCCGGCCGCGCCGACGCGCCGCATCCCATTGCCGCTGGCGCTGGTGGTCATCCTCGCCGCGGTGGTGCTGGTCAGTTGGCAGGGCTACCATTATTTTCAGAGCCGCCCGAGCACGGTCGTAGACGCGTTCCTGCGCGCCTCCGAGCGCGGCGACTATGCCGCAATGGCCGGTTTGCTGTCGTCGTCGACGCGGGATCTGCTCGAGAGTCAGGGCGCCGATCTGAAGAAGCCTGACGACTGGATGCCCAACCTCATCACGGACGGCAAGCGCGTGCCGTTGGAAGCGAAAGTGCGCCACGAATTGCTCAAGACTGAGTCGCGCGGCGACTCGCTGTTTGCCACGGTGCGCACCACCATCGAGACCTCGCCCGCCGTTGAGCCCTTCGAGCACTCCCTCGTCGCCCGGCGGGAGCCGGAGTCCACCGTCTATCGCATACTGACCGGCGTCGTCAATGGCAAGCCGGTCCTGGTCGGCGCCGGCGGCCGCGGCGCGGGGATGGAGTAACGGCCACGCGCGTGACTTGCGCCTCGCCGCGCCGGCTCCCGCGATGACGCGTACCCGCATCGGCGTCATCGGCACTGGCCGCATGGGCGCCAAGCACGCCCGCGCGCTTGCCGCGCTGCCGGAAGTGGACCTGGTCGGCGTCGCCGACCACCACCCGGCGCGGGCGGACGAAGTCGCCGCCGCCGCCCAGACGAAAAGTTTTCACGATTACCGCGAACTGTTGCCCCACTTGGAATGCGTCGTCGTCGCCGCCTCCACCGCCGCGCACGGTGAAATCGGCGCCGACTGCGCCCGCGCCGGCGTGCACATTCTGCTCGAGAAGCCGATGTGCCTCACTGTCGCCGAAGCCGAATCGCTGCTCGCCGAAGTCGGCCGCGCCGGGGTCGTCTTGATGGTCGGCCATACCGAACTCTTCAACCCTGCCGTCGCCGAACTCCGCCGCCGCGTCGCCGGTGAGCAAGTGCTCTCGCTCCTCGCGGAGCGGCTCGCCCCCTCCTTCCCGCCGACCGAAGCCCTCGATGTCATCGCCAACCTGATGGTGCACGACCTCGCCGTCGCCGGCGCCTTGCTGCAGACCGCGGGGACGCCGGTTTTCGCCTGGGGGCGGCGCGTGCAGGCGCCGTTCCTTGACTACGCTACTGCGTCGGTCAGTTACGGGCGCGCCATCGGCTGTTTCCTCGCCAGTTACCTCAACCCGCACACCGTCCGCACCCTCTGCGTCCACGGTCTCGGCTGGTTCGCTGAAGTGGACTACCTGAACCGCTCGCTGAAGATGGCTGAGGGCGACCAGCCGCTGCGGCCGGTGCCGGTCACCGACTGGGACCCCCTGCAATCCGAAATCCGGCATTTCCTCGGTTGTATTCGCGACGGCCATAAGCCAGAATCGAGCGGCCTCGACGGCCTGCGGCTCCTGCGCCTGTCCATCGCGCTGCGCGACACCGCGCTGGAAGTGGCGGAGGGCCTGCGCCGCCCCGAAGAGGCCGACGAGCCGGTGCCCTTGCCGGGCGCCGGTTCCAGCGCGACGACCTAGCCATGCGGAAAACCTTCTATCTGACCGAGCAGGACGCCGGGCACGCCATCGAGATGCACATTGGCGATGCCCTGGAAATCACGCTGGATGAACGCGGCGGCACCGGCCGCTGGGCGCCCGCAATCAAAGGCGAGGCCCTCCGCCTCAACCGCGACACCGAGCACGGCTACTTCCTGCTCACCGAAGACGGCCATTCGGTTGTCCATCGCTTCAGCGCCGTCAGCGAGGGGCACGCGGTGCTCGAACTGCGGTACGAAAACACGCATACGCCGGCGAAACCGCAAGACCGCATCCACATTGGCGTCACCGTCGGCAATCCGCCGCCGCTCAAGCGGGCGCGGCTGTTGATCGAACCGGCACGCGTGTCGCAACTCGCCGTCTGGATTTTCACCGCGCTCCTGATCTCGCTCGGCCTGGTGCTCGCCGGGTTTCGGATGGTGCAACTCGGCCAGGACTTCGAGACCACCCGCGACTTCTGGATGGGCGTCATTCTGGCGCTCGGCGGCGCGCTGTTGAGCGCCATCTTCGGTTTCCGCCTGATGAACGCCCTGACGCATATGTCGGAGCGCGATGGCCGCAAGCGGTAGCCCGGCCGCCGGCTGGGCGCTCTGCGTCGTCACTGCCCGCACTCCCCGTTGTGACCACCTCGATTGCGTGCGCGCCGCCATCGCCGGCGGCGCGCCGCTGGTGCAGTTGCGCGTCAAGGAGGGCTCCGACGCCGACCTCCGCCCGCTCGCCGAGCGGGCGCGGGCGCTGACGCGCGCCGCCGGCGTGCGTCTCATCGTGAATGACCGCGTAGACCTGGCACTCGCGGTGGGCGCCGACGGCGTCCACCTCGGCCCCGACGACGAACCCTGGGCCGCGGCGCGGCAGCGCGCGCCGTCGCTCTGCATCGGCGCGTCGGTGTCGAACCGCGCCGAGACTTCACAGGCCCTGGCGGCGGGGGTACACTACCTCGGCGCCGGTCCCGTTTTCGCCACCGCGACGAAGTCCGATGCCGGCGCCCCGATCGGGCTGGAGGGCCTGCGCGTGATGTGTGAGATGGCGACCGTGCCCGTGCTGGCGATTGGCGGCATCACCGCAGCGAACGCCCGCGCCGTGCGTGCCGCCGGCGCCGCCGGCGTGGCGGTGGTTTCGGCAGTGAGCGACGCGGACGACCCGGTGGCGGCGGTGCGCGCCCTGTGGCGCGCCGTCAACCTGGCCGGCGAGGAGATCCGATGACGCTACGCGAACAGGCGGCTCAGGGCCAGATCACCGAGACGATGCGCGTTGTCGCCGCCAAGGAGGAAGTCCTCCCCGAGGACATCCGCCAGGGCGTCGCCGACGGCACCCTCGTCATCCCCGCAAACAATCAGCACACCTGGATTGACCCCATCGGCATCGGCAAGGGACTGTTCACCAAGGTCAACGCCAACATCGGAACATCCGATGTCTCCTATGACCTCGACACCGAACTCGAAAAACTGCGCACGGCTCTCGAATACGGCGCCACCACCACGATGGATTTGAGCACCTGGGGCGACCTCGACACCATCCGCGACACACTCGTGCGTGCCTCGCCCGCGCCGGTCGGCTCGGTGCCCATCTATCAGGCGGCGAAGGAAGCGGCGGAACTCGGCCGCGGCGTCATTCACATGGAGCCGGAGCAGATGTTCGACGCCGTCGAGCGTCACGCCGCTAGCGGCATCGACTATGTCACCGTCCACTGCGGCGTCACCCGCCAGGGCGTCGAGCGCCTCAACCGCTTCGGCCGCGTCACCGATATGGTCAGCCGCGGCGGCACGATGATGGCTCTCTGGATGCTCGCCAACAACCGCGAGAATCCGTTCTACGAACACTTCGACCGCCTGCTCGACATCGCCAAGCGCTACGACCTGACGCTCTCCCTCGGCGACGGGCTGCGCCCCGGCTCCATCGCCGACGCCACCGACATTCCGCAACTCACCGAACTCCTCGCGCTCGGCGAACTCGTCGAGGCCTGCCGCGACGCCGGCGTGCAGGCGATGGTCGAAGGCCCCGGCCATGTGCCGCTCAACGAAATCGAAGCGAATGTCCTGCTCGAAAAGAAGGTCTGCCGCGGCGCGCCGTTCTACATCCTCGGGATGCTCACCTGCGACATCGGCGCCGGCCATGACCACATCACCGGCGCCATCGGCGGCGCCGTCGCCGCGGCGGCGGGCGCCGATATGCTCTGCTATGTCACGCCCTCCGAGCACCTCGGCCTGCCCGGCCCGAACGAAGTGCGCGAAGGGCTGATTGCGTTCCGCATCGCCGCGCACTCGGGCGACATCGTGAAGCTCGGCAAGAAAGCACAGCGCCGCGACGACGCCATGTCCGTCGCCCGCCGGGCGCTTGATTGGGAGGGGCAGTTTGCCCAAGCCCTCGATCCCGTCGGCGCCCGCGCGCTCTTCGAGCCGTCGCTCGGCGAAGGCGACACCGCCTGCGCGATGTGCGGCGACCTGTGCGTCTTCAAACTGCAATCGGAGATTATGAACGACCGCGGCGAACCGGTCTTCCCGGTGCTCGGCAAGCAAAAGACGCGCCTGCCGATCCTCTGATCCCCGTGCCCGAACAACTCCGCACGCTGGGGGAGTTCGGGTGGCTCAAGCGCCTGCGCGGCCGTGCCGGGCCCTGGGGCCCGACGGACGGCCTCGGTCTCGGTGAAGACACCGCCGCATTGCCGCCCGTCATTGCCGGCTGGCTCCTCGCTACCGTCGACACCCTGATCGAAGACATCCACTTCCGCACGCACTGGGCGTCCTTTGCCGACATCGGTCACAAGGCGCTCGCGGTCAGTCTCTCCGACATCGCCGCGATGGGCGGCACGCCGCGCTGGGCGCTCGTCGCCCTCGGCGTGCCGGGCACGACGCTGGTGGACGACCTCGACGCCCTGTACGGCGCGCTGGGCGACCTGGCGCAGGCCCACGGCGTCGAAGTGGTGGGAGGCGACACCACGCGCTCCGAATTCCTGCTGGCCTCGACGACGGTGCTGGGCGAAAGCGACCCGGCCCGCACGCTCTCGCGCCGCGGCGCCCGACCGGGCGACCTGGTCTGCGTCACCGGCGACCTCGGCCTCGCTGCCGCAGGCCTAGTGATTCTCGAAACGGGCGCGCCGGTGGACGACGCGGTGGCGCCCGCGGTGCAGCGGCTGCTCCGCCCGCAGCCGCGCCTCGCCGCCGGCCGCGCGCTCGCCGCCTCCGGCCGCGTCACCGCCTGCATCGATTTGAGCGACGGGCTGTCGAGCGACATTTGTCGCATCGCCGAAGAGAGTGGGGTGGGGGCGCGCATTGACCTGGCCGCCGTCCCCTGCGCGCCGGCCTGCCGCACCGCTGCCGGGCGTCTGCGGGGGGACGCACTCCAGTGGGCGCTCGAAGGCGGCGAGGATTACGAATTGCTATTCACGCTTCCGCCGGGCGCCGCCGACGATGTCGGCATCGCGCTCGGCTTGGCCGGCGCCGGTTGCATTCCCGTCGGCGAAATTCTCCCCGCCGCCGAGGGCATCACCGCCCGCGCCGACGGTACGGCGCGCCCGCTCGGCCTCGGCTTCGACCACTTTCGCGGCCGGGGAGAGTAACGCGGCGATGAAGTCCGGTCGGGTCGTGATACACCGCGGCGGCGCGGCGCGCCCGCGGCACCGGATGTCCCTGCGGGCATGGCTGGTCGTTTGCTTCGTCATCTTCGGAGTAGCGGCGGCCGGTGTCCTGATAGTGCAGCGCACCCTCGACACGCCACGCGACGCCGCCGGCACGCCGCAGGAGTTCGTCGTGCGGGAAGGCGATTCGGCGACTGCCGTCCTCGACCGCCTCGCGGCGGACGGCCTGGTGCGCCACGCCGGCCTGCTCCTCTGGGCGGGCCTGCTCACCGGCGAGGCCCGCCGCCTGCAGCCCGGCGCCTATGAATTGAGCGCGGCGATGCCGCCCCGAGGCATCTTGCGCCGCTTGGCCAGCGGCGAGAGCGTCGTCGCACGCATTACAATCCCCGAGGGGCTGACCGTGAAACAGATCGCCGCGCTCCTCGGGGAGAAACGCATCACCGACCCCGACGCCTTCCTGCTCCTCGCCACCACCGGCGGGCGGCAATTCGTCACCGACTTCCCGCAGCCCGGCGAGTCGCTCGAGGGCTACCTGTTTCCCGACACTTACGATTTCCGCCCCGGCGCCGACCCGAAGACGGTCATCGACCGGATGCTGGGCCGCTTCACCGAGATCGCGTGGAAGGCGTTAGGGCCCGCCCTCGCCGCGCAGCCCGCGGACTCCAGTCCGACGCTGCACGATCTCGTCACGCTCGCCTCGCTCGTCGAAGCGGAAGCCAAAGTCGACGACGAGCGCGCGCGCATCGCCGGCGTCCTGCGCAACCGCCTCAAGGAAAACCGCGCGCTCGAGTGCGACGCCACCATTCAGTACGCGCTGCCGGAGCGCAAACCGGAACTGACGCTGGATGACCTGCAGCTCAATTCGCCGTACAACACCTACCAGCACACTGGCTTGCCGCCCGGTCCCATCTGCTCTCCCGGCCTGGCGTCGCTGCGCGCCGCGCAGGCGCCCGAAGACACGCCGTTCCTTTACTATGTTGCGCGCCCCAGCGGCGCCCACTTCTTCAGCCGCACGCTCGCCGAACACGAACAGGCCAAGCAGCGCGCCCGCCGGGAGCGCAATGGTGGCTAAGTCCGCCTCCGCGCCGCGGCAGGACTGGGGCCGCCCGCGCGAATCGCCCGGCCTGACGCGGCAAGTGGTCTTCACGCTCGTGTTGCTGGCGATCGCTGCCGGCATCTATTACGGCATCCCGTTCCTCCTGAAAGTCACCACTCCGGAGTCGGTGAAAGTGGCGGCCCTCGTTGGCGTGCAGGAGCCGATCGCGCTCGACATTCTGCACCGCGACGGCCTGCTGCCCCAGGTCGTGCGCCGCGAATTCAGCGAGACCGTGAAGCTGGACGCGGTCATCAACACCTCGCCGCCCGCCGGGCGCATCGTGCGGCGCGGTCGCACCATCAATCTGGTGGTGAGCGCCGGGTCGTCGCTGCGCGCGGTGCCCTCGCTGATCGGGATGACCCGCCGCCGCGCCACGGAGCAACTGCAGGACCTCGGGTTGCATGTCGGGCAGGTGGACGAAGAGCCGAGCGAAGGCGTTCCGCCCGGTCGCGTCATCAGCCAGACCCCGGAAGCGGGCGCCAAGGTGCGCATCGGACAGGGCGTCGCCCTGGTGGTCAGCACCGGCGGCGCACAGGGCCCCGAACCGTCGCCCGGCCTGCGCACCGAGAAGAGCGCGTTGGTCGATATTACGGTGACCGGCAGCGGTGTGCAGGAAGTCAAAATCGTCGTCTCCGACGACGACGGGGAACGCGTCGCGTACAAGCAGTTCCATTCGCCGGGGGATGTCGTGCAAGTGCGCGTCAGCGGCCGGGGGGCGGTGCTGATCAAGTTGTATTCGAACGACCGCTTGCTCGAAGCGAAGCAACTGTAGTCCGTGCTGCGTGTCGGCATTGATGTCGGCGGCACTTTCACGCACGCCGTCGCTGTCGACCCGCGCACGCGGGAAGTCCGCGCGCACGCGGTCGTCCCGACGACCCACCGCGCCGCCGATGGCGTCGCCGCGGGTGTCGTGCAGTCGCTCGCGATGCTGCTGCGTGACGGCGGGTTTTCCCCGGCAGACATCGCCTTCATCGCGCACAGCACCACGCAGGCGACCAACGCCCTGCTCGAAGGCGACTTGGCGACCGTTGGCATCCTGGCGCTGGGGCAGGGGATCGAGGGCCGCCGCGCCCGCGCCGAGACCACGCTCGGCGACCTGACCCTCGACAGCGGCGCCGCCCTGCGCACGCGCCATCGTTTCCTTGACACTGCCGACGCGAGCCCCGACCGCCTGCGCGCCGCCATCGACGCGCTGCGCGCCGAGGGCGCCGAGGTCATCGTCGCCGCCGAGGCGTTCTCCGTGGACGACCCGGCGCGCGAGCGCGCCGTCCTCGACGCCGCCCGCGCCGCCGGCGTCCCCGCCACCGCCACGCACGAAGTCTCCGGGCGGCTGGGCTTGCGCGTGCGGACGCGCACCGCCGCGGTCAACGCTGCGGTGCTGCCGGTGATGCTGCGCACCGCCGAGCGCACCGAGGCCGCCGTCCGCCAGGCGGGCATTGCGGCGCCGCTGATGGTGATGCGCTCCGACGGCGGCGTGATGACGCTCGATGAAGTCCGCCGCCGCCCGCTGCTGACGCTGCTCTCCGGCCCCGCCGCCGGTGTCGCCGCCGCGCTGCTCTTCGCCCGCGTCAGCGACGGCGTGCTCGTCGAAGTCGGCGGCACCAGCACCGACATCGCCCTCATCCTCGGCGGGCGCCCGTCCATGCGGGGCGCCACCGTTGGCGGCCACCGCCTGTTCCTGCGCACCCTCGATGTCCGCACGCTCGGCATCGCCGGCGGCTCGATGCCCCGGCTGCGCGGCGGGCGCCTGCACGCCGTCGGCCCGCGCTCGGCGCACCTCGCCGGGCTGCCGTACGCGACATTCGAGCCGCCCGTCAGCGCCGCCGCCCGCAGCGAATTGATCAGCCCGCTGGCGCATGACCCGGCGGAGTATGCAGTCATCGCCGACGCCGAGCGCCGTGTCGCGGTGACCACCACCTGCGCGGCCAACGCCCTCGGGACGCTGGCGGAGGGCGATCACTCCCGCGGCGGCGGCGAGAGCGCGCAGCGCGCCCTCGCTGCGCTCGGCGCCGCCGTCGGCGCCTCGGTCACGGAGACCGCGCAAGCGCTGCTCGATCACGCCGCCGCGCCGCTCGCCGCGACCATCGAACAGTTGCTGAAGGAATACGAAGTGGACCGCCAAGGACTGGTGCTGGTCGGCGGCGGCGGCGGGGCGGGGGTGCTGGTGCCCGCGGTGGCCAAGCGCCTCGGCCTCGACTTCGTCATCACGCCGCACGCGCCCGTCCTGTCCGCGATCGGCGTCGCGCTGGCGCTGGTGCGCGAGCAAGTCGAGCGCACCATCGTCAACCCGACACGCGACGACTTGCTGCGCGTCCGGCGGGAAGCCGAAGAGGCCGTCGTGCGCGCCGGCGCCGCGCCCGACACGGTCGAAGTGCAACTCACCGTCGAGCCGCAGCAGCACCTCGTGCGCGCCGAGGCCTCGGGCGCGCTGGCGCTCGACGCCGGCGTGTCCGCGGTCACGGTGTCGGAAACCGAGCAGCGCGATGCCGCCGCGCGCAGTCTCGGCGTCGCGGCGGACGCCGTGCAATTACTCGCGCACGGTGGCGGCTTTCGTGCCTTCGCCGCCGAGCGGACAACGCGGGGCGTGCTGGGACTGGGCCGCCGCACCGAACAATCGACGCGCCTGGTGGACGACCGCGGTGTCGTGCGCCTCCGCATCGAGAACGCCGAAATCGCCACCGCGCTTGCCGCCGAGGCGCTGGCCGCGTTGCGCCGATTGTGCGACGCCCGCACGCAGTTCGGCGACGCCGGCCCCATCCTGCCGTTCGCCTTTCTCGGCGCCCGCCACCGCCTCACCGACCTGTCCGGGGTCGCCACCCTCGACCAACTTGAGGCCGTCGCCGCCGCCGAACTGGAATCCCTGACGCCGGACGAGAGCGTGCTCCTCGTCGTCGCCCCCCGTCGCTAGCCGAGCGCCGCTCGCGCGTCAGCCGCACGCGACACATGTGTTGCCCGACACGACAGGCCCGCGCCCCGCTGCGGCAAGAATGTCTGGGTGCACCATCCGAACGCACAGAACGGGCTAGGGCGCCACTCCCCGTGAGACCCGCCGACCCGAGCCCGCCGCCGCTGCACATCCTGCATGTCGAGGACAATGCGGACGACGCGCTGCTCCTGCAACGCGTCCTGCGCACCGCTGCCGGCGACGGCTTCCGACTGACGCGCGCCGCCCGCCTCGACGAGGCGCTGCGCCTCCTGCACACCGCCCGCCTCGATGCCGTGCTCCTTGATCTCGGCCTCCCGGACTCCGCCGGGGTCGAGACCCTGCGCCGCGTGCGGGCGCAAGCCCCCGCCGTGCCGGTCGTCGTCCTGACCGGCCACGACGACCAGGCGTGTGCGGAGTGGGCGGTGCAGCACGGCGCGCAAGACTGCCTGATCAAGGGCCGCGTCGACGGCGAGGGCGTGGTGCGCGTGCTGCGCTATGCCATCGAGCGCCAGGCGATGCTCGCGCGCCTCGAGCGTGCCCACCGCCAGGAACACCACTTGGCGCATTACGACCCGCTCACACAACTGCCCAACCGCCATGCCTTCCACGACCACCTGGGCCGGGCGCTCGCCCAGGCGCGCCGCCAGGCCTCCCTGGTCGCCCTGCTCTTTCTCGATCTGGACCGCTTCAAGTTCGTCAACGACACACTCGGCCACAGCGTCGGCGATCAAGTGCTCCAGGCCGTTGCCGCCCGGCTGCGGATGACGATCCGTGAAGATGACATCCCCGCGCGCCTCGGCGGCGACGAGTTCACCGTGCTCGCCAGCGGACTCGGCGACGGGCGCGCTGTCGGCCCCCTCGCCCAGCGCATTGTCGACGGCTTTCGCCAGCCCTTTGCCATCGCCGGCAATGACTTGTATCTGACACCCAGTCTCGGCGTCAGCGTCTTCCCGTCCGACGGCGCCGACGCCGACTCGTTGTTGCGCTGCGCCGACCTGGCGATGTATCGCGCCAAAGGCGCCGGCGGCAATACCTTTCGCTTCTACGCGCCCGACATGAATGCCTGGGCGGCGCAGCGCCTGCAGTGCGAGCACGACCTGCGCCGTGCCGTCGAGCGCCAGGAGTTCGAGGTGTATTACCAACGCCAGGTCGACGCGAACTCGGGCGCGCTCACCGGCGCCGAAGCGCTGGTGCGCTGGCGGCATCCGACGGAAGGGCTCTTGCCTCCGGCGGACTTCATCCCGATCGCCGAGGAGACCGGCCTGATTGTCCCGCTGGGTGAGTGGGTGCTGGAGACGGCCTGCGCGCAGGCGGCGGCGTGGCGCGCGGCGGGCGCGGCGCTGCCCGCCGTCGCGGTCAACCTCTCGGCGCGGCAGTTCCGGCAAGAAGGGCTGTCGCAGACCGTCGAGCGGGTGCTCGATGCCGCCGGCCTGCCCCCCGACGCGTTGCGCCTCGAAGTCACCGAGTCCTGCGCGATGCAGGATGCCGACGCCAGCAAGGCCGCACTGCAGCAGTTGCAAAACCTCGGCGTCCACCTGGCGATGGATGATTTCGGCACCGGTTACTCCTCGCTCGCGCAGCTGAAGCGCCTGCCGTTCGACACCCTCAAAGTAGACCGGACATTTGTCCGTGACCTCCCCGATGACCGCGAGGCCGCCGCCATCACCGAAGCGATCGTGACGCTCGGCCACACCCTCGGCAAGCGGGTCGTCGCCGAGGGGGTCGAGACAGCGGAGCAAGTCACTTGCCTCCGCGCCCTGGGCAGCGACGAAATGCAGGGCTACGCCTTCAGCCCGCCACTGCCGGCGCCGGACTTTGCGGCGCACTTGCTCTCAGACTCGTGGGAAACCGCAGCTGTTCCGCCCAATGCCCGCCGCGCCGTGGCGGCCCCGTAGCGCCCTACCGGCCGGGCGGGGGCCAAATGGTGGAATCCCGTGAAAGTACGGAACACAGGATAGAACGGATGTCGAAAATCCGAGAATAGAGTGACACCACATGCGGGGGCTTAGCGCGTTCCGGAGGACGGGGACTTTCGCACGCCACCTGCCGATTGCTCTCACGGTCATCGGCGGGTGCGCGCTGTCGCTGCTTGCCTTCTCGGCGCTGCGCGGGTGGGGCCGTCACCACTCGAACGACGACTTCGACCACCGCCCCGCAGCGCTGACCGCGGCGCTGCAGACGGAAATCAATAATCGCCTCGATGTCCTCTACGATGTCGCCGCCCTGTACGCCGCCAGTCGTTCCGTCGAACGCGAAGAATTCGCGGCGTTCGTGCACGGTGCCCTGGAACGCAACGACAGCTCACTCACCGTCCAATGGCTGCCACGCGTCCTGGATTCGGAACGCGCCGCGTTCGAACAGCAGCGACGCGATGAATTCGTCGCCGAGTTTCAGATTACGGAGCGCTCGCCCGGCGGAGACCCTGTCCCGGCCGCGCATCGCCCCGAGTACTTCCCCGTCTGGTATATGGAACCAAGCTCGAACCATATGCCCACCATCGGGCTGGATGCCGCCACGGACCCCATTCGTCGCGCGGCGATGGAGCAAGCCCGCGACCGCGCCGAGTCGGTGGCGACGCCGCCACTGACCTTCGGTTCCCAGCACGGCGGCGCCGAGCGATTCATCGTGTTCTACCCCGTCTTCCGCAACGGCGCCCCGCACGAATCGGTCGCCGCGCGGCGCGATGCGCTGCAAGGATTCGTCAGCGTCATCTTCAACGGGCGCAGTGTCGCCGAACAAGTGTTGCAGCAAGTCCGGGCGCAGCAAGTGTGGTTCTGCCTTACCGACGCCACGGACGGCACGAGCGTCTGCCTCTTCTACGGCAGCACCGACGACCGCGGCAACGCCGCCGCCGCGCATCGGACCGTGACGCCGCCCGCCGGCCCGGTGCACTGGTCGGCGCAACTCACCGTCGCCAATCGCGATTGGCGGATCGTCTGCCAGCCAACGGCGGCCTTCTTCGGTGCGCACCGCGACTACGCCGCGTGGGCCGGGCTGCTGGGCGGCCTGCTCCTCACCGCCTTGCTGTGCGCGTTCGTCATCTCCAGCGCTGGGCGCGCCGAGCAGATCAAAGCGCTGGTTGAGCGCCGCACCGGCGACCTCGTCGAAGCCAATAAGGCCCTCGCCGCCGAGATGGCCGAGCGCACCCGCGCTGTCGGCGCCCTGCGCGAGAGCGAAACCCGCTTCCGCAGTCTCTACGAAGATGTGCCGCTCGGTCTCTATCGCACCGCCGTCGACGGCCGCATTCTCCTGGCCAACCCGGCCCTGGTGGCGATGTTGGGCTACGACTCCTTCGACGACCTCGCCGCGCAACCGCTGTCGCCCGCCAACTTCCACCCCGAATATGCGCGGATCGAATTCGCCGAGCGCATGGAGCGCGAGGGCGTCGTCCGCGGCCTTGAGGCCGGTTGGCGCCGGAAAGACGGCTCGTTCCTGTTCGTGCGTGAGTCCGCCCGTGCCGTCCGCGCCGCCGACGGCTCTGTGCTCTATTACGAAGGCACCGTCGAAGACATCACCGACCGCCGTCTCGCCGAGCAGGCCCTGCGCGACAGCGAAGCCCGCTTGCGCTCGTTCTTCGAGAATGTCCCCGTCGGCCTCTACCGCAGCACGCCCGACGGCCGCATTCTCGATGTCAACCCGGCGCTCGAGAAGATGTATGGATTCCCCGACCGCCAGACCCTGCTCAATGCCAATGCTGCGTCACTCTATGCTAACCCCGCCGAGCGGCGCGACTGGATGGAGCGTTTGGAGCGCGACGGCATCGTCCGCAATATGGAATTGCACCTGCGCCGGGCCGATGGGTCGCCCTTCCTCATCCGCGACAGCAGTCATGCGGTGCGCGATGCCGACGGGACGATACTGTATTACGAGGGTACCGAGGAAGACATCACCGACCTGCGGCTCGCCGAACTCGAAGTGCGGCGGTCGCAGGAGCAGTACGCCGGGCTCGTCAACTCGCTTGAAGGCATCGTCTGGGAGGCGGACGCCGAGACCTTCCAGTTCACCTTCGTCAGTCCGCAGGCCGAGCGCCTGCTCGGGTTCCCCGTCACGCGCTGGCTCACGGACCCGACCTTCTGGGCCGACCATGTGCATCCCGACGACCGGCAGTGGGCGATCGACTTCTGCGTGAAAGCCACCACCGAGGGCCGGCCGCACGAATTCGAATACCGGTTCATTGCCGCCGACGGACGCGTCGTCTGGTTGCACGACCTGGTCACCGTCGTCACCGAAGACGACAAGCCCCGCCGCCTGCGCGGCGTGATGGTCGATGTCACCGACCGCGTGCGCACCCAGCAGGCGCTGGGCGTGAGCGAGGAGCGCTACCGCTTGCTGGCAGGCAATGTCTCCGATGTCATCTGGACGCTCGACCTCGACTTGCGCTTCACCTATGTCAGTCCCTCCGTCCGCCTGCTTCGCGGCTACACCGTCGAAGAGGCCGTGGCGCAGTCCCTCGACCAGGTGATGACGCCGGCCTCCTACGAGCACGCCAGGCAAGTGTTGAAGGAAGAGATGGACGCCGAGCGCGGCGACGCCCCCGACCTGCACCGCTCGCGTTCACTCGACCTGGAGCTCACCTGCAAAGATGGCGCCACCGTCTGGACCGAAGTGAAGTCCACTTTCCTGCGCGACGCTGCCGGGCGCGCCGTCGGCCTCGTCGGCGTCGCCCGCGACATCACCGAGCGGCGGCTCACCGAAGCGCGCCTGCAGCACCTCGCCTACCACGATCCGCTGACCGGCCTCCCCAACCGCACGCTGGCGCTCGACCGCGTCGAACAGGCGATGGCCCGCGCTCGCTGGAATCAGCGGATCGCGGCGTTGCTCTTCCTTGATCTCGACCACTTCAAACTCATCAACGACTCCCTCGGCCATACCTACGGCGACTTGCTGCTCCAGCGCGTCAGCGAACGCTTGCAGACCTGCCTCCGCCCGGGCGACACCATTGCCCGCCTCGGCGGTGACGAATTCGTCATCCTCCTCGTGGATGTCGCGCAGACCGACGATGTCGCCTCCGTCGCGCAGCAAGTGCTCGACTCGTTCAAGGCGAAGTTCCAGGTCAACGGTCACGAAGTCTTCGTCAATACCAGCATCGGCATCAGTCTCTTCCCCGGCGACGGCGCCGACGCCGAGACGCTCCTCAAGAACGCCGACACCGCCATGTACCGCGCGAAGGAGCGGGGCCGCAACAACTTCCAGTACTTCACCGCCGATATGAACGCGCGCGTGCAGCAGCGGCTGGAACTCGAACTCGGCCTGCGCATGGCGCTCGAGCGCAGCGAATTCTTCCTGCACTACCAGCCCCTCGTCAGTCTGGACACCGGGCACATCGTCGGCGTCGAAGCGCTGCTGCGCTGGCAGCACCCCGAGCGCGGCCTGGTCGGCCCGAACGAATTCATCCCCGTCGCCGAAGAGACCGGCCTCATCGTCCCCATCGGCGAGTGGGTGCTGCGCACCGCCTGCGCGCAGAACCAGGCCTGGCAGGACGCCGGCCTGCCCCCCGTCCGCATGGCCGTCAACCTCGCCGACCGCCAGTTCACCCAGGCCGACCTCGCCGCAGTGGTGGCGGGCGTGCTCGAGGAAACTGGCATGGCGCCCGAATGGCTCGAACTCGAATTGACCGAAAATGTCCTGATGCACAACGCCGAAGCCAGTCTCACCACCCTCGAAGCGTTGCACGACATGGGCATCGTGCTCTCCATCGACGACTTCGGCAGCGGCCACTCGTCGTTCGGCTACCTCAAGCACTTCCCCATCCGCACGGTGAAGGTCGACCGCGCGTTTGTGCAGCACATCGCCAGCGACGCCGATGACGCGGCCATCGTCTCCGCCATCATCGCCATGGCGCACCGCTTGAAACTCAAGGTCGTCGCCGAAGGTGTCGAGACGGAGGAGCAGTTGTTCTACCTGCAGTCGCTGCGCTGCGATCAGATACAGGGCTTCCTCTTCAGCCGTCCCGTCCCCGCCGACGACGCGGCGAAACTCATCGCCGCCGGCCAGCCGCTGGCGCTGGCGCCCAGCACCGACGGGAACGGCGACGACCGCGGCAACGGCCATGGCAAAGGCAACGGCCACCCCGAGCGCAGTCGAGGGGCCCGTCCCGCCAACGGCAAGAAACACACCCCCCGCCCCAAGTCCTAGCCCCCGCCGCGCGGCGCTGGTTAGGTAACAGATTCCGCGTCGCGTGGGGCTGACCCTGCCCAATGGACCCGGAATCACCCTTGCCGGTGCCGGCTGACCGCGGCGGCGGCGGTCGCAGACCCCGTGGGTGTGCCTTTCCCCGCACAGCCAGGCCGCGGGTAGCGAGCAGAATGAGTGCTCGTGGATTGACGCAAACCACGGAATGAATGCAATGGGACGAAAGCATGATGAAAACAGCGGATTCAGTGCGCACCTTCTTCACGCTCTTGGCCATTGGCGCGGCGCTGCTGTTGCTGGCCGCCGAAACGCCGCCGCCGGAAGCCGGCCGCCTCACCGGCCACATCACGGACGCCCAGGGGCGCCCGCTGAAAGAAGCGGTCGTCTTTGTGGACGGACTGACTGCCGGCGCACCGCCGTCGAAACCGGTCGTGCTCTCGCAGCGCAACGGCGCCTTCACCCCGCATGTGCTGGCGATCATGATCGGCACGAAAGTGCGCTTCCCCAACGATGATGAAGTCTTTCACAATGTCTTCGCCTATTACGAGGCCAAACGCTTCGACCTCGGTCTCTATCCACCTGGCTCAGAAAAGACCGTCGCCTTCGACAAGCTCGGCCCCGTTGCGCTCTTCTGCAACATTCACGCCGGGATGAACGCCTACATCTATGTCGTCCCCAATCCGTACTTTGCGGTGACGGACAAGAAAGGCGCGTTCTCCATCGCCGGCATTCCGGCCGGATCGCAGCGCGTCAAGGTTTGGCACGAGGCGCACAAAGAAGCGACGAAGAGCGTCACCATTCGCACCGGTCAGACCGACACGCTCGACGCGCGCCTCGAGAAGCGCTGATGTCGCCCCTTCAGATGGCGCGCCGCGCCCGCGGCGCCGCTCTCGCACTGTCCGTCCTAATTGGTGTGCTCGTGGGTACGCGGACAGCGCACGCCTCGGTGGCGTACGGCGAGTTTGTCCTGTTCGGTCTGGCGCAGAGCGGCTCCGGCGCCTCGACCGCGCTCGCCCCCTATTTCGAGACGACGATTGGTGATGACCCCGCTGCGGCAAGTGTCCACCTCTCGTTGTATTTGCGCGATGTGACGCCCGACCAGCGTGTCCGGACGCTCGAAGCGTTCGTGCGGATGCCCGTCGCGGGCCTGCGCGTCACCGCCGGTCGCATGCGGACGCCGTTCGGCATTCATTCGTGGTCGGATCTCTACTACCATCCGATCATCGGGTTCCCGGCCAGCCGATCGGGATTCAGCCCCACTGCGGCGACGCTGCAGCAGATTGACCAGGGCGTCTCTGTCAATGGCGGCAACGACCATCTGTCCTACGAAGTGGCTTGGCTGTCGGGCACCCAACAGGACATGCGGTTGCAAAATGTCTGCGTCCGCGTGCAGACCTATCAGGAACCGTGGGTGCTGGGGCTCAACGGGTATTGGGGACATGTTACCGGCCCGACCACCGGCCCCGATCCGGCGACGACCGGCATCACCTCCGCGTATGGCGTGGATTGGCGCTATTCGCGCCCGCACTGGCTGCTGCGCGGCGAAGCGCTCGTCCTCGACCGCGGCCTCAACCGCACCGCCTGGGGCTTTCACTTCGATGTCGTGCACCACGCTGCCAACAACTACCGCCTCTCCTATGCCATGCGCCTCGAAAGTTTCGACCGCAACGACCAAATCGGGGGCAATTCCGTCACCAACCTGACCGGCGGCGTCCGGTATCTCATCAGCCGTTCCACCATCCTGGATGTGAACTACACGCAGGACCTCTTGCATGACGGCGGCCTGCTGCGCGGCCGCGTGACATGGCGCACGACCTTCTAGCCGTTCCCAGCCCCGCCCGGCGCCGCGCCCGGCCCACCCAATTGCGCTCGTTGCTCTTCACGGGCGGCGTGATTGTCGTCATCGGCCTCGGCTGCTCGCTGGGCGCGCTCTTGGTCGCCCGCCTGATGCTGTCGCGTGACACCAATGCGCGACTGCTGGGCGAATTGTCGCAGGCGCGCAGGGTGGTCGAAGTCTCGCTCGAAGGCCGCTACCGCGAACTCCAGATCAGCGCCAAGGCGGTTTCTGAAGCGCCGGTCCTCAAGGCGCTGTTGAGTTACTTCGAAGGCAACTGGCCGGACGAAAAAACCCTCGACGCGATCCTGCGGCAGCAGAACGACGAGTTTGCCCTGTCGTTCGTCCTGGTCGCCAACATCCACCAGGAACAAATGGGCTGGGTGCACACCGACGCCGAAGTCCGCCCGCCGCCGACCTCGATGCTGTTGCCCGACGAAGCGCTCCCGCCGCAAGGGCAGCGCGGCCTGATCGACTGGCAGGAACACATTTACCAGACCATGGCTGTGCCGCTCACCCTGCCCGGGCGGGACCTCGGGTGGGTGGTGGTCGGCCTGGAAGTCGGCGACTCGTTCTGCGATTTCATCAAGCGGATGTCGGGGTGCGATGTGTGCGTCGTTTCACGCGGCAATGTCATCAGCACCACGCTGGATCCCAAGTCGCTGCCTCCCGGGGGCTACGGGGGAATCCCCCAGCCGGCGGCTTACGGGGTCCCGTATTGGGCCGATATCGGCCGCGCCACCTATGTCTCGCTGGGCCTGCCGCTGGAAGGCGGCGGCCGCACCGTGGGGAAACTGGTGCTGCACGAGCCCACCGCGCCACTCGAACGCCACGGCGCCCAGCTCGAGCAGCTCCTCGTCGCCAGTTTGAGCATCGCCGTGCTGCTCACCGGATTGGTGAGTTACCGGCTGGCCCGGGCGATGACGCAACCGATCAAGCAAGCCGCGCTCGACTCGCTCACCGGCGTCTTCAACCGCCGGGAAATCGAGCGGCAACTCGAAGTCGAAATGAGCCGGGCTGTCCGCCAGGCGCTGCCGCTCTCGGTGGCGACGCTCGACCTCGACGGTTTCAAGCGGGTGAACGACTCGCTCGGCCACCAGGCGGGCGATCAGTTGCTGCGCGGCCTCGCGGACTTCCTCGTCGGCGAACTGCGCGGGGAAGACCGGGTCGGGCGCCCCGGCGGGGACGAGTTTGTCGTCATCCTGCCGCACACCACAGTGGAGCAGGCCGTCGCGCTCGCCGAGCGTCTTTGTGACCGGTGGGCCGAGCCCGTTCACCAGGAAGCGGCGCAAGTCCGGGCGGTAACCATCAGCATCGGGATTGCGGAACTGGCGCCCGGTGGCGAGACCGTCAAAGAGTTACTGATGCGCGCCGACCGCGCACTCTACCGCGCCAAGGCGGCCGGCAAGAACCGCGTCTGCGCGGACGGCGCCGTGTCACCGGCGCCGTCGCCTGCGGCCTGACGCAGTTCGCGCTCGGCAAGACCGACGAGGGCAGACGCCACGCGCAGGCGGCGCTCGACAGTCAGCCGACGACCGAAGTGGCAGAGCGCGCCCCGCCAACGGCAAGAAGCACACCCCCCGCCCCAAGTCCTAGCCCCCGCCGCGCGGCGCGGTGTTAGAATCGGCCGCACACGATGCCCCCGGACTTCACCACCTGGCTGCTCGTCCTCGTCAAGTTGCTGCTCGCCGTCGTCCTCGGCGGCGCGGTCGGCTGGCAACGCGAGGCGTATGAAAAGCCCGCCGGCTTTCGCACGCACATCCTGGTCTGCGTCGGCGCCGCCACCTACACGCTCGTCTCGCTCTGGTTCATCGGTGAGACCGGCCGCGTCGCCGCCAGCGTCGCCGCCGGCATGGGCTTTCTCGGCGCCGGCACCATCATCCGCTACGGCAGCGTCGTCCGCGGCCTGACCACCGCCGCCAGTCTCTGGGCGGTCGCCGCCATCGGGATGGCGGCGGCGCTCGGCTGGCCGGCGGTCGAGATGACCGAGAGCGCAATCACCGCTACCGCAGTGCTCGGCACCGCGGTTGTGCTGCTCTCGCTGACCGTGATGACCGCGATCGAGCGCCGCATCGCCAGCCGCACCGGCCTCCGGCAATTGGAATTGCAATTGAGTTCCGGCGGCCGCGCCGCCGTGCCCGACCTGCTGGCGCTGGTGCAAGCGCAGCGCGTGCAAGTCGAGCGCATCGAATTCGGCGGGGGTGGGGGACGCGACTGGGTGCGCCTGCACCTGCAGGTGACCGCAGTCGCCGACGCCCACGCGCTCGTCACCGCCCTGGCCGCCCGCCCTGAAGTGCAGGAGGCCGTCTGGCTGTAGGGGAGTAGCGGGCGGCAGGCGAATCCGCCGCGCCGGGGAAGTGGGCTCGCACGATGAGCGCCGACCACCTGCGCGTCCGCGACCTCCCCGCCGAGCAGCGCCCGCGGGAACAGCTCGCCCGCAAGGGCGCGGGCGACCTCAAGGACGGCGACCTGATCGCCATCATCCTGCGGACGGGTAGCCGGCGCGAATCCGCGCTCGTGCTCGCCGACCGGCTGCTGGCTCAATTCCACTCGCTCGCCGCGTTGAGCCAGGCGACCGTCGAGCAACTGCAGGAAGTGCCCGGCATCGGGTTGGCGAAAGCCGCGCAACTCAACGCCGCCTTCGAACTCGGCCGCCGCGTCCCCACCGAACACCCCGATCACCAGCCGGTGCATGACCCGAAAGATGCGGCGCGCATCGCCGCCCGCGCCCTGCCCTCGACGACGCACGAGCATTTCATCATTCTGTGCCTCGACACGCGCCACCGCCTCATCCGCGCCGAAGAGGTCAGCAAGGGCACCATCGACGCCAGTCTCGCCGCCCCGCGGGAAATCTTCCGCGCCGCGCTGACGCGCAACAGCGCTGCCGTCATCCTGGCGCACAATCACCCGAGCGGCGACCCGACCCCCAGCCCGGACGACCTGGCGACCACCAAACGGCTCCGCGAGGCGGGCGAGATCATCGGCGTCGAAGTCGTCGACCACCTCATCCTCGGCCGCGACGGCGAGTTTGTCTCCCTCCGGCAGCACGGGGCGTTCGACTAGGCGACAGCAGGAGTTTCCGCCGTGCACAGCGAATGGTATGCACTGGCGGGTTATCGGGTATATCCCAACCAACACGGCGCGTGCGGGCGTCCGTGGGAGTGACAGAGGGGTGATTGCTTTGGGTAAGGGCCGTGTGCTGTTCGTCTCCGAAGACGAGCGGACCCGAAACCTCTTGCGCTGGCATTTCGAGCAAGATGGATTCGGGGTCGAGATCGCCAACGGAATCACCAACGGCGACGCCAAGCTGCGTCTGCAGGCGGCGCTCGAGCATTCCCATGACCTGCTGATCATCGACGGCGGCCTGGACAACGGCTTCGCCGACGCTTTCCGTTCCCTGCGCCGCCGCGTCGTGACCCCCGTCATCTTTATCGCCGACCAGGTTGATACACTTGAAACGCTGTGGGACGCTGGCATTGATGCCGACGACTATGTGCTCCGCCCCGTCCACCCGCGTGAGGTCCTCCTGCGCGCCAAATCGGTCTTGCGCCGCAACGGGCGCAACGGCCACCCGGCCTCCGTCCTGCTCTTCCCCGGCATCCGCCTCGACCGCCGCCGCCTCGAAGTCTGGGTGCAAGGCAAGCGCGTGCCCGTCACGCGCACCGAGTTCGGGTTGCTCTGGCACCTGGCCTGCGAACCGGGCACCGTCTTCCGCCGCACGCAACTGCTCCGCGAAGTCTGGGGCTACGAGGCGCTCTCGCCGACGGACGAACGCACCGTCGACGCGTATGTCCGGCGCCTGCGCGGTCGCCTGCTCGCCCTGCCCGGCATCGGGTGCCGCATCTCGACCGTGTGGGGGAGCGGTTACAAATTCGAACTCGGCGCTGCGACCCCCAAGCGCACGCGCCGCCGCGCCGCGCGCAAGTAGTCCGTTCGCCCGCGCCGCCGGGCGCGTGACCCTGCGGTGACCCTCGACCAGATCGCGCGCCTCAATCTGCTGCTGCTTTGGCCGCTGTTCCTGGCCGCGCTCGCGGTGGCACTGCCGTTATTGACGCGCCGCATCCGCAGCAGCCCCGCCGAGCGCGACCTGGTGTCCGTCCTGCTCGGCGCCGGCGCGCTCCTCGGCTGCTTTGCGCTCGCCGCGTCGCTGCTGTGGGAAGTGGCGCACGCGGATGCGCCGTTCCTCGTGGACTACGGCAGCGCCGGCACGCCCTGGCAGCTGCGCCTGCTCTTCGACCGCGCCGGCGGCCTGGCGCTCGTGGTCATTCTCGCCCTGGCGGGCGCCGGGTTAGTGGACGCCCGCGCCGAGTTGCGCGACCCGCCCGCCGTGGCGCGCTGCGCTGCGGCGCTGGCTCTGGTCGTCGCGTCGCTCGTCATCGTCGCGCTGCCCGTCCTGGCCATCGTCTGCCTGCTGGGCGCCGCGCTGGCGGCGGGCGGCGAACGCCCGTGGTGGCGCGCCGTCGGCGCCATGGCGCCCGCGCTCGGCGTCGCCGTCGGACTGACGATGGTCTCTCGCCTCTCGGGTGAGGTGTCGCTGGTGAGCGCCGGCCCCAACCTCGTCTTCGCCGCCGAGCCGGGCGTGCGTGCCGCCGGCCTGCTGGTGGTGTTGGGCTTGGCGCTCACCGCCGTGCTCGGCTTGGCGCACGCGGGCCGCGTGCCCGCGCCCGCGCCGCGCCTGGCAGCGGTCGCGCGGCTCGCCTGGAGCGCGGCCGCGCTCGTCCTCCTCGTACGCGTGAGCACGCTGGCCTTCGGCTTCCCGTACGCGCGCACCCTCATTGCCCCGCTGC
>CAYNSX010000012.1:0-33405 GCA_964400165.1 uncultured bacterium
TGTCGGCCAGCGCGGCGAGTTGCGCCGCGAAGGCGGGGTCGTTGGCAGTCTCTTCAGGGTGGAAGCGCAGGTTTTCGAGGAGCAGCACCTGGCCGGGCGGGAGTTGCGCGGCGAGCGCTTCGACTTCGGGGCCGACGCAGCCGGGCGCCAGCGTCACCGGCTGCCCGAGCAGTTCGCTCAACCGCGCGGCGATGGGCTTGAGACTGAACTGCTCGTCGCGCCCCTTGGGGCGGCCCAGGTGCGAGCAGCAGATGATGCGCGCGCCCTGCTCGCGCAGGTGGTGGATCGTCGGCAGACTGGCGCGCAGGCGGCGGTCGTCGGTGATGGCGCCGTTGATGAGGGGCACATTAAAATCGGCGCGCACCAGGACGCGCTTGCCGCGCACATCGATGTCGCGGACGGTCTGCTTATGCACGCGCGGCTCCCGCCTTCGAGCGGTCGCCAACGCCGGCGCGGCTCACCAGCGCCGCCAGGTCAGCGAGGCGGCAGGCGTAGCCCCACTCGTTGTCATACCAGGCGAGCACCTTTACCAAGTTGCCCGGCAGCGCCATCGTCAGCTGGCTGTCCACGATGGCCGAGTGCTCGTTGCCCTTGAAATCGGAGGAGACCAGCGGCTCGTCGGTATAGGCGAGGATGCCGCGCAGCGCGCCGTCCGCGGCTTCGCGGTAGGCGGCGTTCACCGCCGCCGCATCCGCGGCTTTCTCGGTGCGGACCACGAGGTCGATAATCGAGACCGTCGCCGTCGGCACGCGCAGCGAGATGCCGTGCATCTTGCCTTCGAGGGCGGGGATGACGCGCGAAATCGCCTTCGCCGCGCCGGTGGTGGTCGGAATGATGTTCAACGCGCCGGCGCGGGCGCGGCGCAAGTCCTCGTGCGCCAGGTCGAGGATGCGCTGATCGTTCGTGTACGCATGGGCAGTGGTCATAAAGCCGCCGGCGATGCCCCAGCAGTCGTGCAGCACCTTGGCGACCGGCGCCAGGCAGTTGGTGGTGCAGGAGGCGTTGGACAGGATGTGGTGCTTCGCCGGGTCATACATCCCCTCGTTCACGCCGAGGACGATGGTCAGGTCGTCGCCCTTCGCCGGGGCGGAGATGATGACTTTCTGGGCGCCGGCATCGCGGTGCGCGGCGGCCTTGGCGGCGTCGGTGAAGACGCCGCTGCATTCGAGCACCAGCCCGACGCCGAGATCGCGCCAGGGCAGTTGCGCCGGGTGGCGCTCGGCGAGGACGCGGTATTCGCGGTCGTCGATGATGAGCGCTTCCGCGGTAGCGCGCACCGTCCCGGGATAGGCGCCATAGTTCGTGTCGTATTTGAAGAGATGGGCATTCGTCCTCGAGTCGACGAGGTCATTGACGGCGAGGACTTCGAGGTCGGGGTGGCGCTGCAGGATCGCCCGCAAGACCTGGCGCCCGATGCGTCCGAATCCATTGATGGCGAGTTTCATCGGTCCTCCCTGCCGGTGCCGGTGTAACTTCCCGCGGGTCGCGCTCGTCTCATCAGTGAATCAATTGGCGAAATGCCCCGACATCCCTGCTCTGCCGGGTCCGCTTTGCGGCCGGCCTTGCGGCCGGCGGGCGTCCGAGAGGCCGCCCAGCGGCCTGCTATAATGCGAGTGTGCGCCGGCGGGATACGGGGAATAACCCCACAGCGTTAGTGTCAGTGGAACCCACACAATGAGCCGCTTCCTGCGATCGATCGTCCTCTTGGGCTTCGCCATTCTGGTGGTGGCCCTCTGGTTCAAGTGGTCGGAGAACCTGCGCCGGCCGACCGAATTGACCTGGGACGCGTTCATCGACCGCGGCACGCGCGCCCAGCTCAAGTCCGTCATCGTCCAGGGCAACAAGATCCACGGGCAGCTCAAGGAAACGCCGCCGAAGGAATACTATGTCATGGCGCCCTTCGACGAGAAGATTTGGGTTCCGATGGTGGAAGAGTGGGCCCGGCGCGACGGCATCAAGGTCAAGTTCGAGGTCCCCGCACTGTCCGACCAGTGGATCAGCAGCATTGTGATGGTGGGCGTATTGATCCTCTTGTTCGTGGGACTGTGGTACTTCCTCTTACGCCAGGCGCAGATCGGCGGCAGCCAGGCGATGGCGTTCGGGCGGAGCCGCGCCCGCCGGTCGGTGGAGGGCCAGCCGAAGACGACCTTCGACGATGTCGCCGGCGTGGATGAAGCCAAAGAAGAATTGCTCGAAGTCGTCGAATTCCTGCGCAATACGAAGAAGTTTCAGCAATTGCAAGCGCGCATCCCGAAGGGGGTGCTGCTGCTCGGCCCGCCGGGTTCCGGTAAAACGCTGCTGGCGCGCGCGGTCGCGGGCGAGGCGGGCGTGCCGTTCTTTCACATTTCCGGGTCGGAGTTCGTGGAGATGTTCGTCGGCGTCGGCGCCGCGCGCGTGCGCGACCTCTTCGATCAGGCCAAGGCCAACCGCCCCTGCATCATCTTTATCGACGAGATTGACGCCGTCGGCCGCCAGCGCTTCGCCGGCCTGGGCGGCGGGCACGACGAGCGCGAACAGACCCTGAACCAGCTGCTCGTCGAGATGGACGGCTTCGACCCGAACGCAGGCGTGGTGCTCATCGCCGCCACCAACCGGCCCGATGTGCTCGACCCGGCGCTGCTGCGGCCCGGCCGCTTCGACCGCCGGATCATCGTCGAGAACCCGGACATCAACGGGCGCAAGGCCATCCTGGAATTGCACTGTCGCGGCAAACCGATGGCCGATGACATCGACCTGCACATCCTGGCGCGGCGCACGCCGGGGTTTTCGGGCGCCGACTTGGCCAACACGGTCAATGAGGCCGCGCTGCTCGCCGCACGGCGCAACCGCACCCAGATCCTGATGTCCGACATGGAAGACGCGGTGGACCGCGTGATGGCGGGACCGGAGCGCCGCAGCCGCGTCATATCCGAGCACGAGCGCAAAATCCTTGCGCACCACGAAGTCGGCCACGCGCTGCTGGCGGAATTGCTCCCGCACGCCGACCCGCTGCACAAGATTTCCATCATCCCGCGCGGCATGGCGCTCGGTTACACCCAGATGATCCCGGTCGAAGACCGGTTCATGATGGGCAAGGAAGAACTGCTCGACCAGATCGCGGCCTTGCTCGGCGGGCGGGCGGCGGAAGCGATTTTCTTCAGCGACATCACCACCGGCGCTGCGAACGACCTGGAGCGGGCGACGGAACTGGTCCGGCGGATGGTCATGGAATTCGGCATGAGCGAAGGGCTGGGGCCGGTTTCCCTCGGCAAGCGCGGGATGCCGTTCCTGGGCCGCGATCTGATCGAGGAGCGCAATTTCTCGGAATCGGTGGCGAGCAAGATCGACGAAGAAGTGCGCAAGGTGCTCGACCTGTGCTACGAGAAGGCGCGCTCGGTGCTCGAAGCGAACCGCGAGTCGGTGGGGCGGGTGGCGGAAGTGCTGCTCGAGCGCGAGACGCTCGACCATGATGAAGTTGCCGCGCTGCTGCGCGGGGAGACACTGCCGCCCAAGGTTGTGGAAGCGCCGCCAGTCTCGCCGAAAGCGACCGACGCCGTCCCCGCCGAAGGCGCCAAGCCGCCCGAGCCGGCGGTCAAGCCGGCGCTGGGCACGCAGCCCGCGGGCTGACGCAGGCGCAGCGCTCCGCGCCGCCGAACTTGGGTACAGTGGAACCACAGGACTCCCCGGCGAGGCGCGTCGCGGAAAGGAGTAGCGGAGGGATGGTCCGGCAGCGAACTGGTTGGCGCTGCGGCCTGACCGCCGCCGCGGGCACTGCGCTCTTCTTCGTGTTCGTCGCCGGGCCGTCATCGCCCGGGTCACTGCTGCCGCCCGCCGTTGCTTCCGACCCCAAGGTTGTTCGCCCTGACCCCGCCACCGACCAGAACGGCAACCGCATCGAGGATGCGCTGGAGGCCCGCGTAGACCAGGGCGCGCTGCGCCTTGCGCGGCAGGAGGACGCGCCGCCGCGGCCGGGCGTGTACGCTGACCTGCTGATTGCGCTCGCCGGGCCGCCGACGGACGCCGATGCGGCTCGCGTCGCCGCCGCGGGGGGGCAGGTGATTTACGCTTCGGGGGGCAACCGGACCGACCTCGTTTACACCCTCCGCGTGGCCTGGCCGCTCCTGACCGGAACGACGGACGACTTGGAGCGCATCACGGCCTTACTCGCGGGAGTTGTCTGGGTGACGGAAACGCCGATGCCCATCAAACTGATGCACTACAGTACGCGGCAGACGCGGGCCCGAGAGGTGTGGTCGAACTTCGGAATCCGCGGCGACCCGACAACGACGGTGGCGGTCATCGACACCGGGCTGGACGACTCGCACCCGGACCTGGGCTTCGACATCATCGGCGGCACGAACACTCGGATTGTGGGGTGGATGGATACGACGCCCTCCGCCGCGGCGGAGCCGCGGGACTTCGACGGGCACGGCACCCATGTCGCCGGGTCGGCGGCGAGCAACGGGGCCGGCACAGCCCTCATCACCAAGACGGGACAAATCCCGATCAGCGATTCAACGCAGTTCACGGGCTCGACCGGCACGACTTTCCTGTCATTCTTCCCCGTGGAGACGACCGGTTTCGTCGCGCCGGCGCCGGTCGAGGTCCGCCTGTTTTGGGCCAACACCGGCGGATCGGGCACAGTCACTCTGCATCTATTGCAATTCAACGGGACGGGATTTGCCAGCACCGCTTCGGTCACGGTGCCGATGAGTGCTCCGCAGCCGCTGCTATTGACCGCCACCATCCCCGCCGGGCAGCTGCGGGCCGACTGGGCCGCCGGTGCGACGCGCAGCGTGGCCAGCGACAGCAGCGCCTACTGGGTGCAGGTGCAAGCGCCGTTCACCGCCGTCGGCGACGGCGAGTCGCTGATGAACGGGATGGCGCCGGGCGTGCAGTTGGCCGGCGTGCGCATCTTCGATGACGCCGGCACCGGCAATGGCGATGTCATCGGCGCGATGAACTGGGTGAGCGCCAACCGCCTCGCGCTCAATATCGTGGTGGTCAACAACTCCTGGACGATCGGGTTTGTGAATGCAACCGTGGACACCGCGCTGAACGGCCTCGTGGCGCAAGGCATCGTGGCCGTCTCGGCGGCGGGTAATTCCCGCAGCGATGGCGGGTTGGTGACGAGCCCCGGATCGGCGTCGCGGGGCATTTGCGTCGGGGCGATTGGCGGCACGGACAAGATCACCTGGTATTCCTCGCCGGGGGCGATGACGAGCAGCAAACCGGATGTGGCCGCGCCCGGCGGCAGCAGTTTTGCCCCGCCCGGCGCCGGCGAAGGGCGGTTCATCACTTCGGTGGACAGCAACGACGCCGATGAGGACGACGCGTTTCCCGTGCTGCCCGACCGCTTCCCGAACGACTACGCCTATCCGTTCTGGCAGGGGACTTCGATGGCGTCCCCGCATGTCGCCGGCGCCGCAGCACTGCTTGTCGAGGCGTTCGGGCTGGCGGGTTCCCCGTGGACTTTCACGGAGGCCGAAGCGCTGCGTGTGAAGATGCTGCTCGCCATGACGGCGACGGAGACCAATCAATCGGCGGAGGCCGACCCGAATCCGACGCTCGACCGCGGCGGCCGCGACCGCAGCGAGGGCTTCGGGCGCATCAATGTTGAGGCCGCTGTCGACGCGGTCCTCAATGAACTCATCCTCGGGGGCACTGATGCGGGGGCGCTGGACGGCGGTCCGTTCGATGCCCGGGCGTGGGCGCGGTATTTGAACGCGCTGGGCGGTCAGCCGATCCACCTGACGCTGGCTGTGCCCCCCGGCGCCGATTTCGACTTGTACTTGTACACAGACGAGTTCACTACCACAACGGCCACTTCGAATGGCAGCGCCGGCGATCCGGTCATCGCGGTCAAGAGCACAACCGCTGGGCCCGGCGCCGCCGAGTCAATTTTCTTCACGCCGCCCAGCGATGCGCGCTACTTCATCGTGGTCAAGCGGGTCAGCGGCAGCGGCCTGCTCACGCTCTCCTCGTGCGATGAAGCGTTCATCGATGTGGCGTGCAACTACTGGGCGCGTCCCTTCATCGATGCCGTGGTCTGCGAGGGCGTCGCCAGCGGCTTCGTCGACGGGACGTACCGCCCAACGCAAAGCGTGACGCGTGGGCAGATGGCCGTCTTTATGACCCGGTCGGCGGATAAGATTCTCGCCGACTTTGCCTCCTTCACGCCGCCGGCGTGCGGTTCCGAATCGTTCACGGATGTGCCGTGCACCGACCCGCAGTACATCTTCATCGAGTATGTGAAAGCGCACGGCATTGCGTCCGGCCAGGCGGACGGCACCTACCGGCCGGCCAATACGGTCAACCGGGGCGCGATGGCGGTCTTCCTGACCCGGGTGCGCGACCTGCTCGACGGCGATTTCGCCTCATTCATCCCGCCGGCCTGCGGCAGCGAGACTTTCCCCGATGTGCCGTGCCAGCACCCGTCGTATGTGTTCATCGAATACATCGCGTCGAAAGCCATCACCGCGGGGTTCCCTGACGGGACCTACCGGCCCCTGACCGTTGTGGCGCGGGATCAGATGGCCGTCTTCGTCATCCGGACGATTCAGCCCGTGATGACCTGCCCGCTGCCCTAGGCGCGCTCGGCGACCGCTTCCGCCAGCCCGCACGCTTCCGCGATGTGCGCCCGCAGGCGCCGGTGGAGGTCGCGGGCGACCGGCCCGGGCTGCCCGTCGCCGATGCGCTCCCCGTCCACCGAGACGACCGACACGACTTCTTTGGTGGTGCTGGTCAGGAACACCTCGTCGGCCCGCAAGAGGTCGGCCGCGGAAATGGCCGCTTCGCGCAGTCCGGGATGTTCGCGCGCCAGGCCGGCGACGAGATGGCGCGTGACGCCGCTCAACAGTTCCACCCCCTCGGGCGCGGTGCGCACCGCGCCGTCCAAGACGGCAAAGACATTGGTTGAGATGCCTTCGGTCACGATGCCGTCGCGCACTTGAATCCCTTCAAAGCCGCCAGCGCGGTTGGTGGCGAGCAGCGCCAGGACATTGCCGATCATGGCGGTCGTCTTGATGTCGCAGCGCAGCCAGCGGACATCGGGGACGGTCACAACGGACACTCCGGCGGCGCGGACGGCGTCGGACACGACCGGCGCCGGTCGCACGGTCACGACTACCGAGGGCTTTAGGTCGGGCGGGATGGCGTGCGAACGCGGGGCGACGCCGCGGGTGACTTGCAGATAGATGATGGCCTCGCGCTGGCCGCTGCGGCGCAGCGCCTCCTCGAACAGCGCCACGAATTCGTCGCGCGTGTGAGGCAGTTCGAGCGCAATTTGGCCGGCCGAGCGCGCCAGGCGCGCCAGGTGCAGTTCGGGGCGGAACATCCGGCCCGCGTAGACGCGCACGACTTCATACACGGCGTCGCCGAACAGGAAACCGCGGTCGTTGATGGAGATGACGGCGTCGTCGAGCGCCGACCAGCGGCCGTTCACATACGCAATGTCAGGCATTGCGCTGATTATAGAGGGCGGGAATAGCGCGTGCCGTCACGCGCCGACGACTTCGACGCGGACGCGGTGCCAGGCGTTATTCATGTAGCCCTTGAAGTTCCACAGGGCGCGGGGATCGGGCGGCTGGGTGGCGCCGGCGGCATCCTGGGCGCGGGCGACCAGTTCGTGTGTGCCGGCGGTCAGCGGCAGCGCCGCCTCCCAGAACCGCCAGGTCCACGGCGTCGCCGCGCCGAGCAGGGTCGAGTCCGTCCAAGCGGCGCCGCCGTCTGCGGAGACTTCGACGCGCACCACCGGGCGCCCGCCGCTGCCGATCGCGTATCCTCGGACGCTCACTGTGCCCGCCGCCAGCCGGCCGCCGGGCAGCGGGTCGCAGATGACGGCATTGACGCCGACATCCTCGAGCACGGACCCGCGGGTCCAGTCAGCGGTTTCGGCGGTCACTTCGGGAGGGAAAGTCCGGTAGGCCCGTGCCCGGTAGTAGTTATCCGACGGCTCCGCTTGCAAGGTGATGCCGCCAAGCCACTTCACGCTGCGGGCGCCGATGAAGCCGGGCACCACCACGCGCAGCGGGAAGCCGTGCGCCGGCGGCAAGGGCGCGCCGTTCATCGTATCGGCGAGCAGCACTTCGGCGCCGAGCGCCTTCTCGATCGGGATGGAGCCGCCGAAACCGAAACGCTCGCCGTGCTTTTCCACCTGGTCGAGACCGATGAACGCCACATGCCGCGCCGCCGGCTCGACGCCCGCCGCCTCCAGCACCGCCCGCAGCGGCGTGCCGCCCCATTCCGCGGTGCTGATGGCTTCATTGTCCCACGGCACTTCGCCCGGCACCGGCTTCACCGCGATCAGGTTCTGGCGCCGGTTGCCGGCGCAGACCAGCGTCGCGGTCAGCGTCGTGCGCGGGAAGCGGGCGCGCAGGTCGTCAAGCGACAGGCGCAGCGGCGTGCGCACCAGGCCGTCCACCGTGAGGCGATAGGCGGCGGCGTCAATGGCGGGCACAGGCGCGTGATTGCGGACGAAAAAGAGCTCGGCGGGGGTGATGGGGTGCTGGCGCAACAAATCCGGCGGCGGGCCGGCGTTGAACGGGTCGTCCGAACGGACGAGGAGGTCCTTGTGCTTGCCGAAGGCGGGCATCTGGCGCCGATTATAGCGGCAGCCCCAGCCAGTCGAGGGCTTGTTTGAGTCACTGGACAGCAATCCCTCTCTTGGTGAAAGGGGGTTTGCCGCCGGGGAGGAAGGGAGGGGGCAACGAGGCGGGTCTGGGACCCGCAAAAGGAGGTCGCGAAGATGTCGAAGAGGCCGTTGGTTCGGCGACTTTTGATGTTGGTTCTGGCAAGCGGACTGGCTGCGCTTTTTGTCTTGGAGCCGAATTTCGGCACACAACCGGCGTTTGCGCTTCCTTCACCTAATGAGGCAGGCTTGTGGGAAGGGCCGACGGCTAACTATGAAGCCTGGGCCACGGATGTCATTGCCGACACGACCGTGCTCACTTCGCTGGTCTTCGTCACCGGGTTTGCGTTTGAAGTCGGAGTGGCGCACGCCACGACGTTGGCTTACGACGACTCGGACGGGGGTCCGGTTCGTCTGCCAATCTGGAAAACGACGTCGGGCTTGTGGGGAACGGGAAAGCGTCTCGCCCACTCTGAAATTGGGACGATCGGCAGTCAGAATCCGACGCTCTATTTGGCGCGGGATGCTCTTGTTGGCGGAGTCTATCTGGGGCCGAGGTTGGATGCTCTTGACGCCCTGACAGGGGAGTGGCTGTGGACCATCAATCCCTACACCGGCCCAGTGGACGGCAATGTGATGGCTTTGGATGTCGCGGTCAGCAGAGATGGCTTGACCGTGGTAATCATCGGGCGCGGGCCGCTGACCTCGGAAGGCAATGCAACCCGTTTCATCGCGGCCTATGACACGCAGACACTGGCATTGCGCTGGCGCATTCCGACTGGATTGGGCACCACTGAAATCGGGGAGTGGAATCACATTTTCAGGCACCCAAGCTCGGTCAAGGGTCTTCCCCTGGTCGTGGTCGGCGTTACAGGAGCCAAGGGGGAAGTTCGGAGGTGGGGGGACTGGACGATCAACTCCAGCACGCAAGTGCTGACTGCCGATCCCGCCATTCCCGACACTTCACGCTTTGAGCAGGCGTACTGGACGCGTCATTCGGTCCCCGTCATCGGTCTCGTGGAGAGTTACTACGCGACCGGCAATCTGACTTCGGCCTCTCATGTTTCGCACACCCGATGGAGGATCGGAAGCAGTTATTATACGAGCCCCGTTCCTCAATACGACGCGCGTGGTTGGACCATTGTGGCGCAATCGCCCAATTTATCAGGCGCGCGGCTGGTTGTCGCGGGACCCAGTGATCCAGCCGCTCCCATAGCGACCTGGAGCATTTTCAGTCAAAGGCTCGACAACGTTGGCGCGCCGATCTCCATCTCGCACAACAGCGGACGCCCGTTTGCCATGCTCAATGCGGACCCCGATGTCTTCATTGCCGGCCACGGACAGTTAGATTCTGGCGCTAACGGAATGCGCTTGCAAAAGCGCAGGATTTCCGATTTGGCGTTGTTGTTTGATGTGCTGGTTGCAGGCGTACCAGGCGGAAGAGCGTTTGCAATGTCTTCACCGCCGAACTTCGAGTCTTCGACTGCCGTCATCATTACGGGGGGCGGAGCGAAAGAGGTTATTCCGCCTGCGCCGCCTGAGCCTGGCAGACGCTATGTGACGGTCGCGTACGACTCGAGCGGGAATGAGTTGTGGCGTGGCTTCTACCAAGGTGTTCCTCCTCCCTGAAGGCTAACTCGCCGTTTCTGCGAATCTTGTGACCGAGGCGGAGCCAACCGGCTCCGCCTCGTTGTTTCGCGAGCGTGAATCGTTAGCGCGACATCTCCGCGCCCGAAACGCCGCCGAGGGTGTCCACGATTAGCCCGCGGGCGCGCAAGGCGTGCAGGAACGGGGTGAAGCCCATCGAGTCGCCGCCGACATGGCCGGTGATGATGAGGTTGCCGAGGGCCTCGCGGCGCAATCGTTGTAAGTCGCCCCAGGCGATGTGAATCATCACCACGGTCGGCACCCCGTTCTTGAAATAGGTGGCCGGCACTTCATAACCGCCGTTGGTGTAGGCGCCGTGCGCGACCGCGACCTTCTTCGCCGGCGCGTGCGGGTCGCCGCTGCGCACCGCCACGGAGACCGGCAGGCCGCGGAATTCCGGCTGCCCGGCGAGCGCCTCGGCGACCTGACCGACCGTGGCGTCGCCGTGGCGCGACAGCAATGCGTCCACGACTTCCTGCATCCGCTTGCGGCCGAGTTCATCGAGCGGATTGTGAATGCCGAGGAAGGCGAGGCCGAGGCGCTTGGCCACGGCGGTCAGGTTGTCGAAGTTGTAGGTGTGCCCACCGAAGACGAGTTCCTCGACGCGCCCGTCCACGGCCTCGTGCGCGGCGGCCTCCGGCACGCCCTGGCGAACCATGTTGATCACCTGCCGCGCGTACACGGCGCCGGCGCCGGGGAGTTGGTTCATCGGATGGTGGACGAGGACGCAGTCGTACTTCATTTGGTGTGCGTAGAGCAGCGTTCCCGTGTCGGCGTCGAGGCAGAACAGGACGCGGCGGATGCCCTTGCCGGGATTGAACACAGCGCTGTCAGCGGGGATGTCTTTGTAACCGGCCAGGTCGAGCGCGGTTTTCATCAGGTCGTCGGTGGTGACGCCGCCGGTCGTTGGGGTGGGGGCGCCGTTGCCGTGCGCGGGCGCTTCCACTTCGGGATGGGCAGCGGCGCGCAGGCCGAGCAGCGGCAGCGCGCCAAGCGTGCCGCCGAGGGCGGCCAGGATTTCTCGTCGGGTCATTTCGGGTTCCTCCAGGGGGACTAAAGAGCCGTTCGGCGGGCCACGGGTCGCTCCTGTGGACTGACAGAAAGTTCGAGGGGATTCGCGGAGCTGGGTACAATGCGCATAGCAGTCAATCGAGTACGGTTGGCTCGGGGGGGCCTGCGATGCGCGCACTGCGCCGCGTCGTGACGGTCGGCTGCCTTTGCTTGTTGGCGAGCGGGGTTCGCAGCGACGAGAACCTGACGATTGGACAGCACGAGTTCGACGGAAGTGCCGGCCTGGTGTGGGAGAGCTATTCGGCCGGCGAGGGATTCCGCGCAGAGACGGGAAACCGCGTTGCACTAGGCCCCGACCAGCGCACCGTGTTCGTGTTGGGCACGCATACCATTCTGCTCGACGGCTTTCGGCCGTTCACCAAAGTCCTCGTGCGCGCGTACGACGCGCGAAGCGGCGAGCCGAAGTGGACAGTGATCTATCCTGAAGCCCCCGAAACTTATGGCAATCTTGGAGCATTTGCGGTCAGTCCCGATGGAGAGTCGGTGTATGTGGTGGGGCAAGATCCGAACGCGCCGTCTCCGCGCGCTTTCGTCCTTGCCCTTGATGCCGCGACCGGCGCGCAGCGTTGGCTGGTGCTGCTCAATCCGCTGGGGTTCAGCGCCGACGCTGGCGCGACGAGTGTGCAAGTAAGCCGGTCGGGCGATCGCGTATTTGTTGGCGGCTTCAGCGAGACGCGAGGGGTCGTGTGGGCGTTCGATGCGGTAACCGGCGCGTTGCATTGGGAAACCATCTATCGGCCCAGCACGGGCATTGTGCTGTGGGTTAATTCACTGGAGCTTGGGCCGGACAATTCCCGTCTTGTCGCTGTAGGCTCGATTCCGGTGCTCGTGGGGAACACACTTTGGAACGATTCTTTCGTGTCCGCGTTCGACACAACTACTGGTCAGCGCGTCTGGGATGTTCGGGACGCGGGCCGCACCGAGAAGACAGCGAGCAGCCCTGATGGCGTGTTGCTCGTGCGAGTCATTGACCGGGTGCCGGGCGACAGCGATGAAGCCGTTTTGGCAGCGACGAATGTGGCAACCGGACTGGCAGTATGGGAGCGCCTCATCGGGCCTGCCTTCACGTCCGGCGGCGATTTGCGCTTGTCGGCCAATGGTGATCGCTGCTTGGCGACTATCAGCCGCGCTGATGGGGGACATGTGACCGCCTTGCGTTCCACGGACGGGTCGACGATGTGGGATAGCGGAAGTCTTGCTCCCGTTTTTCCGTTCGCATTGGCCCTCTCCCCGCGAGGTGATCGGGTGATCGTGGCAGGTCATTCTAGCCAGGAAACCCCCACCGTCTACGCGGCAGCGGGGCTGGACGCGGACACAGGTGCGCAAGTCTGGACTGCGAGCACAGCCGGCCCCGGTGCGACGCCGAACAGTCGCTCCGGCATCGCGGGCGTGGCGGTGCGCTCGCGCTCGCGTGGAAACGAAGTCTTCGTCACGGGGACAATGCGCCGGTTCCTGCCGTCCGGGATGTTCGAGGATTTCATCGGCACGCTGGACTACTGCGAGCCCTCGTTCGCCGATGTGCCGTGCGCGTTCTTCGCCTGGGCCTTCGTCGAGGCGCTTGCGGAGGCGGGTGTGGTGACGGGGTTCCCTGACGGGTTGTTCCGCCCCGGCGTGATTGTTCGGCGTGACCAGGCGGCGGTGTTTCTTGCCCGGGCGCTTGATCTGCAGGCGGGAGACTTGTCGTCGTTTGTCCCGCCGGCGTGCGACAGCGAGTCTTTTACCGACATCTCGTGTACCGACGGGGCCTATCGGTTCGTCGAGTATGTGGCGGTGAAGGGCATCGCAACCGGTTTTCCCGATGGCACTTTCCGGCCAGCGCAGACCCTCACCCGCGGCGAAATGGCCGCCTTCCTGGCGCGGGTGCGCGATGCCGCGGACGGCGACTTGAGCGCCTTCACGCCGCCGAAGTGCGGCGGGGAGTCCTTCCGGGATGTCCCTTGCGTCAATCCGTTCTATCGGTTCGTCGAATACGCTCGTCAAAAGGGAATCGTTGCCGGCTTTCCGGACGGCACCTATCACCCGGCGACGGCGGTGACACGGGGGCAGATGGCGGTCTTCCTCGTGCGCGCCGCGCAGATCGAACTCTAGCCGGTCAGCCGGTCCAGGGCGGCGCGGACGGCGGCCTCGCTGTGGCCGTTGGTGGCTGCGAGGAACTGGCCGCGGGCGTCGAAGACGGCCAGTTGGAATGGGTGCAGGCCGTGGCGCTCGACGAGTTCCTGGCCGGCGGCGGACTTGATGTCCACGCTCAAGAACTCGGCCTGGTCTTTCAATCGTTCGGCCAGCCCGCGCACGGCGGGCCCGGAGGCCAGGCAGCCCAGTCAGGTGTTCGAGTAGAGGTCGACGACGACCGGCCGTCCGCGCCGCAACGCGGCGGCCAGCGCGTCGCTGCTCGGAGACTCGTCGCGCCGGCGCAACAGTGCCCACAGCCCGAAGAGCGCTGCCAGGTCGGCCATCGGCAGGCCGAATAGCAAATAGACACCGAGCGGTGAGTCACTCGTCCTAATCAACGCGATGGCGACGCCGAGCGACACAACTACGCTGCACACGCCGACGAGAATCAGCGAATGCCGGCGGACGAGGCGCATCATGTGCGGTAGATGCTCACTTCCATCGCGTCGTCGGCGAAGACTTGCGTGCGGCTTTCGAAGCGGCGACGGACTTCCGACAAGTACTCGG
Source organism: uncultured bacterium (assembly GCA_964400165.1). Classification (GTDB taxonomy): domain Bacteria; phylum Armatimonadota; class Hebobacteria; order CAYNSX01; family CAYNSX01; genus CAYNSX01. The sequence continues at coordinate 14,003 of CAYNSX010000012.1, forward strand.
CCATCTGGTCGGGGAAGCGGCCGACATTGTCGGCGACCAGGACCGCGCCGTCGGTCAGCCGCGGCTCGGCGGCGCGGAAATAGGCGATGTAGCCGGGCTTGTCGGCGTCGAGGAACAGGAAGTCAATCGGGGTGGTGAGCGACTTCACGCCGGCGGCGCCGTCGGCCTCGATGACGGTGGCGATGCTGGCGAAGCCGGCGCGCTCCAGCGTCGCGCGGGTCGCCGCGACGGCCTTCTGGCTGATATCAATGCTGGTGATGTGTCCTTGGTCGTTCTCGGCGAGGGCGCGGGCGAGCAGGGCGGCCGAATAGCCGATGGCGGCGCCGATTTCAACGATGTGCTGTGGCCGGGCATCCTTCGCCAGTTGATAGAGAAACATCCCGCGGTCGCGCCGGCAGATGGGGACTTTGTGTTCATCAGCGTGCGCTTCGAGTTCAACGAGCAAGCGTTCGAACGCGTCGGCATTCACGGTGGGCATCGCGCGCCTCCCCAAGGTCGCGCGAGTGTACCGCGATTAGGAGCGAGGCTGTTCGTCGGGCGGGATGGGCTCGGTTGGGAACCAGGCGGTGATGGTCGTGCCCTTGCCGACGGTGCTCTCGACCTGAATCGTGCCGCCGTGCACGCGGACCGCGTCGCGCACGATGCGCGTGCCGAGGCCGGTGCCGCCGACCTTGGTTGTCACGACTTCATCGGTGAAGAGTTTTTCCAACACTTCGGGGGGAATGCCGCCGCCCGTGTCTTCGACCTGCAGGCAGATGGACCCGTTCGGGTGGCCGTCGCGTTGTGTCTGCCGCGCCTTGACGGTGACGCGCCCGCCGCGGGGCGTTTCGGGGATGGCGTTGTTCACCAGATTGTAGATGGCGTTGAAGACGCGCCAGCGGTCGAAGGTCCAGGAGAGTCCGCCCTCGGGCAGTTCCGCATACAGCCCGACGCCGCGGTCGTTCGCCAGCGGCCAGAGCGCGCGGAGGACCTGCGCTACAATTGGCGCGACATCGGCGTGCTCGAACTTGGGCGGCGCCACGACGCCCTTCACGGCGTCGGCGATGAGTTTCACATGCTCCTGCGTGCCGCTGGCGCTGTCCACCAGCATATCGAGCAGTTCGCGGCACTGGTCGCGCAGCGCCGTCAATTCCGTGCGCAACGCTCGCGCGGCGCCGGCGTCAGTCTTCTCGACACGGCCCAACAGCGGCTCGAGCCGCTCCGCCGCCTGGTCGATGGTGAGTCGGAGCGTTTCCACCGACATCGGGATCGGCGCCATCAGGTTCTTCAGGTCATGGCTGATGTCGCCGGCCACGCGGATGGCACGCGACAGGCGCGCCTCTTCGTTGAGGTGCAAGTGTTCGATGAGCGCGGCGACGACCGCAGACAGCGTGACGACGACCTCGAGGTCGGTCGTATCGAACGCGCCGCCGCGTTTGTTGAGCAATTCGACGGCGCCGAGCGGCGTGCCGGTCATCCGCTTCAGCGGCACGGCCACCAGACTTTCGGTGCGGAACCCGCTGACGGAGTCCACGGCGTGCGTGTGGCGCGGGTCGGCCGTCACATCGGAGATGAGCAGCGGCTCGCCCGAATGGAACACAGTGCCGGCGATGGAGTCACGGCTGACCGTCAGGTTGCGCACCTTGTCCGCGGCAGGGCCGATGACATGGCGCAGCACCAGGCGGTCGGTGTCGGGGTCGTGCAGCAGGATCGCGCCCGCTTCCGCGTCGACGGCGTCGGACACGATTTGCAGCGCGTCGCGCAGGATTTCCGTAACGCTGGTACGGCGATACAGCGTCTCGCTGGCGCGCCGCAGCGCACCGAGCGCGCGGGCGTAGCGCTCGACCGCCCGGGTGGGCTGCCGCTCGGCCTCGGTGGCGGCCTGACTCATCAGCGCCCGGCCGTCGGTTCGCCGAGGAGCGGTCGCATGCAGCCGACGAGTTGGTCCGGTGTGAAGGGCTTGAGCAGGTAGCCGGTGACGCCCATCCGCTTCGCCCGCTCTTCCGTGGCCGGGTCGTTGTCAGCGGTGACGACGATGACGGGTGTCCGCATCGTCTTCGGGTTGCCGCGCAGCATCCCCAGCGCCTCGAGGCCGCCCATCATCGGCATATTCAGGTCGAGCGTCAGCAAGTCATATTCTCCACTCATCGCTTTCAGACGGCCATCGGCGCCGTCTTCCGACCAGTCGATCTGCACGCCGGTGCCCCAATTGGCGGAGACCAGCAGCCGGATGAGCCGCACAATGCGCGGGTCGTCGTCCACAATCAACATTTTCTTCGCGGCGCCGATGGCCACCGCCGGCACCGCGCCCGACGCCAGGCGCTCATACATCCGCGCCGAGAAAATGTCGCCGCTGCGCTTGTGCAGATCCGCCAGCGCCTGCCACGACGCGGTGTGCGTCGCATCGAGGTTGACCGCCCGCCGCAGGTGCTTGAGCGCGCCGTGGACATCGTTCATCCGCTGATACAGGACGCCGAGCAGGTAGTGCGGTTCCACCGCCACCGGGTCGAGCGCCGCGGCCCGTTCCAGCAGCAGGCCGGCGTCCGGAAACCGGCCGTTGTCCAGTGCCTTCGTGCCGTCGTCGAGCGCTTTGCGCGCCGCCTCGCGGCGTTTGCGGGCCGCGTCGGCGCCGGTCAGCGTCGTGCCGCACGAGACGCACTTTTCCGCCGCGGGCGCGTTCTGCGTGCCGCAGTGGTAACACGCGACGGGGACCGGCTCCGCGCCCGGAGTGAACCAGCCCTCGGCATCACCACTCCAGTATCGCCGCCGGTTGTCGTCGAAAGATCCAAGCATCCGCATGCCCCTCGCTCCCTTCGGCGGGTCGCGCGACAGAGGCGCGCCCCAAGTCCGAAAAGAGATTCCCTTGATAGAGGGAATACCCTGTTTCACACATCCTGATACTAGCGGAGGCGACGATGGGCGTTCTCGACGGTAAGGTGGCGGTGGTGACGGGCGGCTCCAAGGGCATTGGGCGCGGCATCGCGGAGGCGCTGCTCACCGAAGGCGCGTCGGTCTTTCTCACCGCCCGGCACGCCGACCAGGTCCAGGCGGCGGTCGCGGAGTTGGGCAAGGCGCACGGGAAGCGGGTGGCGGGCGCGGTAGGGGATGTGCGAAAATACGATGAGGTCGAGCGCAACTTGCGGGAAGCCGCCGACCGCTTCGGCGGGTTGGACATCCTGGTCAACAACGCCGGCGTCGGCGCGTTCTCGCCCATTGCCGACCTGTCGCTCGACGACTGGCACGCTGTCATCGACACCAACCTGACCGGCGTCTTCTACTGCTGCAAAGCGGGCATCCCGTATCTGCGGAAGCGGGGCGGCGGCTACATCATCAACATCAGCAGTCTGGCGGGGAAGAACACTTTCCCGAACGCGGGCGCGTACTGCGCGTCGAAGTTCGGCCTGAATGGGTTCAGCGAGTGTCTGATGCAGGAAGTGCGTTATGACGGCATCCGGGTGAGTTATGTGATGCCGGGCAGCGTCGAGACCGATTTCGGCGGTGGCGACCGCCGCACCCGCAAGCTCGACTGGGCGCTGACGCCCGCCGACATCGCCGAGGTGGTCGTCGACCTGCTCCGCCATCCGACGCGCAGTCTGCCCAGCCGCGTCGAAATCCGCCCCTCGCAGCCGCCAAGGAAAGGATAGTCCGTAGTAAGTAGTACGTAGTACGTCGGAAGCACAACCACAGAGGCCCCTCTCCGTGAGACGGAGAAGGGAGCCGGTAGTCCCTCTCCACTTCAGGGAGAGGGTGCCCCGAGCGAACGCGAGGGGCGGGAGAGGGTGTCAGGCGTGCTGGGGTGAGGTCGGCTGTGCGCCACACGCATTGACCATTCACCATTCTCCATTCACCATTCACCCGTCTGATGTGCACCCTCCTCCATCGCTTCCGCGCGGATCCCGTGTACACGCACATCCTCGCCGCCAACCGCGACGAGGCCTATGACCGCCCGGCGACGCCGCCTGCCGTGCTGCCGGGCGCGCCGCGCATCCTCTGCGCGCGGGATCAGCGGGCCGGGGGGACATGGCTGGGGCTGAACGAGCACGGACTGCTGGTCGCCGTCGCCAATCTGCGCACCGGCCGCCCCGCCGACCCGGCGAAGCGCTCGCGCGGCCAGCTCGTCCTCGATTGCCTGCGTCAGCCCACACTCGCCGCCGCCCGCGCCCTCGCCGAAGAGACCGCGGCGCAGCACAACCCCTTCAACCTCATCCTCGCTGATGCCAAGTCTCGTGTGGTGTTGAGCTTTCCCGACGACCCACGACCCACGACCAACGACCCTACGACCCCACCCCCAACCCCTCCCCGTACACAGGGAGGGGAGTCGGCAGTGGTTGTTTCACCCCCTCTCCGCTTGTCGGAGAGGGGGCCGGGGGGAGAGGGCGGTTCCGACGTACTACTTACTACGGACTACGCGCTGGGCAGTCTCGTCATCACCAACGGCCTCCCCAACGACCGCGCCATCCCCAATGTCGCCGAAGGGCTGGCGCTGCTCGACGCGCTTGGCGACGCCGACACCGACACGCTCGTAGCGAAACTCGGCGCCGCCTGCGCGCAGCATGGCGACCCGGGCGCCGGCTGGCCGGCCTTCTGCGTTCACGGCGAGCGTGGCGGCACCGTCTCCTCCACCATGCTGCTGCTCGCCGACGACCCGGCCCGATCCCAGTATCTCTACGCGCCGGGGCCGCCATGCGTAACGGCGTACAAGGACTACACGCATCTGCTCCGCGAACTGCGCGGCGCATGAATGATGAATGATGAATGATGATTGACGCCGCGGGGTTGCTTATTCATCCATCATTATTCATCATTCATCCGTGATGCTTCGCCGCCTCCTCCTCATCGGCGCACTCTGCATCGGCATCGCACTCGCGCTGGCGCTCGCCGCCTGGCTGGCGGTGTCATTCGTCCTGTCGGCGCAGACCGACCGGCGCATGGCCGTCATCGAGGCGGTGAACGCGCAGGTCGGCCTCGACCTCGGCGACCCCTATTCGGACGAGGAGCCGGAACTGCGCATCCACGCCGTCGCCGACGGCACCGCCGCGGCGCGGGCGGGACTGCGGGCGGGCGACATCATCCGCTGGCGCAGTGCCGACACGCTCTATCACCGGCTGATCGAGCGCCCGGGCGGGATGCTGCTCGTCCCCGTCTGCCGCGCCGGCCAGCCGCACGATGTCATCATCTCGGTGCCGCAACTGACCCTGCCCGACGGCAGCGACGGTTTGCTGTGGAGCGACTGGCTCGACCGCACGCCGCTGGGGTGCGGGGAGTAGAGAGACTACGGGAGCCGCACTTCGCGGCTCCCGTCAAGTTGCTTTCTGTTACTTGCTTCGTCAGGCGTCTTTCGTGTGAGACTCATGGTACGCTCTCGCGACTTCGCCCAGGAGGGCTTTCCACACGTAGGCTTCCTTGCCGAACTTGTTAGGGTTACCGTCGGCGACCAGCCTGCTCAACTCAAAGGCGGATGCTACGAGCTGCGGCCCCGCTGTCCCGTCGAAGAAGGTCTTTGGGTCAGACTTCCAAGCATAGACCCCCTTGTGCTCGTCGAATTCCACGAGATATCGCAACGAGGCAAGGAGCGGATACAACAGTCCGGTTGGTACTTCATAGTCAATCTCTGGCGCCTGTCCGCTCTTGTCAGACAGGAACCAAAGAGGCTGAGTTGATCTCAGGTTCCGGATTTCCTTCAACGAACGAAACTTACCGCTTCCCTGACCCTGGAGGCCAGTATCGTTGTGGAGTGCCTCCATCCGAAGCTTGATATAGTCATGCATGTAGAGAATCTTCGGAACAAGGTCGGCGATCGCCCGGTATTCCTCCAAGTGGTCCAAATAGAACTTCACAGTCATGCCCTTGGAAGAGTAAGCGATGACGGGGTTCCGCCCGTCCGGGAATTCGCGAGCGAGGAAGAGTGTCAGGACAGCAATAATGTCCTGTACATCAATCTCGTTCATCTCGAACTGCTTGTAGGCCACCTTGTCCGCATACGGCTGATCAGCGATTGCGTCCTTGATGAGCTGCAACTTGCCTTGCAAGTGGGCAATCGTGATCTCAGTGACTTGAACGGAGGTGTTGCGCGCGCGCGCAACCTTGTCGATGTCGTCCCCGACCCCAGTAATGATCTCAAGGAGCACATATTGCCGACTCAGCAGGTCAGCCAGGTTTGCCTTGTCTTCGGGGTCCGACACTCCCTCGAGCTCCGAGCGGACTTTGTGGATGACTTCGTAGGTGTGTCCGCCGTCGACTACCCCGTGCTTGGTGGGGTCGGGCATCTCAAGGGTCAAAGTACTGGCTTGGTTGTCGAATGACACGGCATCCGCGGAAATGAGAATCCCCCGGTTGAGAACGTGAAAGGTTCCCGGCTCATACCCGCTCGCGAGCAGACCCGCACGGATTCCCTTTGCAGCGGGCTTCTTCAAGTTTCTCTCGCGGGGGTTGGTCTTCATTGAGAGACCGGCCGGGAGCGAGAAGACAGGGCAGAAGGCGAACCCGCGAACCGATTGGGGATCGTTCGGGTCCTCAAACTTGCGGTAGGCCTGAACTTGGAACGAGACAACTGGCTTCACGGTGTTTCCTCCCAGAGGCAGAGGCGATGGTTCGTCGACACACCGCGTGCCGGGCTCCTAGGAACCGTGTCCCTGTGGCGCTTCCCTTGAGCACAGGCGCTCTTCTTGACGCGTTCCGTGCTAAGTGTGCCAAGAGGTGGATCCTAAGGCGCTCGCAGTCTAATGAAGCTACCTAGCAAGAGTCAAGCCGTTGTCCACAGCCCGACGTGTCCTATTTCTCCTTCGTCAGTCCGTACGCCGCTTGCAGCCAGCCGGCGGGACGCCTGCGGTGACTGGGAGAGTAAAATCGGCGACATGAGTGAGCGCAAGTCGCGGGCGGGGCCGGTGGCGCTGGCGGTGGTCATTCCGGCGGTCGTCACCGCGGCGTGGATGTGGGCGAGTTACACGCTCGATGTCCGGGCGCACAGCGTAGCAGGTGGCGCCACTGGGGCGGGCACGACGGCGGCACGGGCGGTGACGCTGGCGACAGCGGGCGCGCGCGTCGACATGGCCTTTGCGCTGCTGCTCGCCGGGGCGTTCGTTTTCGCCGCCGCCCTGGGGCTGGTGGCGATCGCTGCCAAGGGGTTCCGGTTCCCGGCGCTGCTGGCGGGGGTGGCGGTCGGCGCGGCGCTCCTGACCTTCATGCTCTCCTCGCTCGCCTTCGGCGCACACTTCCGCGCCGACCGCGCCGCGGTGCTGCAAACGGTGGCGGCAAATGCGCAGCCGCTCATCGCCGCGCTCGACAAGTACCGCGCCGTCGAGGGGCGCTTCCCCGATGCGCTCGCCGACCTGGCGCCAAAGTACCTCGCCGCCGTCCCCGGCACTGGCGTGCCGCTGGCGCCGGAGTTCGTCTGGCGCAGCGGCGCCGGCGCGCCGACGCAAGAGGCCGGCTGCGATTGCCGCTTCGGCTTGTCCGTCGTCTTTGCGGGCGGCCTCGGTGACGCCGAACAGTGGCACTACTGCCCGCCGGCGGACCGCACCATCATCTGGCACGCCACCGCCGCGCAGCGCATCGGCGACTGGGTGCTGCTGGTGGAGTAGGAAATGTAGGGGCCGACCCCCTGTCGGCCCGCGCATTGCGCCGCCGGATTGTGGTCGGGGCAATGCGGGCACAGGGATAAGCCCATCCGTTTGTTGGGGCGATTCATGAATCGCCCCATCACGACATCGCCCCGTGTCCGACCGGACGCAGGCACGCGGTGACTTCGTCCCGTTGAGATATCATCGAAGGTGCTTTGCCAGGAGGTTCCCCCATGCGCCGCTCATTCGCTCTACTGACCCTCATCCTCGTTTCGATTGCCGCGGCGCGACCATCCGCCCCGACGCCGGCGGCGCCCGCCGCCAGCGCGCTGGAGTCGATTGCGCCGCTCAAGCCATTCGCCGGCGAGTGGGTGGGCGCCGGCTGGATTGCGTTCCCGCCCGACAAGCGCACCACCATCCGCACGACGACGACCGCCGGCCTGCTCGGCGACGGCGCCTATTTTATGATCGAGGAGCGGGCCTGGGGGCGCGTCGGCGACGACCCGGCGGCGCCGGAGACGCTGCTGCACAACGCCCTCACCGTGTTCAACTTCGACCCGGCGACGACTGCGGTCGCGGTGCGGCTCTATGAAGTCAGCATCGGCGCCGCGGACGGCACGGTGATGTCGGACCCGGTGATGGTGACGCAACTCTACAAGGTGCCGGGCCGCGGGCAGTTCCGCCTGACGATGATGAAGACCGACACGGGCTGGCGCGTCCTCGGCCACGAGAGCGCCGACGGCGGCATCTGGACGCAGAGCTTGGAAGTGAATTACGCGAAGAAGAACTGACAACGGCGAGGAAACAAGGAAACGAGGAAACGAGGTCGATTCGTAGGAGCCGCATTCTTGCGGCGAACCCTTCTGGGTCGGGGCAGGAATGCCCCTCCTACGGGGCGTCGGTCCCCGTCACCTACTCTCGCCCGGGGCTGAACCCCCGGGCTTGGGACGGCGATGAGAAACAGGGCGGCTGGCTTGAGCCAGCCGCAAGCGAGTCAGTTCGTCGTCATCAGCCCGGCACCCTGGCCTGAGCGCAGTCGATGGCTTCAGTGCCGGGAACAAAGAAGCGACTCCCGGCCCCTCTCCGACGAGCGCTGAGGGGGACGCAGAACCTACCCCCCGATCGCAGACATCGTCCGTACCGGCATCAACCCCTCACCCCCGCTTCGCGTACCCCTCTCCCAACTTGGGAGAGGGGACTGCAATCTGCCCAATGCTACATGCCGGTCTCACCCCCCAATCGCTGACATCGTCCGTACCGGCTGGATGAAATCGGCCTTCCCGATCTTGTGGCCGGCCCACTTGCGCCAGACCGCGTCGCGGATGAGGGCGAGCAGTTCGTCGTCGCTGGCGCCGGCGCGCAGCGGCGTGCGCAGGTCGGTCTCGTCGAGCGCGAACAGGCAGACGCGCAGTTGCCCGTCGGCGGTGATGCGCACCCGGTTGCACGACGCGCAGAACGGCTCGCTCACCGACGCAATCACGCCCACCTCACCCGGCGCGCCGTCGCTGAAACGGTAGCGCGTCGAGGGCTCGGGGCCGTGCGCCACCGGCTCGATCGGGTAGCGCGCGTGAATGCGGTCGAGGATTTCGCGGCCGGGGACGACTTGCGCTTGCGTCCACTTGCCGTCGGCGTCGAGCGGCATAAACTCGATGAAGCGCACCCGGTAATCGCGGGCGCGGGCGAGCGTGGCGAAGTCCACCACCTCGTCCTCGTTGTAGCCGCGCATCACGACGCAGTTGATCTTGATCGGCGCAAAGCCCACCGCCGCCGCGGCATCGAGCCCGGCGAGCACTTGCGGCAGCGCGTCGATGCGCGTCATCGCGTGAAACTTCTCCGGGTGCAGACTGTCGAGCGAAACATTCAGGCGCGCCAGGCCGGCCGTGCGCAGCGGCCCCGCCAGGTCGGTCAGCAGGAAGCCATTCGTGGTCATGCTCATGTCGAGGCCGGGCGCCAGCGCGTGCAGCATCCCGATCAGCGCCGGCAGTTCGCGGCGGACGGTCGGTTCGCCGCCGGTGATTTTCATCTCGCGCACGCCGCACCCGACGAAGATGCGCGCAACCCGCTCGATCTCCTCGAACGACAGCACCTCCGCTTTCGGCAGCCAGTCGAGCCCGGCGGCGGGCATGCAATAGATGCAGCGGAAGTTGCAGCGGTCGGTGACGGACAGGCGCAGGTCTTCGACCCGGCGACCATACTGGTCGACGAGCGCGTCGTGCGTAGTGCGTAGTGCGTAGGAACTACCGTTAGAGGAGGGGGTCACGGGGGCTCCAGCCAGGGGCGATTCTCGCACGGCGGCAGGGGGAAGTCGAGGAGGGCTCGGAAGATGCGTAGTCCCTCTCCCAAACGGGAGAGGGTGGCCGCAGGCCGGGTGAGGGCTGTCCGAGGGTTCAGTCAATCCGCGGAACGAATTCGTAGGAGCCGCATTCCTGCGGCGACCCACAATCGGTCGGAGCAAGAATGCCCCTCCTACGGGGCGGCCGCCGCGCCCGTCACCCTTGCGTAATCCTCCTCCGTATCAATGTCGGCGAGGGCGGCGGGGTCGGTGATTTCGACATGGCGGAGGTCGTCGAGGTGGGCGTGGATGACATCGCGCAGCGTGCCGGTCTCGGGGATGGCGAGGAGTTCATCGCGAAACTGGGCGTGAAGGATGACGGGGTGACCGCGCTTGCCGCGGTGCGCCGGGATGATGATGCGCTTCGGGCCCGGCCAGAAGTTGTAGACGAGGCGCTGGACGAGGTCGACGGTGATGCCCGGCTGGTCGCCGAGCACAATCATATAGCCGCGCGCATCGCTCACCGCGGCGCGGATGCCGGCCTGAATCGATGCAATCATCGGCGCCGACGCGTCGGGGAGCGTGACGACTTTCACATTGCGCGGCAACTCGCGCTTCACGCGCTCCGCCTGATGCCCGAGGATAACGATGACTTCGCCAAGCGGCGAATTGAGCAGCACATCGCAGATGTGGGCGATGACGGTGGAGCCGTCCCACTCAAGCAACTGCTTCGGGCGGCCCATCCGGTCGGAGCGGCCGGCGGCGAGCACGATGGCGGAAATCATCTGCGCGCCTCGGCGGGTCTGCGCGCCGACTCGGCGTCGCGCGGCAGGTTGCGCGCCTGTACCAATTGCGCGGCGATGCTGACCGCGATTTCGTCGGGCGTGATGGCGCCGATGCTCAAGCCGACGGGTGTGTGGATGCGGGCGAGCGCCTCACCGGTGACGCCCTGCTTGCGCAGCGACGCCGACAGCGTCTCGACCTTGCGCCGCGAGCCGAGCATGCCCAAATAGGCGTGCGGGATGGCGAGTGCGGCGCGCAGCGCGGCGAGGTCGTGCGCGTGGCTGCGCGTCGTGAGGACGATGAAACGGTCCGGCCGCGGCGCCAGCGAGGCGATGCTCGCGGCGAGGTCGCCGACGAGCAGCGCCCGCGCATCCGGGAAGCGCTCGCGGGTGGCGAACTCGGCGCGGTCGTCGAGGACGGTGATGTCGAAGTCGAGGCGCGCCGCGGCGCGTGCCAGCGCCCGGCCGATGTGGCCGGCGCCGACGAGCAGCAGCGGTGTGCGCGGTGTGATCGGCACGACGGCGACCCGCGCGCCGCTGGGCAGCGCGATGGTCTGCGTGCGGCGCGGGGCGTGCTGGTGCGTTTCGCGAGTTGGCGTCTGCCAGTCCGGCGGCAGCGCGGTGACCTGGCCGGTGAGGCGGTCGCGCTCGGTGTCGCACAACACCAGCGCGCCGCGGGTGTCGCCCGGGCCGTCCACGACGAGAATCAGCGCCGACGCGCGGCCGTCGTTGAGCGCCGCGGCCGCGTCGCGCAGCACGGCGCGGTGCGCGTCGGACAGCGGGATGACCATCAATTCGACGGTACCGCCGCACAGCAGCGCATCGTCGGCGGAGGGCGTCTCGTCGAGCGTCATCGAAAACGCCTCGGCCGCGCCGGTTTCGAGCGTCTGCTGGGCGCGGCGAATTGCCTCGGCTTCCAGGATGCCGCCGCCGACCGTGCCCACGATGCGCCCCGCGGCGTTCACCAGCACCGCGGCGCCGGGCTTCTGCGGCGTCGAGCCGCTCGCCTGAATCAGAAAGGCGGCGGCGAGCCGTTCGCCGGGCAGGGCGTTGCTGATCGCGGAAAGGAAGTCGTCCATTGGCCGGAACCCGTCCTTGTATAATCCGAACGGCGGGAAGTCACAAGGGAGCCGCGAGTGAGCGTTCGATTCCTCTGTTTCGCACAAGCACGGGATGCGGCCGGCGGGCCGCAGGTGGAACTCGAAGTCACCGGTGCGCAGCCGCTCGGCGTGCTGCTCGACCGTCTCGCCGCCGACCACCCGGGACTGCAGCCGCTCCTGCCCTATTGCGCCTTCGCGCTCAACGGTGCCTGGTGTCAGCGCGACGCCGTCGTCGCCGACGGCGCCGAAGTCGCCATTCTGCCGCCCGTCAGCGGGGGATGAGCAGCCTCACCGACCAGCCCCTCGATCCCGCCGCGGCGCTCGCCGGCCTCGGCGATGCCGCGCACGGCGCGGTCGTGAGTTTCGTCGGGCGGGTGCGCGGGCGCTCCGGCGACCGGACCGTCCTGCGCCTCGAATATGAGGCCTATGCCCCCCTCGCCGAGCAAGTTCTCGCGGAAATCGAAGCGGAAGTGGCCGCGCGCTGGCCGGGGTCGCAGAGCGCCATTCGGCATCGGCTCGGGGTTTGTGAGCCGGGGGAGGTGACGGTCGTCATCGGCGTCGCCAGCCCGCACCGCGGCGACGCCTTCGAGGCCTGCCGCCACGCCCTGGAGCGCCTGAAGCACGAGGCCCCCATCTGGAAGCGCGAGGTCTATCCCGACGGCGCCGCCTGGGTCCGCGGCGCTCCGCCTACTGAATCCAGCGCACCCCAACTTCGTCCCCCCTCTCCGTGAGACGGAGAGGGGCCGGGGGTGAGGTCGGTCAGGCGGCACCAAGCCGACCCCACTCCCCCGGCCCCTCGACTGCGCTCGGGGTAAACCCCTCTCCCCACGCGCGAGGAGAGGGGAGAAGAATCACTGTGAATTCTCTACAGGTTTACTAATGGCCCTGGCCTGGTATAATGCAAACAGGTGTTTTCACTGGGAGCGGAGCCATGAGTGTGCCAACGCGGCGAGTGGGAGTCTCTGCTGTGGTGCGGGAGGGGCGCTATGCGACCCGCTGGCCGCGCAGCCAGCGCGGGCTGGGGCGCGACTTCTCGCAGTCGAAGGCCATCTTCACTGCGCACGGCTGCCCGGAGTGCGGTTCAGGGACGATGACCGAGGGCCGCTGCCGCTTCTGCCCCATCTGCGGCTGGAGCGGATGCTAGGGCGATGGGGGTGCGCGGCGTTCGACGACCTGATGTTGCTGGCGCAGCTTGACGATGGAGTCGGGTGGGTAATAGCCCCGCAGTGACGCCAGGGGATAGACGAGCGTGCGCGGGCCGATAAGCGTGCCCGGATTCAGGACGCAATTGCAGCCGGTCTCGCAGTCGTCGCCGAGAATGCCGCCGAGTTTCCGGAGCCCGGTGTCATAGGTGCGGTCGCCGACCTGGACCGTCACCGCGTCGAGCGTCACCTTCAAGTTCGACAGGATGGACCCGGCGCCGAGGTTGACGCGGCGGCCGAGGATGCTGTCGCCGACATAGTTGAAATGGGGGGCTTTCGCCTCGGGAAGCAGGATGGAGTTCTTCACTTCGGTGGCGTGGCCGACGAGCGCGCCGGCGCCGACCAGCACCCGCCCGCGAATGTAGGCGCCCTGCCGCACCAGGGCGTCTTTGTCGATCAGCGCCGGGCCGATAACGGTGGCGCCGGCCTCGACGCGGCTACCGGGGCCGAGGTAAACGGAGCCCTGAATGATGGCGCCGTTCTCGACAGTGCCGTGGTGGGCGCGGCCGAGGTTGGTGTCCAAGTAATGGCCGAGGCGGGTGAGCGCTTCCCAGACGAACTCGGTGCCGTCGAACACCGCCCGGTGTTCGAAATCGGTGAGGTCGAAGAAGTCGGCGGCGGCGAGCATTGGCGTATGCGAATCCTAACACGCAGGGGGATGCCGCCGGTGTCAGGTGTCAAGTGAAAAGTGAAAACTGCGAAACGAACCCAATTGCGGCGCGTGGCATCGCCATTCAGCAGTTCGGTTTCCCCCTCTCCTTACAGGAGAGGGGGTCAGGGGGTGAGGCAGTTCGCGCGGCCTCACCCCGGCTCCGCCCCTCAACTTCGCTCGGGGCAAGCCACCCCTCTCCTGTAAGGAGAGGGGCCAAGAGTCAGGTCGCTAGGACGAGCGGCGGGAGGGGCGGTGGGGCTTGTCGAGCGCCTTCTTGCCCGCCTCGATTAGTTCCCGAACGCGCGCACCGCCTTTGTGGCCGATGTCTTCGTAGAACTTCTTGCCGTGACGACGGGAAGTCGTCTGCCCGCCCTTGCGACCTGCGTCGCGGACGGTCATACCACCCTTGTCAGCCATTTCCCACCTCTTTGCCGAGAGTGTGCTTTGAAGCGTTTACCCGGCGAGGCCTGCCCATGCAGGGCGTTCCTCACCAGGGCCTCCCCAGCCAGGGGCTTGCTCGCTCACTCTTTTACCACACTTGGGAAAATCGCACACCTGCCGGGTGAGCCGCCTGGCTTGCGCCGCTGTCACGCCGCGGGCACAATCGGGGCCAGGAGTGGCTTCCGGTATGGACCCCGTGGTTATCGTCAGCGGCGCTCGCACGCCTATCGGCTCGTTTCAGGGGGTGTTCAGCCCCCTGACGGCGCCGCAATTGGGAGCGGTGGCGGCGGCCGAAGCCGCCAAGCGGGCGAAACTCGATCCCGCCGAGATTGACGAGGTGTTGTTCGGCAATGTCTTGCAGGGAGGCGTTGGCCAGGCGCCGGCCCGGCAGGCGGCGAAGGGGGCCGGTTTCCCGGATTCGGTCGGCGCCACCACCATCAACAAGGTGTGCGGGTCGGGGCTGAAAGCGGCGGCGCTGGGGGCGGTCCTGATTCGGGCGGGCGAGGCGCGCATCATCTTGGCGGGCGGGATGGAATCGATGACGAACGCGCCGTACATCCTGCCGAAGGCGCGGGCCGGCTATCGGATGGGGAACGGCGAGATCATCGACATGATGGTGCACGACGGGTTGTGGGACTGCTACTGCGGCTTTCATATGGGCGTGACGGGCGACATGGTGGCGGAGAAGTATCACGCCTCGCGGGAGGAGCAGGACGACCTGGCATGGCGGAGTTACGAGCGAGCGCGGAAGGCGGCCAAGGATGGCGCGTTCAGTGATGAGATCGTGCCGGTGACGGTGCGCGAGCGGAAGAGCGAGACGGTCGTGACGATTGACGAGGAGCCGCAGCGCGCCACGACGCTCGAAAAACTGCGCTCGCTGAAGCCGGTGTTCTCGCCGGAGGGCACAGTCACCGCGGGCAACGCCTCGAAGATCAGCGACGGCGCCGCGGCGGTGGTGCTGATGACGGAAGCGGAGGCGAGCAAGCGGGGCTTGCAGCCGCTCGGGCGCATCGTAGGCTTCGCCCAGCACGCGCTGGAGCCGCAATGGCTGATGATTGCGCCGGTGCAGGCGACGCAGAAACTGCTCGACAAAGTGGGCTGGACGCTGAAGGATGTCGACCTGCTCGAGCACAACGAGGCATTCGCCTCGGCGACGGTGGCGGTGGTGAAGGAACTCGGCTTTGACTTCGAGCGCACGAATGTGCACGGCGGCGCGGTGGCGATGGGGCACCCAATCGGGTGCTCGGGCGCCCGCGTGCTGGTAACACTGCTGTACGCGCTGAAGCGGCACGGCAAGCGGCGCGGCGTAGCCACGCTCTGCCTCGGCGGCGGCGAGGCGGTGGCGATGGCGGTGGAAAGACCGTAGAGATCAGAGAGAAGAGATGAGAGAGAAATGATTACAACACGGTTGCCGAACATAGTTGTCACGCCGCCGGGGCCGAAGGCGCAGGCCATCATCGCGGCCGACCAGCGCGTCACCTCCACCTCGCTGACCCGCGCCTACGGGCTGGTCGCCCTGCGGGGCGAGGGGATGATGGTGGAAGACCCCGACGGCAACCAGTTCCTCGACTTCACCGCGGGCGTCGCGGTCTGCACCACCGGCCACTGCCACCCGAAGGTGGTGCGCGCCATTCAGGACCAGTGCGAGCGCCTGATGCACATGATTTCGGGCGACTTCTTCGGCGGGCCGATCGTCGAGATTTCGGAGCGGCTGGCGGGGATGCTGCCGGGCGAGAACCGCGTCTTCTTGAGCAACTCGGGCACCGAGGCGGTCGAAGCGGCCATCAAGTTGGCGCGTTATGCGACGCGCCGCCCGCGTTTCATCGCCTTCATCGGCGCCTTCCACGGGCGGACGATGGGCGCGCTCTCGCTGACCAACAGCAAGGTGACGCAGCGGGAGGGCTTCGCGCCGCTGCTCTCCGAAGTGACGCATGTGCCGTTCCCGAACCCCTACCGGCCCCTCTGGGGCGACGGCTCGGACATCGGCACCCGCTGTGTGGACTGGATCGAGACGCTGTTCAAGACGACGGTGCCGGCGAGCGAGGTGGCGGCGATTGTCGTCGAGCCGATTCAGGGCGAGGGCGGCTATCTGATTCCGCCGCCGGACTTCCTGCCGGCGCTGCGGGCGCTCTGCGACGAGCACGGCATCCTGCTCATCCTCGATGAGGTGCAGTCTGGGATGGGGCGGACGGGGCGGATGTGGGCGTGCGACCACACAGGCGTCGTGCCCGACATCCTGTGCGTGGCGAAGGGGCTGGCGTCGGGGCTGCCGATCGGAGCGACGATTGCGCACACGAAACTGATGAACTGGCCGCCCGGCTCGCACGGCAACACCTTCGGCGGCAACCCGGTGGCCTGCGCGGCGGCGGTCGCCACCCTGGAGGTGATGGAGGAAGAAGGGCTGATTGCGAACGCCGCGCGGCAAGGCGAGATGTTGCTCAACCGCCTGCACGATGTCGCCGGCGAACATCCGAATGTCGGGCAAATCCGCGGGCTGGGGCTGATGGTGGCGGTGGAGTTCGTGAAGGACCGGAAGACGAAGGAGCCGCACCCGGCGCTGCGCGACCGCCTCGTGCAAGGATGCTTCGAGCGCGGGCTGCTGACGCTGCCCGCGGGGCCGAGCGCGCTGCGGTTCTCGCCGCCGCTGATTGTCGGCGACAGCGACATCGAGGCGGCGGTGGGGATCTTCGGGGAAGTGGTCGGAGGTTAATAGTTAGTGGTTAATGGGAGAAACGGCTGATCAAGTTGCTGGCGAGCTTTTCCCAATAACGATTACCCACTAACCGCGGACTGTCCGTCAATCCATCTTGTAGGTGCTGCGCCCGGGCCTGAAGACCCGGGCTGACAGAGGACTTCAAGGTGTGTTGCGCCTTGGGCTGAAGCCCGGCACCGAACCCACTGCAGCCGCCGCGCCTCGGCGTCAATCCATCTTGTAAGTGCGGTCGATGCCCTTGGTCGTCTTCTCGCGGTGCTCGTGGTATTTCTTCTGGTAGTCCACTTCGGGGAGCAGGCGGGCGATGGCGTCGACGGGATAGGCAGGGTAGCGGCTGCGGTGGACGAGGATGAGCGCGTCGCCGCCGATGGGGCCGGCAGAGGGCGCGTCCATAATCAGCCCCTCCTTTCCCAGTTCGCGCAGCGCGGCATTAAAGGCGAGGCGCGTGGAAGCGTCCTCGGCGCTCTGCACCAGTTCGAGCAATTGGCCGGCTTCGAGAGCCATGTTCTGGACCACCGTTTTCCGGTCGGGCTGCATCCAGGCGCGGCGGATGTGTTGTGTGGTGTTGAGAGGGAAGTCGCGGTCGCCGAGCGCCTGCCGGTTGCGCGAACGCATCAGGTCGATGATGCGCGACTTGGTGCGCAGGACCTGGTGGCGGAAGAGGGCGAAGCGCTCGATGTGCCGCTTGCGGCCCGGCACCGGCGCCAGCGAGACGAGGCAGTGCACCAGCGGCGCGCCGGACCGAAACATAATGCCGACGGTGTCGAAGGCGTCGGGGACGCGCTCGGAGCGGGAGCGTTTGGCGGGCATGGTCTCTTTAGAGTACCCCGCGGGTGCAAGCGTAGGCCGCCTAATCCAAGATTGGTAGCGCCCGATTTCCCAATCGGGCGGCGATCGGTCCCGGCAATGGGAATTGCCGGGCTACCGGGCGGACTCGTTGCGCGTTCGCCACAACACAAAGAGGAAACCGGCGAAGGACGGCCACCAGATGAGGTCATTGAAGACGATGACCCACACAGAGGTAGTGGGCAGCCAGCCGCGTGAGACCGCATTCAGCCAGCCAATCGGACCGATGATCTTGGCGGCGAGGCCGATGGCGATGAATGGCCAGAACCGCAGCGGCCGCCAAGCGACCAGCGCATAGGCGGCGCCGTACGCGGCAATGCAGAGCGCCAAACCTTGTGCAACTACGGTCGTTGCGTGATCGGTCGGCAGCCACGGCATCACGACACGCGGCGCGATTGCAACCAGAGCGCCCCACATAAGGTTATAGGCCGCTGCCGCGACGAACGAGACTTGGAAGAAGAACAGCCGGTCTTGAGTCATTAAACTGTTCCTACGTACTACGCACGACGCACGACGGACGAGTCTTTCACGCTGCCGCCAACTCCCGGTCCGCGTCGAACGGCCAGGCGGGGAGCGGGCAGCGGACGGGCTTGTCTTCGCGGTAGCCGAGTTGGTACTGGGCTTGCATGATCTCGTGGATTTGGTGGGTGCCCTCGTAAATCATCAGGCCGCGGGCGTTGCGGAAGTAGCGCTCGACGGGGTACTCGTTCGAGTAACCGTAGGCGCCGAAAATCTGGATGGCGTCGTGGGCGGCCTGGAAACAGTTGGCGCAGTTCGTCCACTTGGCGAGCGAGGTTTCCCGCGTGTTGCGGACACCCTGGTTCTTCAGCCAGCCGGCGTGGTAGTAGAGCAGGCGCCCGATGTCGCGCATCTGCACCATCCGGGCGAGCATCTGCTGGACGAGTTGATGCTTGCCGATTTCTTCGCCGAAGGTCTTGCGGTCGTGGCAGTAGCGGGTGCAGTGGTCGAGGCAGGCCTCGATCAGGCCGACGGCGCCCGAGGCGAGGGTGAAGCGCCCGTTGTCGAGCGCCGACATCGCAATCTTGAAGCCCTCGCCCTCGCGGCCGAGCAGATTTTCGGCGGGGACTTCGACATCGTGAAAGGCGAGCGAGCCGGTGTCACCGGCGCGGACGCCGAGTTTGCCTTTGATGGGGCGTGAGGTGACGCCAGCCCATTTGCGCTCGACGATGAAACAGGAAATGCCGTCGTGTTTCTTACTCTTGTCGGTGTAAGCGAAGATGAGGAACTGGTCGGCGGTGTTGGCGAGGGAGATCCAGGTCTTCTCACCGTTGAGAAGGTAGCGGTCGCCTTTCTTCACCGCGGTCGCTTGCATATTGGCGACATCGGAGCCGGCGTTCGGCTCGGTGAGACCGTAGCCGCCGATGCGTTCTCCGCGCGCCTGGGGGGCGAGATACTGCTGCTTCTGCGCCTCCGTGCCCCACTGCAGCAGCGCCAGGCCGGAGAGCCCGACATGCACCGACATCACGACGCGCACTACCGAATCGGCGCGCTCCAACTCTTCGCACGCCAGGCCGAGGGAAATGTAATCCATGCCGGCGCCGCCGTACTTCTGCGGGATGCAGATGCCGAGCAGGCCCTGCTCGGCCATTTTCGGTAGCAGGCCGGGGATGAGTTTCTGCTCGGCGTCTGCCTCGCGGATGTGCGGCTCGATTTCGCGTTCGGCGAAGCGGCGGACGGTGTCTTTGAGAGCGAGGTGGTCGTCGGTGAGGGTGAAGTCCATTGGGGGGATTGTAGCGGATGAGAAACCAACTGCGAGGAAACAAGGAAACGAGGAAGCGAGGCGCTGAATGAGGGGAAGGGCAGATGTGCAGTCCCTCTCCCAATCGGGAGAGGGTG
>CAYNSX010000012.1:33415-54829 GCA_964400165.1 uncultured bacterium
GGCCGAAGGCCGGGTGAGGGCAATTCAACTGCGAGGAAAAAGAGGAAACGAGGAAATGAGGTTTGGCCCGGCCCTGAACGGCCGGGCTTAGGACTTCGAGGAACTACGGGGCTTGAGCCCCATCATTCTTTCGCCCTCATCAGCCCGGCCGTTCAGGGCCGGGCGGCACGGCTTCTGTCAATTAATGCTAATCATCAGATCAGGCCCACGGCGCGAACGACCTCACCCCCGCCCCTCTCCGTCACACGGTGAGGGGCCATAGGCGAGGGGTGAGTGCCTCTTTGAAGGCGTCGACTTCGGCGGGCAACCCCACCCCGACCCTCCCCGCGCGCGGGGAGGGCGCGAAGGAATGCGGAGGAATGACGGCGGCGCGCGTCGAATCAAATGAGTGCCCACCATGCAGACGCTCGGCGTGATCGGCGCGGGGACGATGGGGCGCGGCATTGCGCAGGTCGCGCTCGGGGCCGGGCTGTCGGTGGTGCTGGTGGAGCCGGTGGCGGCGGCGCGGAAGCAGGCAGCGCCGCGCATCGCCGCCGGGCTCGATAGGTGGGTGGAAAAGGGGACGCTGGCGGCGAAGGACCGCGACGCGGCGGTGGCGCGGCTGACGGTGGCGGAGGCGGTATCGGCGCTGAAGAGCGTGGACTGCGCGGTGGAGGCGGCGCCGGAGGAACTTGACCTAAAGGTCCGCCTCTTCGCCGAACTCGACGCCACCTGCAAGCTCGACGCTATCCTGGCGAGCAACACTTCCTCAATCTCGATCACGCGGCTGGGCGCGGCGACGAAGCGGCCCGAGCAAGTAATCGGGCTGCACTTCTTCAACCCGGTGCCGCTGATGCCGCTCATCGAAATTGTGCGCGGGCTGCGGACCAGCGACGCCACGCATGCGGCGATGGTGGCGCTGGCCGGGCGGCTCGGCAAGACGCCGGTGACGGTCAATGATGCGCCGGGTTTCGTCGCCAACCGCATCCTGCTGCCGATGATCAATGAAGCGGTGTTCACGCTGCAAGAAGGCGTCGCCAGCGCCGCGGACATCGATGCCGTGTTCACGCTCGGAATGATTCACCCGATGGGCCCGCTGGCGTTGGCCGACCTGATCGGGCTGGACATCTGCCTCAACATCCTGGAAGTGCTGCACCGCGACCTGGGCGACGACAAGTATCGTCCGTGCACGCTGCTGCGGCAGTATGTGGCGGCGGGGTGGCTGGGGCGCAAGAGCGGGCGCGGCTTTTACGCGTACAAGCAATGAACTTCGAACTCACCGAAGAGCAGCGAATGATCCGCGATATGGTGCGCGATTTCGCCGACCGCGAACTCGCGCCGCATGCGGCGCGGTGGGATGAGAAGGCGGAGTTTCCGGCCGAGGCGGTGCGCAAACTCGGCGAACTGGGGCTGATGGGCGTGCCCATCCCCGCCGAGGATGGCGGCGCCGGCGCCGACTATGTGTCGTACGCCCTGGTCATCGAAGAACTCTCCCGCGCCGACGCCGCGACGGGCGTCATCTGTTCGGCGCACACCTCGCTGGCGTGCGACCCGCTGGCGCGCTTCGCCAATGACGCGCAGCGGGCGCGCTTCCTGCGGCCGCTGGCGAGCGGGAAGGGCCTCGGGTGCTATTCGTTGAGCGAACCGCAAACCGGTTCCGACGCGGCGTCACTGCAATGCACGGCAACGCGCACGAACGGCGAGTGGGTGATCAACGGGCGCAAGGTGTTTGTGACGAACGGGCGCGAGGCGGATGTCACGCTCTTCTTCGCCACGCACGACAAGGCGGCGGGGCACTTGGGCGTCTGCGCGTTCGCCATCGAGAAGGGGCACCCGGGGTTCGCGGTCGGGTCGATCCTGCACAAACTCGGCATCCGGGCGTCGTCCACGGTGGAACTGCTCTTCGACCACTGCGTCCTGTCGGACGACCACCTGATCGGGCAGCCGGGCGACGGGTTCAAGATTGCGATGAGCGCGCTCGACGGCGGGCGCATCGGCATCGCCGCGCAAGCGGTCGGCATCGCGCGGGCGGCGCTCGAAGCATCGGCGGCGTACGGCAAGGTGCGTCTCACCTTCGGCAAGCCCATCGTCGAACACCAGGCCGTCCAGAACATGATCGCCGATATGGCGACCTGGGTGGACGGGGCGCGGCTGCTCGTCCTGCGGGCGGCGACGCTGCGCGACCGCAAGGAGCGCTACACCGAAGCGGCGGCGAAAGCGAAGCTGTTCGCCTCCGACATTGCGATGAAGGCGACGCGCCTGGGCGTGCAGGTCTTCGGGGGCTACGGCTACTCGGTAGAATATCCTGTCGAACGCTTCTACCGCGACGCCAAGATCACGGAGATTTATGAGGGCACTTCTGAAGTGATGCGGATGGTCATCGCCCGCGACCTGCTGCGCGACTGACATGCGGCTGCTCGCGCTCATCAAGCAGGTCCCCGACACCTTCGCACGCCTGGCGCTGACCAGCGGCGCGCAGGGCATCGAAACGAAGGACCTGTCCTGGGTCATCAGCCCCTACGATGAATTCGCCATCGAGGCGGCGCTGCGATTGCGGGAAGCGCACACCGGCGAGGTCATCGTGGCCAGTCTCGGGCCGGCGCGGGTGGCGGACTCGCTGCGCCAGGCGCTGGCGATGGGGGCCGACGCCGCGTTCCATTTCACCGACGCCGCGTTCGAGGGCGCCGATGCCGCGGCGACGGCGCTGGTGTTCGCCAAGTGGCTGTCGGGGCAGCAGTTCGATCTCATCTTGTGCGGGCGGCAGGCGGTGGACGACGACTGCCAGTATGTCCACGCCGCGATCGCCGAGCGGCTGGGCTGGCCGCATGTGCATGTGGTGCGGCAACTGGAAGTGGACCCGGCGGCGCAGACGGTGACCGCACACCGCGATGTCGAGGGCGGTATCGAGGTGGTGCGCTGTCCGCTGCCAGCCGTCATCACCTGCCAGTGGAATATGAACCAGCCGCGGCTGCCGTCGCTGCAAGGAATCATGAAAGCGAAGTCCAAGCCGATCACGCCGGTCAGCGCCGCCGCCGCTGGCGTGACGGCGGACGAAATTGCGGCGGCGTGTGACCTGCGCTACGGCGACTTCGCCTATCCGGAGCAGAAGCGGCAGAACAAGATCGTCGCCGGCGACCCCGCGGCGGCGGTCAAAGAACTGGTGCGCCTGTTGCGCGAAGAAGCGAAGGTGTTGTGATGGCCGCGTACTGGGCGTTGGTGGAACTGAAGGAGGGGCTGCCGCGGCGCGGATCGCTGGAGGCGCTGCGATTGGCCGCCCGACTGGCGGGGCAAACGGGCGCAACGGTGAGCGTGGTGACGATTGCGCCAACAGTGAGCGCGCAGGCGGCGGCAACGCTGGCCGGCTACGGCGCGAAGTCCATCGAACGGATTTGGGGCGACGGCCTCGATCCCTACACGCCCACCGCTTACACCGCGGCGCTCGCCGCGTACACGAAGGGCGCCGGCGCGCCCGACGCGCTGTTCGCCTGCACGACGAGCCGCGTGCGCGACTTCGGGCCGCGATTCGCGGCGCGCGCCGGGTTCGTGTATTGCCCCGATGTCATCGAGGTGTCGCTCAAGGACGGCGCGCTGACCGCGCGGCGGCCGCTGTACGCGGGCAAGGTGCTCGCCACGGCGCGCTTCGCCGCCGGGCGACCACCGTTTATCGGCACCCGCCCGAACAACTTCCCGCCCGGCGACCCGGCCGCGGGGGCGACGGCGCCGGTGAATGAGCACACGGTCACCATCCCCACGGCCGACCGCCGGATGGAAGTGCTGGAATTCCAGCCCGCCGGCGGCGACCGCCCCGAATTGCAGGAGGCGCGCATCGTCGTCTCCGGCGGCCGCGGGATGAAGGGGCCGGAAAACTGGCACCTGCTCGAAGCGCTGGCGGACTCGCTCGGCGCGGCGCTCGGGGCCTCGCGGGCGGTGTGCGACGCCGGCTGGCGGCCGCATCGGGAACAAGTCGGGCAGACGGGCAAGACGGTGACTCCGGAGCTCTATGTGGCGGTGGCCATCTCGGGGGCCATCCAGCACCGGGTGGGGATGTCGTCGAGCAAATGGATTGTGGCAGTGAACCGGGACAAAGATGCTGATATATTTAAGATCAGTGATTTCGGGCTCGTCGGGGATGTTTTTGAACTGCTCCCCCTGCTGACCGCCGAAATCCGAAAGGCCAAGGGCAGTGGCTAAAGCCGAGGACGCAGTGCAGAGCGAACAAGCGGCGCAGGCGGCCCGCGCCGAGTTGCAGCAGGCGCTGGAACAGTGGGAACAGCATATGCTGGCGCCCTACCTGCAGAAGGCGCCGGAGCGCAAGCCCGCCTTCGAAACGCTCTCCTGGCTGCCGACCAAGCGCCTCTACACCCCGCTCGACACCGACAAGACCGACCCGCTGCGCGACATCGGCTTCCCCGGCGAATTCCCCTACACCCGCGGGGTCTACCCGACGATGTACCGCGGCCGGCTGTGGACGATGCGCCAGTTCGCCGGCTTCGGCGCCGCCGAGGACACGAACCGCCGCTTCCGCCTGCTGCTCGAGCACGGCGAGACCGGCCTCTCGACCGCGTTCGATATGCCGACGCTGATGGGCTACGACCCCGACCACGCGCAAGCCGAGGGCGAAGTGGGGCGGTGCGGCGTCTCGATCTGCTGCGCGCGCGATATGGAGCGGCTGTTCGATCAGATTCCGCTCGGCGAGGTGACGGTCTCGATGACGATCAATGCGCCGGCGCTGCCGATCTTCGCGTTCTTCCTGGTCGCGGCGGAGCGGCAGGGCGTGCCGTTCGAGAAACTGGGCGGGACGCTGCAGAACGACATGCTCAAGGAGTACATCGCGCAGAAAGAGTGGGCGTTCCCGGTCAAGCCGTCGGTGAAGTTGGTAGTGGACTGCATCGAGTACTGCACGCAGCACTTGCCGCGCTGGCACGCGGTCAGCATCAGCGGCTATCACATCCGCGAGGCGGGCTCGACCGCGGTGCAGGAACTGGCGTTCACGCTGATCGACGGGCTGACCTATGTCGAGGAGGCAGTGGCGCGCGGGCTGGACATCGATGAGTTCGCGCCGCGGCTGTCGTTCTTCTGGGATGTGCACAACGAGTTCTTCGAGGAAATCGCCAAGATGCGCGCCGCCCGGCGCATCTGGGCGCGTGAAATCAAGGAGCGCTACAACCCGAAAAACCAGCGCTCGCTGCTGCTGCGCACGCACTGCCAGACGGCCGGCGTTTCGCTTACCGCGCAGCAGCCGATGAACAACCTGGTGCGCGTTGCGCTGCAGGCGCTGGCCGCCGTCCTCGGCGGGGCGCAGTCGGTGCACACTAACGCGCTCGACGAGACCTACGCGCTGCCCACGGACGAGTCGGCGCTGCTCGCGCTCCGGCAGCAGCAAATCATCGCGCATGAGACCGGCGTCACCGATACCATCGACCCGCTCGGCGGGTCGTATTACTTGGAGACGCTGACCAATCAGATGGAAGAGGGCTTCGCCCGCTACCTGGAGACCATCGAGGGGATGGGCGGGATGGTGGCTGCGGTGGAGCAGGGCTACCCGCAGCAGGAAATCCTGGCGGCCTCGGCGCGCTTCCAAGCAGAAGTCGAGCGCGGGGAGCGGGTGATTGTGGGCGTGAACAAGTTTGTCACCGCGGACGCGCCGATCCCCCTCCTGCGGATTGACGATGAAGTGGAGCGGAAGACCACGGCTCGAGTGCAAGCGCTCCGGGCCGAGCGGGATCCGGCCCGCTGGCAGGCCAGTTTGCAGGGCTTGCAAGCAGCCGCTCGCAAGGGGGAGAATGTCCTGCCCGCCTTGCTCGAGGCGGCCCGTGCGGACGCCACGCTGGGCGAAGTGATGGATGCCCTGCGCGCGGTCTACGGAGTCTATCGCGAACCAGCGATGTTTTAGCGGCCATCGGCACCCAGCCGGCGGCCCCGGCCGAGGCCGGGGAAGTCCGGCCTCTTGACCTGGCACCGATCACAGCCCGACATCGAAGCAATTGAGGAGCAGGAAGCGATGGCGAAGGCGAAGCCCCAGGCGTCGGCGGAACGCCGCGCCGGGGGCGACCGCAAGGGCGGAGCGCACTCCAACGGGGCCAACGGCGCCGTGGCTGATGCGCGGGCCCGCTGGGAGCGCGAGACCTACCGCCCGGCCGCCAACGGGCACCCCGAACGCCAGTCAGAGTTCCGCACGCTCTCCGGCCTGCCGCTGAAGGCCATCTACACGCCCGACGATGTGCGCGAGGCCGGCTTCGACTGGCTCGGGCACCCGGGGGAGTTCCCGTTCACGCGCGGTGTCTACCCGACGATGTACCGAGGGCGGCTGTGGACCATCCGCCAGGTGGCCGGATACGGCACCGCCGAAGACACCAACCACCGCTTCCGCTATCTGCTCGATCAGGGCGAGACGGGACTGTCGGTCACTTTCGATATGCCGACGCTGATGGGCTACGACTCCGACCACCCGCGCTCGCGGGGCGAGGTCGGACTGGGCGGTGTGGCGATCGACGCGGCGCGCGATATGTATCAGTTGTACGAAGGACTGCCGCTCGACAAACTCACCGCGTCGCTCACGATCAACTGCCCGGCCGCGGTCATCCTGGCGTTCTACCTCGACGCCGCGCAGCGGATGGGGTTCAATTGGGCGGTGCTCGGCGGGACGGTGCAGAACGACATCCTGAAAGAATTCCACGCGCAAAACGAATGGGCGTTCCCGCCGGCGCCGTCGCTCTCGCTCGTCGTGGACCAGGTCGAATTCTGCACGCAGCAGGTGCCGCGCTGGAACACCATCAGCATCAGCGGCTATCACATGCGCGAGGCGGGCGCCACCGCGGTGCAAGAACTGGCCTACACGCTGCTCGACGGGCTCACCTATGTACAGGCGTGCGTGGACCGCGGCCTGGAGGTCGACGCCTTCGCGCCGCGCTTCTCGTTCTTCTTCGACATCCACAACGATTTCTTCGAAGAGATCGCCAAACTGCGCGC
This sequence comes from uncultured bacterium, assembly GCA_964400165.1. Classification (GTDB taxonomy): domain Bacteria; phylum Armatimonadota; class Hebobacteria; order CAYNSX01; family CAYNSX01; genus CAYNSX01. The sequence continues at coordinate 40,364 of CAYNSX010000012.1, forward strand.
CGCGCGCCGCATCTGGGCGCGTGAGATGCAGCGCCGCTTCCACCCGAAAAACGAGAAGTCGCTGCTGATGCGCTGCCACTGCCAGACGGCGGGCGTCTCGCTCCTCGCGCAGCAGCCGATGAACAACATCGCCCGCGTCGCGTTGCAGGCGCTGGCCGCTGTCCTCGGCGGCGCGCAATCGCTGCACACCAACGGCTTCGACGAGACCTATGCCCTGCCCACCGAAGAGACCGCGCAACTTGCGGTGCGCACGCAACAAATCATCGCCCACGAGTCGGGCGTAGCGAATGTCATCGACCCGGTCGGCGGCAGTTACTTCCTCGAGACGCTCACCGACGAGATGGAAGCGGCGGCCTACCAGGAGTTCAGCATCATCGAGGGGATGGGCGGGATGCTGGCGGCGATCGAGAGCGGCTATGTCCGCCAGCGCATCGGCGATTCGGCGATGCGCTTCCAGCGGGAAGTGGACTGCGGCGACCGCGTGCAGGTGGGGCTGAACCAGTTTGTGGAAGGCCCGGCGCCGAAACTCGACACGCATGAGCACGACACGGAATCCGAAGCCCGCGCCTGCGAGCGCCTGACCGAACTGCGCCGCAACCGCGACCACGCCGCCTGGAAGCGCACCCGCACCGAATTGCAGCAGGCCGCCCGCCGGGGCCGGAACCTGATGCCGCACATCCTCGACTGCGCCGCCGCGCAAGCGACCGAGGGCGAGATTATGGACGCTCTGCGCGCCGTGTACGGCGAATACGACGCCCCGCCGCTGTACTAAGCAGGCGCGCGGCTACGCGCGCCGAACTCTCTTCTACACTCACTGATGCCTGACGACCGCCCGATCAAAGTGCTCGTTGCCAAGGCCGGCCTCGACGGCCACGACCGCGGCGTCAAAGTCGTGGCCCGCGCCCTGCGCGATGCCGGCATGGAAGTGGTCTACACCGGCCTGCACCAGACGCCCGAACAGGTGGTGATGGCGGCGCTGCAAGAGGATGTCGAGGCCATCGGCGTCTCGCTGCTCTCCGGCGCCCATATGCACATCTTCCCGCGCTTGGCGGAACTGATGAAGGAGAAGGGCCTCGACGATGTCATCCTGTTCGGCGGCGGCATCATCCCGCAGGAAGACATCCCCGGCCTCGAGCAGGCGGGCGTCGCCAAAGTCTTCCTGCCCGGCTCCACGCTGAAAGAGATTGTCGAGTTCTTGCGGGGTGCGGTGAAGGAGAGGCGGGGGCGCGCTCGCGTCTAGCGAAGAGTTATCATGCAATTTGGAAAGAGCACAAATGGGAGCCACGAACCAAATCTTTCTCGGTGACAACCTGCCCATCCTTCAAGGGATGGAAAGCGGCAGCGTGGATTTGATCTACATCGACCCGCCCTTCAACACGGGCAAGATTCAGACCAGGCAGCAGATCAAGACGATTCGAAGTGACAACGGGGATAGAGTCGGTTTCCAGGGACACAAATATCAAACAATTCACATCGGCGAGAGGGCGTTCGCAGATCTGTTTGACGACTATCTCGCCTTCCTTGAGCCGCGCCTAGTTGAGGCCTACAGAGTTCTAGCTCCTCACGGATCATTTTATTTTCACATCGACTATCGGGAAGTCCATTACTGCAAGATTCTTCTGGATGCCATCTTCGGACGGGATTGCTTCCTCAACGAAATCATCTGGGCGTACGACTACGGGGGCCGACCCAAAGATCGCTGGCCACCAAAGCACGACAACATCCTGGTCTATGTCAAGGACCGCCAAAACTATGTCTTCAACACCGACGAAGTCGAACGAATCCCTTATATGGCCCCCGGTCTTGTCGGTCCGGAAAAGGCGGCGCGAGGCAAACTCCCGACCGATACTTGGTGGCACACGATCGTTCCCACGAACGGGAAGGAGAAGACCGGATATCCGACTCAGAAACCATTAGCCATTTTGAAGCGCGTGATTCAAGCGTCTTCGCGACAGGGCGATTTGGTCTTGGATTTCTTTGCCGGAAGTGGGACAACGGGAATCGCCTGCCTCGCGCTTGGCAGGCGCTTCGGTCTAGTCGACAACAATCGTGAAGCGCTCGAGGTTATGGCGCGTCGGTTTACTGGCGTGGAACTGATTGAGTGGCATGCTTTCGACCCCCGTCCTTTTCAAGATGAAAAGCAATCCGCTCTCTCTGGTCTTTGGCAGTGACAGTTCCCGATCCGGAGTTTCAAACACTCGTCGAAATCGCTGACGCATTGAAGACAGAGGCGGGCGTTCTCCCAGAGGAAGATCCCTGGCACGATAGCCCTTTTGAGTGGATCAAGAGGATCGACTCATCAAGTCGGAAAGGGAAGATTGGTGCGCTATTGGTCGAGCGCTGGTGTGAAGAGCTGGGGCTGACAGTCGCTCCGAGTCAAGATCGAGAAGCAGATCGACTGATTTCGGGAAGGCGTGTCGAAATCAAGTTCTCGACGCTTTGGGAGAAAGGGTTTTACATGTTTCAGCAGATTCGTGACGAGGATTACGAGTATGCAATCTGCCTTGCTCTCTCACCCTTAGCTGCCCATTGCTGGGTCATCCCGAAAACGCTTCTTGACGCGAACGTGATAGGGAAGCGTGGCCAACACAAGGGGAAAGATGCCGAAGATACAGACTGGCTCAAAATTGATCCGGACAGCCCTGAAGAGTGGTTATCAGATTGCGGTGGTTCACTGACACGCGCGAGTGAAGCGCTGAGAAAGCTGTGACAGAAAGCGCGGGTCTCTTCGTTTCAGAAGCGCTAATAGATCGCGTCTCTCGAGGTTTTATTACGCCGGCTCGAAGTGCTCGATGTCGTGCAGGGTGCCGGTGCGGGCGGCGGGGGGTTTCAGAACTGGCTCGACGTACATCCCGACGCGGACGCGGGTGGGACGGACATCGCCCAGGTAGTGCAGCAGGCCGCCGTGCACGCCCTCGAATTCGATGAAGGCCACCACCTTCGGGCGCTTCACCCGCTGCTCGTCGAGGTCGAGGCGCGCCAGCGTGAACGACCGCACCCGCCCCTTCGGCCCGACGGGCACGAACTCGTGGCATTGCACGAAGCAGGGCTCGCAGAAGAGACTCGGCGGCAAGGTGACGCGCCCGCACTTCGGGCACTTGCTTGCGAGCAGCGTGCCGTTGCGCTTCAGCGCATCGAAGAAGCGCTGCCCGGCGACGCCGGCGGTGTAGAGGTTGGTGACCGGGATGTTCCCGCGCCAGGCGAGAATCGGCTCGCGCGTCTCGTGCGTCATTTCCCGCGCACCGGCCGGAAGTATTTGATATCGGTGATGGCGCCCTGGCGGCTGCGTTTCGTCTTCCACACCGCCTCGACGCGCAGCCCGGTCTTCACCGCCTGCGGGTCCACCTCGCCGAGCAAGTGCAGAATGCCCATCCCCTCGCTGGCGCCGTCGATTTCGATGACCGCGGGGATGAGCGGCTCGGTGATCCACTGCACATCCCAGGTGACATAGCAGAGCGAGAAAGTGTTGACAGTGCCGGTGTCCTGCAGCGGCACATATTCAACGGCGGACGAAAAGCAGAGTTCGCAGAAGGCCCGCGGCGGGATGACGGTGCGGTCGCAGCGCGGGCAGCGCATCCCGAGCAGGTAGCCGTCGCGCAGCGCTTCGAGGTACTTGCGGATGGCGACGCCGGTGTCCCAGGCATACTCGGCGCGCGGCGCATAGGGGATAGCAGTGATGTCGCCGCGCTGGATCTGCTCCAGCGTGACCTCGGTGCCCGGCCAGTTGCTGATCTTGACGCTCATCAGTGCGGTTTCTTGGTGCCCATCACGGAGACGGTGCCGACCTGCATCAGGTCGCCCCAGGCCTGCGCGACGCCGCGCTCGGGCGTGCCGGGCACCTGCCGCTTGCCCGCCTCGCCGCGCATCTGCCAGAAGAGTTCGCAAATCTTCATCATCCCCGCCGCCGCGATCGGGTTGCCGACGCCGAGCAGCCCGCCCGACGGGCAGGCGGGCAGGTCGCCATCGCGGTTGAAGACGCCCTGCGCCAGCAGTTCCGGCGCTTTGCCCTTCGGCGCCAATTGCAGGCCTTCGAGGTGGTGCAGTTCCTTGTAGGCGAAGGGGTCGTAGGGCTCGGCGATATTGATTTGCTTGCGGGGTTCAGTGACGCCGGCCATCTTGTACGCCATCCACGCGGCCTGCTCGACATAGGCGGGGTAGTAGAGGTCGCGGTTCGTCCAATACGAGGACGCCAGGCACCAGCCGACGCCCTGCATCCACACCGGCTTGTCGCTGATGCGCTGCGCCTTCGGCTCGGCGGCCATCACCACCGCGGCGGCGCCATCGCTGGTGGGGCTGACCATCAGGCGGTGCACCGGCCACGCCACCAGCGGCGAGGCGAGGATATCGTCCACGGTCAGGTCGGCGCCGAGTTGCGCGCAGGGATGGTCGAGGGCGTTGCGTTTGTTCTTCACCGAGACGGGGGCGATGTCGCGCACGGTCAGGCCGTGGCGCGCCATGTAGCGCTGCTGTTCGAGGGCGAAAATCCATAGCAGGTTGGGCAGCAGCGGGCGCTCGGTGGTGTGGTCAAAAATCGAGATGAAGGCCGCCTGTGGGTGCGGCTGGCACGACGACATCTTCTCTTCGCAGACGACCAGCGCGGTGTCGAACTTGCCCGACGCCAGGTGATACCAGGCGCAGATCGGGGCGAAGACGCCCGTGCCGCCGCCGACATAGCAGCGCAGATAGGGCTTGCCGAATCCACCGCTGCCGTCGAGCAGATGCTCGCCCTTCATGTGCATCCCGTCGAAGGCGTCGGGCGCGGTGCCGTGAATGACGCAGTCGATGTCCTTGATGTCGAGGCCGCAGGAATCGAGCGCCATCCGGGCGGCGTGGAAGGCGAGTTCTTTCGGCGTCTCCTGCGCACGGCGAACGAACTTCGTCATCCCGGCGCCGATGACGGCGACATCGCGCATCACACGACCTCCAACACGCAGCAGGCGTACGAGGTTGTGGGAATACCGCGCCACGAGAGCGCCAGGCCGCGCCGGGCGTCGGGCACCTGCCGCCCGTCGGCGCGCCCGCGCAACTGGTCGACGAGTTCGCAGACGCGGTACGACCCCGACGCCTCGAGCAGGTTGCCGAGCGATAGCGCGCCGCCGGAGTGATTGACCGCACCGTGCGACGACCCGAGGCCGACGGCGTCGAGGTGTTGCAGCTGCTTGTAGGCGTAGGTGTCATCCACTTCAATCACATCGAGCGCGTCGAGCGCGACGCCGGACTCGTCGAGCGCCATGCGCGCAGCAATTTGCGCGCCGCGGGGCGTGTCCCAGTCGCGGGTGGCCACGGTCGGGCTATCGCTCGCCCAGCCGGTGCCGCGCACCCAGACGGGCGCGTGCGGCGCATGCGCGGCGCGCGCCTCGGAGGCGAGGACAATCACGGCAGCGCCGTCGCTGTAGGGCGCCACTTCGAGCGCCTTGAGCGGGTCGGCGACGGGCGCCGACGCGAGCACTTCGTCGAGCGTCAGATTTGCGCCATAAGGCGCCCAGGGGTTGCGCAGTCCGTGGCGGCGGTTGTTCACCACGACTTCGGCGCAGTCGCGGTCAGTCGGGCCCTCGCGCGACAGCAGGTACTGCATCTCCAGCCCGGCGAGAAACAGCGGGTGCGCGTCGATGTGGCGCTCCCAAATCGGGTCGAGCGCATACTGATGAATCGCGGGCAGCGTCAGGACATTCGAGGCCTTCGACCGCGCTTCGACCGCGCAAATTTCGGCAACGCCGCTCTGAATCTGCATCACGCCCGTCGCCAGGCCGAGAATGCCGTCGCCGGTGATGGTGTGTACCGGTTTCATCACCGCGCCGAGTTGGTCGGGGGTGTATTCGTCGCTGATGCTGGTGCCCTCGATCATGTCTTCGGCGCAGGAAACGAAGACATCCACTTCGGTGTGAGCGATGCCCGCATCGGCATAGGCGCGGACGGCCGCGTCGTAAATCAATTCGCGGTACGAGAGGTCGCCGGTCCGCCCGCGGGCGGGCGTGCGACCGACACCGATGATGGCGACACGGGGAGCGGTGGGCATTCTGGCAGCGAAACCCTCGGCACGGTGATTCGAGAAGAAGGCGACGATTCCTTGCGCCCCTCCCCGCGCGCGGGGAGGGGAAAGGGGTGGGGTCGTCGAGCACGCGAGTCTGGCAGGCAGAGTGCCTGCCCCCCAAAGCGTGCGCGGCGCGCGAGTCTGGCAGGCAGAGTGCCTGCCCCCCAAAGCGTGCGCGGCGCGCGAGTCTGGCAGGCAAAGTGCCTGCCCCGTGGGCAAAACCCGCCGTGCTATCATCAGCCGGCTGGGAGGCCCTGTGGACTTCACGCTGACCGCCGAGCAGCAACTCGTCCGAGACACCGCCCGCGAATTCGCCGAGCGCGTCGTGCGCCCGAACGCCGCGGCCTGGGACCGTGACGAGACCTTCCCGACCGACGCCGTCGCCGAATTGGCGCGCCTCGGCTTTCTGGGTATGCGCATTCCCGAAGAATACGGTGGGTCAGGCACCGATTTCGTTTCCACTGCCATGGCCATCGAAGAATTGGCGCGTGCCGATGCCGGCATCGCGCTGACGGTCGGCGCGCATAACGGCCTCGTCCCCGGTCAAATCCTCATCGGCGGCACGGAAGAACAGAAACACCGCTACCTGCCGCCGCTGGCGCGCGGCGATCACCTTGCCGGCTGGGCGGTGACGGAACCGAGCGCCGGCTCCGATGTCGCCGGCATTCAGACGCGCGCGGTGCGTGACGGCAGCGACTGGGTGCTCACCGGCCAGAAGGCGTTCTGCACGCACGGGTCGCTGGCGGGCCTCTTTCTGATTGCGGCGCGGTCCAACGACGAAGCCGGCCATCGCGGGATGACCGCGTTTCTCGTCGAGCGCGATGTGCCCGGATTTACCGCGCAAAAGATGACGGGGAAACTCGGCTTTCGCTCGTCGGACACCTCGATGCTTTACCTGGACGAGGTGCGGGTGCCGGACACGCAGCGGCTCGGCGCGGTGGACGGCGCCTTCTACGATGTGATGCAGGTGCTCGACCGGGCGCGGGTCGGTTTCGCCGCCATCGGTGTCGGTGTGTCGCAGGCCTGCCTCGACCACAGCGTGGCCTACGCCAAGCAGCGGCACACTTTCGGCGTCCCCATCGGTCAGCACCAGTCCATCCAGTGGATGCTCGCCGATATGGCGACCAACATCGACGCCGCCCGCCTGCTCCTGTACCGGGCCGCCTACTTCGCCGACATCGGCCGGCGCTTTGTGCAGGAGGCTTCGATGGCGAAGTTGATGGCGGCGGAAGTCGGCCTCGATTGCGCCGGCAAGGCCGTGCAGATTCACGGCGGCTACGGCTACATGAACGAGTATCCCGTCGAGAAACTCTTCCGCGATGCCCGCTTCTTGAGCATCGGCGAGGGGACATCCGAAGTGCAGCGCGTCGTCATCGCCCGGGAATACCTCGGCCTGCGCTCGAACCGCCCCGAGCCGGTCGCCGCGGGGTAGGGGCCGATGCTGCGGTATCTGATGCCCGCAATCTTCTTTGCCGCGGCCGCGTGGTCGATTGCTCGCACTGTCCGGCGCCTCGAAGGCAACCGCCCGTCAATGACGCGGCGCGTTTTGAACGCGGCCCCGCCGGTGATCTGGGTCTTGCTGGGTGTGGCGACGCTGGCGCTGGCGCCGCAGGCCGGTTTTGTGCTGGTGGCGGTGTTCGTCGCCGCGATGATGTTTCGCGTGCTGTGGTGGGCGGTGCAGCGCGCCGAAGGCGGCGACGGCTGGGAACCGCCCGAGCCGCCGCCGGCCCCGAAGCCGCGCCAGCCGCGCCAGAAGGAATTCGTCCTGCCTCCCCATGGCCGTAACTGACGCCGGGCTGCAAGCCGCGCTGGCGGGCGACGCCCGCGCCGCCGCCCGGCTGATGACGCAACTGGAGAACGGCGGCGCCGAAGTCCCCGATTTGATGGCCGCGCTCTATCCGAAGGCACAAGACGCGCAGGCCGTCGGCGTCACCGGGCCCCCCGGCGTCGGCAAGAGCAGTCTCGCTTCAGAACTGGCCGGCGAGTGGCGGCGCACCGGTCTGCAAGTCGGTATTGTTTCCGTTGACCCCACCAGCCCGATCACGGGGGGCGCGCTGCTCGGCGACCGCGTCCGGATGGGCAAGCACACGCTCGACACCGGCGTCTTCATCCGCAGTATGGCGAGCCGCGGGCTGCGCGGCGGCCTGGCGCCGGCGACGCACCGCCTCGCCATTCTGATGGCGGCGCTCGGGCGCGATCCGGTGCTCATCGAGACCGTCGGCGCCGGCCAGGATGAGTCCGATGTCATGGGCGCCGCGCACACGATCGTCGTCGTGCTGGCGCCCGGCCTCGGCGACGGCATCCAGGCGCTGAAGGCGGGGATGCTCGAAATCGGCGATGTGTTCGTGGTGAACAAGGCCGACCGCCAGGGCGCCGACGAGGCCGCGGCGTATCTCCGCGCCATGCTCGCCATCAGCGACCGCACCCAGGGCTGGATGCCGCCGGTGCTGCAGACCAGCGCAGTGACCGGCGCCGGCGTGCCGGAACTGGCCGGAAAGATCCGCGAGCATTGGGAGCACCTGAAGGCGTCCGGCGAACTCTGCGAGCGCCGCCGCCGCATCGCGGAGGCGCAACTCGAGGGGGCGCTCTTCGACCTGCTCAGCCGCCGCGCCAAGGTGGCGATGTCGCTCCAGCGCGAACAGATCGTCGACGAGGTCGTGGCCGGCCGCGTCGATCCCTACACCGCCGCCGCGCAAGTGATGGCGGACGCGCAACTGTGACCGACCGCCCCGAATTCGAACGGCTGCGCACATTGCGCGAGCGAGCGCGCCTCGGCGGCGGGCAGGAGCGCATCGACGCCCAGCATGAGCGCGGCAAGCTGACCGCCCGCGAGCGCCTCGACATCCTGCTCGATGCCGGGTCGTTCCAGGAACTCGATATGTTCGTGCAGAGCCAGGCGGGCGCGCTCGGCGCCGACGGCGAGCGGGCGCTCGGCGACGGCGTCGTCACCGGCTTCGGCGCCATCGACGGCCGCAAGGTGTGCGTCTTCGCGCAGGACTTCACCGTCTTCGGCGGCTCGCTGGCGCAAATGCACGCCCAGAAGATTTGCAAGGTGATGGACCTGGCGATGGAAAACGGCCTGCCCGTCATCGGCCTCAACGACAGCGGCGGCGCCCGCATTCAGGAAGGCGTCGTCTCGCTCGGCGGCTACGCCGACCTGTTCCTGCGCAACACGCTGGCGTCGGGCGTCGTGCCGCAACTCTCGGTCATCCTCGGCCCGTGCGCGGGCGGCGCGGTGTATTCGCCCGCCATCACCGATTTCGTGTTCATGGTCGAGGGCGTCAGTTATATGTTCGTCACCGGCCCCGAGGTGGTGAAGACGGTGACGCACGAAGAGGTCGACCGCGACGCGCTCGGCGGCGCCCGCGTCCACGCCGAAACCAGCGGCGTCGCGCACTTCCTCGCCGCCAACGAGGCCGAATGCCTGGCACAGGTGCGCCGGCTGCTCTCCTACCTGCCCGCCAACAATCTCGAAGACCCGCCGCGCGCCGACCCCGCCGAGCCGCCGCCCGGCAGCGCCGAGCGGCTCGATGCCATCGTCCCCGCCGACGCGGTGCAGCCCTACGATATGACCGAAGTCGTGCGCGCCGTCGCCGACGGCGGCGAGTTCTTCCAGGTGCACGAGCACTTCGCCCGCAACCTCTTCTGCGGGTTCGGGCGGCTGGGCGGCAGGAGTGTCGGCTTCATTGGCCAGCAGCCCGCCGTCCTCGCCGGCGTCCTCGACATCCAAAGCAGCATGAAGGGCGCGCGGTTCGTGCGCTTTTGCGACGCCTTCAACATTCCCATCATCACCTTCGAGGATGTCCCCGGCTTCCTGCCCGGCACCCACCAGGAGCACGGCGGCATCATCAAGCACGGCGCCAAACTGCTCTACGCCTATTGCGAGGCGACCGTGCCGAAAATCACCGTCATCACCCGCAAGGCCTACGGCGGCGCCTACGATGTCATGGGCAGCAAGCATGTCCGCGCCGACCTCAATTTCGCCTGGCCGATGGCCGAGATCGCGGTGATGGGCGCCGAGGGCGCGGTCGAGATTCTCTTCCGCAAAGAAATCGCCGCGGCGAAAGACCCGAAGGCCGAGCGCGCCCAGCGCATCGCCGACTATCGGGCGCAGTTCTACAACCCCTACATCGCCGCCGCCTACGGCTTCATTGACGAGGTCATCGAGCCGCACGAGACCCGGGCGAAACTCCTCGCCGGCCTCGCCTTGCTCGAGAACAAGCGCGACACCCTGCCGCAGAAGAAGCACGGGAATATTCCGCTGTGAAAGCCGTGTCACGGGGAATGTGTCACGGAAAACGGGGACTACCAATTGTGTCAGGTGCAAGGTGTCAGGTGTCAAAGTGCTCCTTTGCAGTTCCCCTCTCCACCGCGTGGGGAGGGGCTGGGGGAGGGGACAACCCGCGACACCCTGCCGCAGAAGAAGCACGGGAACATCCCGCTGTGAAAGCCGTGTCACGGGGAAGGTGTCACGGGAAACGGGGACTACCAATCGTGTCAGGTGCCAGGTGTCAGGTGTCAAACAGCGGACTTGGTTCCCCTCTCCACGCCAGTGGGGAGGGGCCAGGGGAGGGGACAACTCGCGACGCACTGCAGCAGAAGAAGCACGGGAACATCCCGCTGTAGGAATTGCAATGAGTTCATTCGGTTTCCGCCTCTATCATGCCTTTTGGGCGGTGCCATGCCGGTTTCTTCATGACGTGGAATTCCAGACTTCGTTTTCTGATGGCCCGATATTGACGCCGCTGAACGACACCTTCCGTGACCTCGTGAAACACTTGGCGAGCACCCGTGTTCTTGGAAAGCTCGAAATGGAAGCGATTCACGAATGCTCGCACTGGCTGCAAATCGGTGTCGTGATCGATCCCCAGGGCAAGGACAGGGCCAGCAAAATGATGAGATGGTTTCTGGCGTCCACTCGTCTACTCCATGACATCCCCCCATATGTCCCTTTTCTGCTCCTCGCTGTTGTTCAAGACAATGGGGTGGTACTTGTTGACGAAGTTGAACGATTGCGAAGGACGGTGCTCGATCCCGGTCAGTCGTACTCACGCTTCGGGAACGTGACCGACTTGGAACACCTCAGTGCGTTCTGGCCTCAGGTCACGCGCGTCGTGTCATCGACAGACTTCGAAAGGGCGAAAAGGGCTCTTGGTCTCTTTGAACTCGCATTTGTTGAGCAGAACATTGACATCAAGCACATTTTGTTCTTTGCTGCTCTGAACTGCATGCTCGTACATCAGAAGCAAAGTAATGAGCGAAAGTTTGTGGAAACTTTGAAGAAGACTGGAGTCTTCGCATTGAGGGATAATGATTGGGATAACAAGACAATGGACATGTATCGTTTGCGCGGAGCACTTTCGCACGGGCAGGCGCTTCCTACGAATCTCGGCTACTCGCGTAATGAACTTTGCGTCTGGGCGCGCGATCTTGTCCGAGAGGCTTTACAGAAGATCTATAGCTCCAATGAAGCATTGGAAAGGTGGGGCCACTGACCGTTCCGGAGCAGCGCGCGCGCGGCGCTCTCCTCGCCCTCCTCGCCGGCGCGCTGCTGATTGCGTTCGCGCCCATTTTCACCAAGCAGGCGATGGTGTGGGGGCAAATAGGACCGGTTACGGCTGCGTTTTGGCGGACGGCGTTGGCGACGCCGTTGCTCATGCTCGCGCTTGCTGCAACAGAGGGGAAACGGGGAGGCAGGGAGGCGGGGAGGCAGTCCACGGCGTCCCGTTTCTCCGTTTCCCCGTATCTCCTCATCCCAGGCCTTCTCTTTGCAGCCGACCTCTCCTTCTGGCATTGGTCATTCCAATACACCACCGTCGGCAATGCCACGCTGCTGGGCAACGCCGCCAGCATCTTCGTCGGGCTCGCCGGCTGGCTGTGGCTGCGCGAGCGGTTCACCTGGACTTTTCCGGTTGGCGTGGCGGCGGCGTTCGGCGGCGCGGCGCTGGTGATGGGCGCCAGTTTCTCCATTGACCCGCACCGCGTCATCGGCGACGCGCTGGCGCTGGTGACCGCTGTTTTCTACGCCGCCTACCTGCTCTCCATCAAGCAACTGCGCGCGCACCACTCGACGCTGCGCGTGATGGCGTGGTCGACGGCGGCGTGCGCGGCCGTGCTGCTGCCGCTGGCGCTGCTCATCGAGCGCCAGTTCTTTCCGACGGGCCTGAATTCATGGATGCAACTCGTGGCGCTGGCGTGGCTCTGTCACGCCGGCGGGCAGGGACTGATCGCCTATGCGCTGGCGCACCTGCCGGCGGGTTTTTCCGGCGTGTCGCTCGTCGTGCAGCCGGTCGGCGCCGTGTTCCTCGGCTGGGTCATCCTCGGCGAGGCGATGACGCCCTGGCAGATCGCCGGCGCTGCGGTGGTGCTGGCGGGCATCGCGCTGGCAAGGGTGGGGAGCAAAGAATGATGAATGATGAATGATGATTGATGAATGAGTAGTGCCGCCCCATTCGTGGGGCCGTTCGTCCTCCGTTCCCTCTCCCAGTTCGGGAGAGGGTGGCCGAACGCAGTGAGGCCGGGTGAGGACGGTCCCTCCCTCCTCACAGGAGAGGGGGCCGGGGGCTTGTCCTCCGAAGCCCGCAGTTTGGGCGAAGGAGGGTGAGCCGCGGCGCGCAGAGCCCGGCCCTGAACGGCCGGGCTTAGGACGACGAACCGATTCAAATCCGGCTGGCTTAAGCCAGCCGGCCTCGCGCTCATCGTCGTCATCAGCCCGGGGGTTCAGTCCCGGGTAAAGAGGCCTCGTTCCCCCTCTCCCGGCCTGCGGCCACCCTCTCCCTGAAGTGGAGAGGGACTACGAGCAACCGGGTGCTTGTTGTCCCCTCTCCCAAATTGGGAGAGGGGTACGCGAAGCGGGGGTGAGGGTGTTTCGCGCTGGCACGGTAGCCAGACACGGAGAGTAGGGCGAGGCACCGGTGTCGAATCTTCCCTCCGTGTTCTCCTCCATCCTCATCGCCAACCGCGGCGAGATTGCGTGCCGCATCATCCGGGCCTGCCGGGAACTCGGCATCCGCTCGGTGGCGGTTTACTCCGAGGCCGACCGCGGCGCGCTGCACACCCGCCTCGCCGATGAGGCGGTCTTCATCGGCCCGGCCGAACCGGCGCAGAGTTACCTGAACATCCCGCGCCTGCTCGCCGCGGCGCAGGCGAGCGGCGCAGAGGCCGTCCACCCGGGGTACGGGTTCCTCTCCGAGCAGGCGGAATTCGCCCGCGCCTGCGCGGCGGCGGCGCTGGTGTTCATCGGCCCGCGGCCCGAGGTTCTCGCGGCGGTCGGCGACAAACTGGAAGCGCGCCGCCGCGCCGCCGCGGCCGGCGCGCCGGTGGTGCCTGGCTCCGATGGGCCGGTCGCCGATGCTGTCGAGGCCGAGCGCGTCGCACGCGCAATCGGCTTGCCGGTGCTGCTCAAGGCGGCGGGCGGCGGGGGCGGGAAGGGGATGCGCATCGTCCACGACCCAGCGGCGCTGCGGGACGCCTTCACCGCCGCCGCCGGTGAGGCGCAGTCCGCTTTCGGCGACCCGCGCCTGTATGTCGAGAAACTCATACACCCGGTGCGTCACATCGAGGTGCAGGTGCTGGCCGACGGGCACGGCCACTGCATTCATCTCGGCGAGCGCGACTGCTCGGTGCAGCGGCGGCACCAGAAGTTGGTGGAAGAGACGCCCGCGCCGGGCTTGCCCGAGGCAACGCGCAGCGGGCTGTTTGACGCGGCACTGAAAGTGATGCGCGCCGTCGGGTACACGAACGCCGGGACGGTCGAATTCCTCGTGGCGCCCGACGGCGGCTACTACTTCCTCGAGGTGAACGCCCGCCTGCAGGTCGAGCACCCGGTGACCGAGGCCGCATCCGGCATCGACCTGGTGCACGCGCAACTGCGCATCGCCGCCGGCGAGTCGCTGCCCTGGCAGCAGAACGACATCACGCCGGGCGCCGCCGCGATCGAGTGCCGCGTCTATGCGGAAGACCCGTTCGCCGACTTTTCCCCCGCGCCAGGGCAAGTCGTCCGAGTGGTCGAGCCGGCGGGGCCGGGGGTGCGCGTCGATTCCTGTCTCTTCGACGGCTGCGCGGTGCCCCTGATGTACGACCCGATTGTGTCGAAGGTCATCGTCTCCGGGCGCGACCGCGCAGAGGCGCTGACGCCGATGCGCGCGGCGCTGGCCGCGTATGAAGTGTGGGGCATTCGCACGACGCTGCCCTTCACGCGCTGGCTGCTCGGCACCGACGAGTTTGCGCGCGGCGCAGTCACGACCGACTTCGTCGCCCGTCATTGGAAGCCCGCGCTTGCGGAGGCGCACCCGCTGGCCGGCGTCGCCGTCGCCGCCGCGACGCTGGCGGCGACGCGGCCGCGCGCTCTGCGCGCGGCGCCCGCCAACCGCTGGCGCGCCCCCGTCCGCGCCGCGCCCCTGCGCGGCGCCAAGAAGCGCCCGCCGCGCAAGGCG
>CAYNSX010000013.1:0-52760 GCA_964400165.1 uncultured bacterium
GCGAACGGCTCGACGACCTCGCATTGTGTGATGACATCGAGGTTGCGCCCGACGGCCAGTTGCAGCCGCGCATAGGTAAACGGCTGCAGGCCCGCCGCCAGCCGCGACTTCGGCCGCCGCACCCCTTTAGCGATGCCGCGCAATTTGCCGCGCTCGCGGCTGAACAGGGTGACCAGCCGGTCGGTCTCGGCGAAGTTGTGGTGCCGCAGCGTGATGGCCGCCACGCGATAGAGGCGCAGTTCCCTCATGATGGCAGGGACCGGGAAGGCGGGGAGGCAGGGAGGCAGGAAAGGCACATGATCATTCAGGGTCTCGCCAGCCGAATCTGATGGTCACGATACGGAGGGCCGCGCCGCCGGTCAAGGCGTGAGGGGATTGGCATGTGTCTTCTTTGGATCGACCGAAGGCATCGGGTCGCATCGAATGATACGCAGCGGCCCGCGCAAGCCAGACTTTGATACGGGCGACAGAACTGCTTCCGTTTGGGGGTCGAATCGGTTGGGGATGATGCACACCTCCCCTTCGGGAGCAAAGAACGCAATGTACTTGCCGTCGGGGGATAGGGCTACGCTTGGCCCCGGCGCTGTGCCGAATTCTCCGTCCATGTTGGGGCCCTTGTAGAGGTATGACTCGCGATGGAGCACACGCGAAGTTCCTTCCTGTAGGTCGAACAGTTCAATAATCCAGGTGAGCGGCCCAATGTAGTCATACTCCGCCGAATGGCCGGCGCGTTGATCTTCTTCCGGGGTCGGGCTCAAGGTTCCGGCAATCACCGCGCGATTTGCAAGCGGCGCAACGCTATCTGGCGCCGATCTCCCGCCCGCAAAGTTCCAATCCCAATTCTGTTCGCGTGGCTTGCCGTCGGCGTGAGACCAGGTCAGAAGGCCGTGACGTGAATACCCGAAGAACTGATTACCTGGAAGTGCGACGACAGTTTCCATGAATTTGGGAGTTTGAAGAGAGCTGGCACTGTCATTTGCAATCGAGACGACAAACCATCTTGCGACAAACAGTACGACCAACAGTTGGCCGTCAGTGCCACCGAGCCATTGTGCGACTCCCAAGGATGGCTGCTGCCTTATGTCAAGATAGGATGGGAGTGTTGATTCGATTTGCATCCGAAATCGCACGAGCGGGTGGCATGTTTTAGTGGTCACATCCCCGATAATGATGGCGCCATTTTGGGCCCAGGCGAACTGGCGACCGCTGGAATCCCAGACGAAGCCAGACCTCCAGCCAGGCCCAAGCCAGGCGCCTGAGTCCTTCGAAAGAACATACAGCGTTCGACCTTTGAGGCTGCGGACATAGACCCTTCCCTCTCGCTCCCAGGCGATCCAAGCGTCATTGGGGGAGATTGAGTACACGGAACTCCCCACATAGACTTGCTTGCCCTTCGGCCGCTCTCCCGGATGCCACCCTTCGATGAGGAGCAGGCGCTCACCCCGATGGACCACGATGTACCGCCCACTCGCTGTGATGGAGTGAGTGCTCGATGGGTCATTCAGTCCAGGGGCGCTCAGCAAATGTTCCTCCGCGGTATCACGTGCCTGCACTGCAATTCGCCCATGTGGCGACTGCGACTCGCGGGTTGTCCAATTGATGCCAACGGTTTCTTGCGGCGACTGATCGGGCGGATGCGGAGCAGCCGCGTTCAAGAGGAAGCAGCAGATGAAAGTGATGGCGCAGAACCACTTCAGGCAATGAGGAGAAATCCCGCGATTTGTTCTTGTCTTCATTCTTCGCTTGACCCTCTGACGACCGCGGGGCTCGAACATCGCGGCCTGCGGCGTCGACTGAATTCACCAAATCTTACTCCCCAGTCGGCGCGATGTCAGTGCCGAGTGGCTGCCTTGAGAGAGCGGATGAACTCGGTCACGGCGGCGGGCAGTTTCGGGTCGCCCGAATGGCGGGCGATGAGATCCACGAGCGCGCTACCGACGACGGCGCCGTCGGCGATGGCGCAGATATCGCGCACCTGCTCGGGCGTCGAGATGCCGAAGCCGACGGCGATGGGTTTCTCCGTTTCGGCGCGCAGGCGGGCGACGAGGCCGGTCAAGTCGGCGGGCAGGGCGGCGCGGGCGCCGGTGACGCCGGTGCGCGAGACGCAATAGACGAAGCCGGTGCTGCGCGCCGCGGCGCGGGCGATGCGGGGCAGCGTGCTGGTCGGGGCGAGCAGGAAGATGGTGTCGAGGCCGTGCTTTGACGCAGCCGCGCACCACTCGTCGGCCTCTTCGGGCGGCAGGTCGGAGATGATGACGCCGGCGATGCCCGCCGCCGCGGCCTCGGCGGCGAAGCGCACATAGCCGCGGTGGAAGACGGGATTGGTGTAGGTCATGATGACGAGCGGCGTGTCGTGCGCGGCGCGGAAGTCGCGCGCCGCGGCGAACAGCGCGTCGAGCGTCGCGCCGGCGTCGAGCGCGCGCTGCGCCGCGGCCTGGATGGTGGGGCCGTCGGCGATCGGGTCGGAGAACGCCAGCCCCAGTTCGATGACATCGGCGCCGCCCGCGGCGAGCGCCTCGAGGACCGCCGGCGTTGCCGCCGGCGACGGGTCGCCCGCCATGACGAACGGGATGAGCGCGCGCTCGTTGTGTGCGCGCAAGGCGGTGAAAGTGCCGGAAATGCGAGACATTGAAAGATTGTAACGATGAATGGTGAATGGAGAATGGTGAATGGGGATGCGGAATCGATGCGTCAGCCACCCAAGCGAGCGCAGCGCGGCATTAAATAACGGACTTCCAACTCCGGAATCAGGAATCCGCAACCGCTCGTACAGAGACCAAGCAATGGCCTCCTGTGGGGTAACCGGTGGAAAAACGGTGACGAAATGTTGGGGTAGGGGCCTTGACACGGGCCTCTTGGGTGCTAAACTTCCTATCACCCCCAAGATATGGGGGCTGTGGATACCTTCGGATGCGGTGCAGCAGGTGCAATGGCCAGGAGAGCAGGGTGATTGACAGCCGGGTGAGCGAGGACGGATCCGCCGTCCGCCGCCGCCGTGAATGTCAGACTTGCGGGGAGCGCTGGACGACCTACGAACGGCGCGATGTCCCGCGCCTGTTCGTCCGCAAGCGGGGGGGCAAACTGCAGCCCTTCGACCGCGAAAAACTCCTCGAATCCCTCCGCAAGGCCTGCAACAAGCGCCCGGTGACCGAACGGCAACTCGAAGAGGCCGGCGACCGCATCGAGCGCGCGCTACGCGATGGCCTGGACGAGGAAGTGGGCAGCAGCCAGATCGGCGAACTGGTGATGATCGAATTGCGCGACCTCGACCAGGTCGCCTACATCCGCTACGCATCGGTGTACAAGGACTTCCGCGAAGTGGATGCCTTCGTCGAGGAAATCGAGTCGCTGGAGAACGGGCATCCGCGAGTGGGGGAGACGGCGTCCGCGGCGGGGGCGCCGGCGTCCGCACCCGCGGCATTACGGTCCAAACAAACGACCCATTCGGGTGAGGGGCAGTAGGGTGAACGCGAGCGCACCAACTGTGTGCGCGGGTCGAGGCGAGTTGCAGACCCAATCCATAGGAGGGCCATAATGCCGGCAAAGAAGAAAGCCGCCAAGAAGACCGCGGCCAAGAAGAAGAAGCGCTAAGTAGGCTGTGCGGGGGCGCCCCGCTCGGGGCAACTGCTGTACTCGCGAGCGCGGCGCCCTCGTCTTTCCGAACCTCCGAATGACAACCACAAACATGCGAGCGATGACCAACTGGTGGGCGCACCTGCGCGGTGCGGTGCGACTGCGCCGCTTCCGCAATGCGCCGAAGCGGGCAGTCCTGTCGGGGGCCGCCGAGCGCCTGCTGCTGCAGCACGAAGACTGGCTGCGCGCGCAGGGCCACCAGGAAGGGAAGCCGCCCGCCCTCGACCACGGCGCGCCGGATGCGCTGTGGGTGGACACGAACACCGGCGAGATGATCTTCGTCGTCGTCGCCGCGACGGCAGCGGAGGTCGAGAGCGCGCTCGAGCGCGCCGACGCCTTCGCCGATTACCGGAATGCGACGGTGCATGTGGTGGCGCCGCAGAGTGATTCTCTGAAGGCTCAGCTCGGAGTAGCCGAGTTTTCGGTGTTCCAATACTGCCTAGGAGGCTTCTGATGGAACACGGTTGGTGGCACAAATGTCCTGGATGTGGTCATCTTGCCATCTTCGTTGGGCTGGCGTGCGCTATTTGCCACACGAATTTTGAAATTACAGCGTCGCTGAGCGATCTTATGAAGTCGCGGCACCTACAAGTCGCGCCCAACGAATGGATGCCTGCACAGCAAGACCATGCCGAAGCTGGCAACCGATCTCATTCGCCCTACAGTCTACGACTGGCAGAAACTGCATCGCATTCTCCATATGCAAGTGGCAACTCTCTTTGAATGGAACGCCGAACAGAATGGAGCACACATCATGGCAAGAACTAAGGGGAGGACTGAGTAGATGCCGAGTGCGGGCGACTTGACCGGCCAGCCACTTGGCTACGCGAGTCCAAGTGCGAGGGCGCGAGCAGCAGCCGAGATGCTAAGGGGCGCAGGGATCGGCCAGCCACTTGACGACGCGAGTTCAAGTGCGAGAGCGCGAGCGGTAGGCGAAATGCTAAGGGGCGCAGGGATCGGCCAGCCACTTGACGACGCGAGTTCAAGTGCGAGAGCGCGAGCGGTAGGCGAAATGCTAAGGGGCGCAGGGATCGGGCGGACATGGCCGGTTGGCGAGCAGAAAGCGATCTCGCTCAGCATACAAGACATTCGAAGCTTGTCGTCAGTTTCAGTGACTGATCTCAAGCTGTACTTCGGACAATTCGCAGAGACGCTCTCGTCTCAGAACGCACAAGAGCTTGAATTGGCCCGCGAACACTTGCGACAGGCAAAGGCGACCATCAAGATTCAAAAGCGACAACTGGAACTGCAAAACGAAATGAACGCTGTGGCTATTGGAATGGGTCATCGCGCAGACCAAATGGCGGAAATGTTGCAGATTAGCCTCGGCCAGAGCGCGGATCTTTGTTCCAGTATGACGGAAGTGCTCACGGAAGGTCGGAAGACGACGACCATCAACATGCGCATGTTTTACGTTATGGTTGTGACATCATTGTTAGCGCTTGCACATGGCTGGCAGCTGGATCAGGCCTTCTTGAGACTTGCTTCGGGTGCGTTGGAAAGGGCAGTTCAATGGGGCCAAGTGCTTCTTGAAAGCGTATTGCGCGTTCTCTGAAGACGCGGCACAGCACGCAGCACACATCATAGCCATACTCATGGGAGGATGAGGGGATGTTGAATCTGGACGAGTTGCGACAGGGATTGCCGGAATCGTCACCGTCGGAGAACGCCGAGCGCGTCCTCCAGCGGCGCTATTACTTGCGCGATGTGGACACGAATGCCGTCGTCGAGGACTGGCCGGGCCTCTGCGCGCGCGTCGCCACCCATGTCGCCGGCGCCGAGCCGACGGAGCCGCTGCGCGCCGAGTGGACGCGCCAATTCTTCGCCCTCCTCTATCAGCGCGACTTCATCCCGAACTCCCCGTGCCTGATGAACGCCGGCAAGCCCTACGGCGAGAAGCAACTCGCCGCCTGCTTCGTCCTGCCGATTGACGACACGCTCGGCCCGCAGCCCGCGCACCCGGAGAAGTTCTCGATTATGGAATCGGCGATGGCGGCGGCGCTGATTCACAAGTCGGGCGGCGGCACCGGCTGGTCGTTCGGCCGCATCCGGCCGAAGGGCGACCGCGTCCGCACCACCGCCGGCGTGGCGAGCGGCCCGGTCTCGTTCCTGCGGATGATCAACAACATCACCGAGGAAATCAAACAAGGCGGGACGCGCCGCGGCGCCAATATGGGCATCCTGCCGGTGCACCACCCGGACATCCGCGAGTTCATCACCTGCAAGCAGACGCTCGACGACCGGAACAAGGCCGTCTTCGATTCGATGAAGCAGACCGTCGCCGCGGCGGGCGTGGACGAGGCGACCAAGACCTTCCTCCTGCAATCATTGGAGTACTCGCTGTGGAACACGCAGATCACCAACTTCAACATCAGCGTCGCCATCACCGACAAGTTCATGGAAGCGCTCGAAACCGGCGGCACCTTCGACCTGATCAATCCGCGCACGCAGCAGGTCACCGGCCAGGAGGACGCGCGCAGCATCTTCGAACTGATGTGTCGCAATGCCTGGGCGAACGGCGACCCGGGCGTCTTCTTCATCGACCGCACCAACGCCAAGAACAAGTGCCCCCACATCTATCAGTACGAGGCCACCAACCCCTGCGGCGAGCAGAACCTGGCGCCGTTCGATTCGTGCACGCTGGGGAGTATTAACCTCTCGCGCTTCGCCGGAGAACGGGAGGGCGGGGGAACCGGGCTTGCCCCGAGCGGAGCCGAGGGGGAACCGGAAATCCAGTGGGAGCGGCTGCGGGGGGCGGTGCAGACCGCGGTGCGCTTCCTCGACGATGTGCTCGACGCCAACCAGTACCCGCTCCCGCAGATCGAAGACTTCTCGCGCAAGAACCGCAAGATCGGCCTCGGCGTGATGGGCTGGGCCGACCTGCTGGCGCAACTGCGCATCCGCTACGACAGCGACGCCGCGATGCAACTCGCCGACCGGGTGATGGGCTTCATCCACCGCACCGCCATCGAGACCAGCGGCGCGCTCGCCGAAGAGAAGGGCGTCTTCCCGTTCTGGCCCGGCTCCGTCTGGGAGAAGGAAGGCCGGAAGATGCGCAATTCGACCGTCGTCACCATCGCGCCGACCGGCACGATTTCGATGATCGCCGACTGCTCGTCGGGCATCGAGCCGTTCTTCGCCCTGTCGTGGACGAAGCATGTGATGGACAAGGACCGGCTCGTCTATCGCAACGAGTTGCTCGACCGCGCGCTCATCGAGGCCGGCTACAGCGAGGAGGCGCGCAACCGCATTTGCGACCGGCTGGCGTCGGGCGAAAGTTTGCAGGCGCTGACCGACCTGCCGCAGTGGGTGCGCGACACCTTCCGCACCACGATGGACATCCCGACCGAGTGGCACATCCGCCACCAGGCCGCCTTCCAGGCGCATGTCGACAACGCCGTCAGCAAGACCATCAACATGCCCAACTCGGCGACGGTGCAGGATGTGCGCGAGGCCTACCTGCTCGCCTACAAACTGGGCTGCAAGGGCGTCACGATTTACCGCGACCGCAGCCGCAGCGAGCAGGTGCTGAATGTGGGGGACACGACCACCGTGAAACGGGAAACGGTGAAAAGTGAAACGGGAACGACCGAAACACCCGCCGAGCCCGAGCCGGTGGCCCGTGACACTTCAAACGAGTCCCGTGACACGGAAGCGCCGCCCCCGGCGGGGCGCAAGCCGCGGGCGCGACCGCGCGTCACCGTCGGCACCACCGAGCGCATCCGCACCGGCTTCGGCAAACTCTATGTCACCATCAACGAGGACCAGCAGGGGCCGTGCGAGGTCTTCTGCGCCATCGGCAAACCCGGCGGCGAAATGCGGGCGATGGCGGAAGCGATCGGGCGGCTCATCTCGATGGCGCTGCGCGCCGGCGTGCAGCCGCAAGCCATCATCAAACACCTGCGCGGCATCCGCGGCAGCGAGCCGACTTGGGACGAGGGGCGCCTGGTGCTCTCCTGCCCCGACGCCATCGGCATCTCGCTCCAGAATTACCTGCGCGAGAAGGGCCTGCTCACCGAGAACGGCAATGGCAACGGCCACGCCGTCGCCGACACCGAGGACGAAGAGGCCGAGGCCGGTGTGCGCTTGCCGGTACCGATGGACTTGCTCGAGAAGCCGCTCGGCTGCCCCGACTGCGGCGGCTCCGTCGAATATGCCGACAACTGCTTGGTGTGCCGGTATTGCGGGTACAGCAAGTGCTATTAGGACGGCGTGCGTAGGGCGTAGTAAGTAGTGCGTAGGAAAAACAGGTGCGGCCTCGCGGCGACGCGGGGCCGGTCTGTTATTGCGGGAACAATGACAGCAGTCGCCGAGTCGGATTGGAAGAGTCAGGGAGCATTGCTGATGCGATTTGCGAAGGCAGTATTGATCGCTCTCCTCTGCATAGCGGTGGGAGTGGGGGCACTCGTCGCAGTGGCACAGGCACGCGGATATCCCATTCGTGTGGGAACACCCCGAGCCAGCCTAACAGTCGGACCGTTGATGCCGTATTCGGGGGGCTGGTACCAACGCGGGAGTTACATTGCGTGTGGCCCGAGCGGATCGCGCAGTGCGGACTATGTGCAGGTGGGCAGGTTCTCCGTCGAATGGAATGTCCAGACGTATCCCTGAATTCGCCAAGCCAATTGGCAGTGAGAATTCCAGCGGCCTCGCGGCGACGCGGGGCCGTGGTGTTTGCGACACGGGTTCCCCCTCTCCTTACAGGAGAGGGGGTCAGGGGGGTGAGGCCGGGTGAATCTCGTCAGCGATTCAGGTCCCAGGTGTAAGTCTGCGCGTTCCCGTCGGGGTCGACATATGAAATCGTGATCTTGGTGAAGTTCAAACTGAACTGCTCCATCGGCATGGCATCGCCCTCGCCGGTCTTGACGGAGTAGCCGCTCACGAGGACATCCTGCAGCGTGTAGGTGAGATACGCCCGGCCGCCGCGGGTCAGCGTGATGCGGGCGTCCTTCAGGTGCTTGCCCACGGCCAGCATTTCGATGAGTTTCGGCGTCGCCTTGCCCACGGTCTTGGTGAGGACGACGGGCTGCGGGCGCGACTTGCCGCCCGCGGCGCCGACGCTTGACGCGGCCGGCGCCGTGGCGCCCCAGGCCAGCGATTGAATGGCGATGCCCGACGGCTGGTCGGGCACCGTCACTTCGCCCGGCACGCCATCCAGTTGCAAGAAGATGGGCGAGGCCGGAGCGAGAACCGGCCGCGGCGCTGGGCCTTGTGGCGCAAAACCCAGTGTGAACGCCACGGCAATGACCAACAGCGGTGCGAGCCACAGAACACGGCGATGGGAACTTGAAATCAGCATTGTTCGCAGTCCTCCTCGTCGCCACTTATAGCACCGCCGGCGCCGGCAGTCATTCGGCGCGCCGCCCGCCGCGGGGTAGAATCCCCCTGTGAGTGGGATGCAAGCGCGAGCGACAGCGCAGGTCTTTCACACGAGGGGGTGGCATGCCTGGAGGCGCCGTCCCTGGTTGTTCGCCGCGCGCGCCATGGGCATCTCGGTCGTCCTGTTCCTGATCGCGCCAATGGCGTTGCTCTTCCTATGGACATTCACCGGCGGCTCGGGCAGCGACGCCGGCGCGAGCGACGGGTGGCAACTGCCGCTGGCCGGTGTGCTCGCAGTGACCGCCTACTTGCTGTTTGATGTCGGTCGTGCCGCCCGGCGGCTGACGGTGGACACGCTCGGTTTCGAGTACCGAAGTCTCTTTCGCCGCCAGCGGCTGGCGTGGGCGGACTTCCGGCAGGTATCGCTGTATTGGGTGGGCGAACTGCCCGTGCTCCACTTGACGCGCCGTGGCTCCAACATCGTCACGCTCGATACGACCGAATGGGTGCCCGCGGACGAACTCGCTGATCGGGTATTGCTCGCCGTCGCTGCGCATGGCATCCACGGGCGCGAACTGTTCCGGCCGCCCGATGCTTCCGAATCGCCGGACGGTGACACTGTTGCGGCCCAGACGGATGCGCTGCGCCGTGACTGCTGAACGCTTCGCGGCACGAATCTTTCGCACGAAAGAATGGCGCGCCTGGCGGCGGGCGCCGGGGCTGACGGCGGCCCGCATCGGCCTGACCGCGGCGCTGCTGTTCTGCGTCTCGCAGGTGGCCGGGTGGGGGCTGATGGCCTTCAAGTCGGGCCGCGACCCCTTCAAGGAAGGTCCGCTGGCGCTGATGTTCTTCGCCGCGGTCGGCGTGTTGGTCGTGCTGTTTGTGGTCTACGGCTACGCGAACGCGATCGTGTCCTCGCTCACGGTCTATCCCGAAGGCATCGAACAGCACATCCTGTTTCGCACCCGCTTCATTCCGTGGGAGTCGATGCAGCGGGCGAATGTCCTCTGGCACGGCGAGTGGCCGGTGCTCACCATCGGCTACGCCAAGCGGTTCGAACTCTTCGTCGACTCGCGCGGCTGGACTGATGCTCGGCACTCGGCGGACTCCGTCCTGCTGGCGCTGGCGAACGCCGGCATCGCCGGCCGGCAGTTCGTGATGACGCGCGCCCGCGTAGTCCTCCGCAACACCGCCGCTGCGTTCGTCCTCGCCGCGCTGGCCTGGGCGCTGCTGGCGCGGCCGGACCCGGTGCAGGCGCCCATGTTCATCCTCGCCGGCATCGCGCTGACCACCGCCGCCATCGGCGTGATGACCGCCGCCTACACGCCGCCGCGCCGCGGGGCGCAGAAGGTCGAGTTGTTGCAGCAGTCGGTGCAGAACGGCCTGCTCGGCAGCGTGGCGTTGAGTTGGATCGTCGGCGCCTCCGGTCACATCGAACTGTTCCTGTCGTGGGTGCTGGCGGGGACGGTGGCGTCGGCGCTCGCCGGCGCGCTGGCTGGTGAAGTGCTCGGCTGGGCGGGCACCCGCGCCGCCCGCCGCGCCGCGCTGGGTCAGGGCGCGTGACCACCTACCACACAAAGGAATGGCATCAGTGGCGAAGTGCACCGAAGCGGGTCATCTGGCACACTGCACTTTTCCTGACGGTGTTCGTCGTTGGGTCAGTCGGACTTGGCGTGCTGGTTTCCTGGTGGAAGAAGGAACCCTATCAGTCAATCACCTATGACTTGCTGCGCGGCTTCGTGTTCTACGGCGGCTTCGCGGTGATCGGTCTTGCTGTGCAAATCGATTCCACATACGCGACTCTGACGGTGACGCCCGAGTGGTTTGAATATCGTGTGCTTTGGTGGGCGAAGCGATTTCGGTGGGACAATCTGCTGCGAGTTGTCGTCGAGTGGAGAGGGGCAATCCCCATCTTTGACTTCACCGATCGGAAGAAAGCATATCGACTTGATTGTCACGACTGGGGTCAGCCAAGGCAGGTCGCGGATGAGGTTTTGTCGATCTTGGCAGGCCGCGGGATTGTTGCGAAACAATTGGGAACCCAGGAAGATCGAATTCTTCGCTTGCCTTACGCGTGGGTCACGGTGGTGCTATGTGTTGGGTCACTCGTGTCCATGGGAGTCCTGTCGGGCTGGGAATATGGGAACCTGCGGTGGGGTGTGGGATTGCCACTTCTGGCGCTGGCCGTCTCTTCGGCCACAGCGCTTTACCTGAGGCTCCCGACCCGTTTCCGTAGAAGACGGCGAGTGATCCCGGCGCTGTGGGCCAGCTGGGTGGGCGCCTATCTCGGGATGATGCTGTCCATGTCCTTTCAACACGGGAGCGCAATCGTCATGCTTGCGGTGGTCGCAGGCTCATGGCTCTGGTCTCTTGCTACGGGGGCGGGTCTCATCTTCTTTGTGATCGAGCGGGCCAACCACCGGCCGCAGGTGGGCGCGGGGCCCTCGGAGCGGATACCCAGTTCTTGATGACCACCTACCACACGAAAGAGTGGCACGCGTGGAGTGCGAATCCGCGCCAGTACTATCTGCGGAGGACCGGGGTTTCGGTCGGCATTTTCCTTGTGGCCATCGGCTTGATGGCTGGGGGGTACGCGCTGCACCAGCGACAAAGTCCGCTCCGCGCGGAGACGGCCATCCAACTGGCATTGTGTGCCCCGCCAATTGTCGGAGTGCTCTTCTACCAACTTGTGGAAGCGGTGATGCGGAGCGGCACGCTGACTTTCACACTGGAAGGAATCGAGTCTCGATGGCTCGGGCATGCTCACTCATTGCGATGGGCTGATTGCCGAACGGCGCGGTTGAGTTGGAACGACGAACTGCCATCTGTGGAATTCGTCACAGGCCGCCGCGGAGTTCGCCATGTTGTTCCGAAGTCGTGGGTGCCTCCGCGCGAAGTGGCGGATCGGGTCTTGCTGGCCATTGCTACCTACGCGATTCCGACGGAACTCCCGACCACGCTCAATCGCAAAACCATTCGAAGCTACCTAGGCCTCGCCGCAGCTACTGTGTCGGTTCTGTCATTCGTGGTTTTTGGCACCATCCGATGGATTGCTCATGTCCAAGGTTTATGGGTCCTGACTGCCTGGGCGATCACCGGTGGTATATCAGTAAGCACTGCGGCCGTATTCACTTTGCGGCGGCGAGAAAGCTTTCCCGTGTGGCGGCCCATTTGGTCGGGAATCTGGATGGGACTTGTGTACTCGAGCTGGCCTCTCGCACTTACGGTCGAAAGCTTTCGGTTTGAGCTTCTGTATTGGTACTGCGGATTGCTTGTTGCCATTGTGCTTGCGAGTACCTTGGCAGCGTTCAGCCTTCCTTGGCTTGACCGGTGGCAGGCACGGCGGGAAGAGGCAGCGGCTCCCCAGCCCCCTTGACGCCCCTGGTATCATATGCAGTGAGATGCATATGATATCTCCGGCCGAACTCCTGGCGACTTTGGCAAAACCCGAGCGGCTGCGCCTGCTGGCGCTGCTCCGCCGGGGCGAAGCGTGTGTCTGCGAACTGACCGCCGCCCTGCAACTGCCGCAGTATCAGGTCTCGCGGGACTTGCGGGCGCTGCGGCAGGCGGGCCTGCTCGACGAGCGGCCCGACGGCAAGTGGGCCTATTACCGGCTCGCCGAACGGCTCCCCGCCCCGGTGCGCCAACTCGTGGACGCCGTCCTCGCCCTGCACGACGCCCGGCCCGACGCCGCGCGCTTGTGCCGGGCGCTCTGTTGCCGCCAGGAGGGCAGGTGCTGCGTGCGGGTGGACCTCATCCCGCTGCCGCGCCTGACCCGGGCTTGAGAGAGAGGAACTCCGATGACCGAACCACAAGAGACCCCGAAGCCGGCCCAGCCCGAAGACTGCGGCTGCGGCCAGCCCAGTGAGCACCAACACCACGAGCGCCAGCACTGCCGGTGTTGCTGCTGCTGCTGTTGTTGCTGCTGCCGGCGCCGCTGCTGCGGCCACCGCTGCTGCTAACCAACAGACCTTGCCCCTCTCCCTGCGCGCGGGGAGAGGGGACGGGGGAGTGGGGTCGCCGTCGCTGTCCCGGCACTAGAGTGCCGGCAGTCCCCCTCACCCGGCCTGCGGCCACCCTCTCCCGATTGGGAGAGGGACTGCGCGTCTTCCCACATTGTTCACCCCCTCTCCGTCTCACAGAGAGGGGCGAGTCGTAGGGGATTGCTATACTCGTCGCGATGCGGACGCAATTGCGCCAGGGAGAGACGGTCGCGGTGGTGGCCCGCCGGCATTGGCTGGTCTTGCTCGGCCCGGCGGCGTGGCTGATTCTGGCCGCGGCCGTGGCGGGTTGGGGCATCCGGTGGCGCTCGCAGCGCCTGGCGGCGGGGGCCGACCCGGCCGTCGGACAAGCGGTGATGTGGGCGACCATCATTGCCGCGTTGGTGGCTGCGATCTACTTCCTGTATTGCTACTACGACCGCCAATTCAACCTCTGGGCGGTGACGAACGAGCGCATCATTGACGAGTACGGCGTCTTCTCGCACAACGCCAAGGAGACGCCGTTGAGCAAGATCAACAATGTCGCCTATACGCAGTCGCTCTTCGGGCTGATGCTGAACTACGGGAATGTGGAGATTCAAAGCGCGGCCGAGCAGGGCGCCACGATCATCCGCCTCGTCGGCGATCCGCGCCGCCTCAAAGACGCCGTCACGGAAAGCCAGGCATCGGAGCAGCACGGCGCAGTGCGCGACCAGGCGGTCGCGGTGGCGCAGGCGCTGCGCGGCGCCGGAGAGGGGGCGGAACTCGGCCCGACGAAAGTGTGTCCTTACTGTGCGGAGACCATCAAGGCGCAGGCCGTCGTGTGCCGGTATTGCGGGAGAGACCTGAAATGATGCGGAAGTCCGTGCGGTTCGTATCAATCGTCACAGTGTGCGCAGCGACGGTAGCCCTGGCCGGCTGCGGCGGGTACGGCGCCACGAGCAATAACACGCCGCCGCCGGTCCTAGCCAACACACCGCCGCCCGCGTCACCGACCATCACGGCGCCGGCCCCGCCGCCGGTCACCGACGCGATGCCGTTCGTATTCGACCTGACCCCGCTCGTCGGAACGGTCGGCGCCTCCGAGCCGCTGGCGCTGACGATGTCAGTGTCGAACGGATCGAAGAAAGTCGTCACCGTGGACAAGCGGTTCCCGCAACTCGAATACCGCGTCTACGACGCGCAGGGCAAGCAAATGCCCGGCCCGCCGGTGGTCCAGACCGTCGTGCGGCAAGTGGCCTGCGCTGACCTGGCAACGCTGAAGCCAACCGAGTCCATCGCGACACAGAACTCCGTGCCAATCTGGAAGTGGAAACTGGCGCCCGGCGTCTATGGCATCGAGGCGACGCTGACCATTCCCGGCGTGGGCGCCGACTGCGACCTGAACCCATTCAAGGGCAAGATCGTCAGCCGGCGGGCGGCGTTTACGGTCAAATAGCGGGCTTCGTCGGGGACTGATAGCACTTCGAATTCGCCCGTCTGATTCAGTGGGAATCGATGGTCAGTTTGTTGGGGCAATTCATGAATTGCCCCAACAATTCAGTGCCCGGCCCCCGGCGCCGCGCGGGAACAGTTTTCACCACAGCCTGATCCGTTGACTGTCACAACCCAGTCGTTGCGACATCCAGATTCACTTCCGCCCCGTGCGCCCGGAGTTCCGCGAACAGATCCTCCGGCTCGCACCAGCCGAACGGCGACACTAATCCGCGCAGCGTGAGCGCGCCGGTCGCCAGCCGCGCCGCGGCAACCGCCGCGGGCGTGGCGACGACCACCGGCCCCAGCGGGCGGCTCGACGCGAACACGCGGCCCCGCACCACCACCGCCTTCCCGTCGTGCACTCCGGAGACGGATACCAGCAGGCATCCGCGCGGCGTGCCGAACGGATAGAGCGGCAGCGACAGCAGCCGTGCCCAGCGCGCCAAGCGGCGGCGCCGCGCCGGGTCGCGCTGCCGCGAAATGAAGGCGACGCCGGCGTTCAGCAGCCGCAGTTCGAGGCCGGCCTTGAATTCGACCGCGGCGGCGCCAACGAGTGGGGGCAGCAAGTCGTAGTCGGGGCTTTCGACGAGCCGCACAGTGCGCTCGCCCATTGGCGCGCCGAAATCGACCTGCTCCGGCTCCGTCCAGCCCGCCACTTCGCGCCAGCCGCCGGCGGCGGGGACGGTGTAGGTATCGCCCGCTGAAGTGAGCAGCGATGCGATCGTCGCGGCGCCGCGCGGGTTGCGGTTGCCCGGCGCCAGCGCAATCAGCACGCGGTCGATGCGGTCGAGTCGCGCCGCCGCCCAGCGGACGATGCACCCGGAGATGCAGGGCACCGTCGACAGGCCGGGCATTACGGCGATGTCCCGGGGCTGCGCCGCGCCGGCACACTCGCGCACGCGGCGGGCGTGCTCGCGGGCGTCGCTGATGTCGGCGTAATGCACGCCGCCCGCCAGACAGCGCTCGAGGATGGTGAGCGGCTGCTCTTGGAAGGGGCCGATACAGTTGACTGCGACCGCGGCGCCGTCGAGCGCGGCGTCCATGCTGTCGGGCTCGCCCAATGACACGGCACGGTAGTCCACGCCCAGTCGTCGCGCCAGGCGCTCACCGCGCCAGGCGTCGCGGCCGGTGATGGTGACCGGCACGCCCTGCTTGCGCGTCAGTTCGGCGACCAGCCGCCCGAACACGCCCGTGCCGCCGAACACG
This sequence comes from uncultured bacterium, assembly GCA_964400165.1. Classification (GTDB taxonomy): domain Bacteria; phylum Armatimonadota; class Hebobacteria; order CAYNSX01; family CAYNSX01; genus CAYNSX01. Next base: position 15,615 of record CAYNSX010000013.1, read on the forward strand.
ACGACGCGGCCGGGCGCGGTCATCCCTGGACGCGCAGGCCCAGCGTCTCGGCGACGAGGCGGATGTTCTGTTCCGCCGCGGTGCGCAGAGCGATGAGTCGTTCGTTCTGCGCAGCCACGATGTCGCCGCGGTGCTTGACCGCATCCAGCAGCGCCTGCCCGAGTTTCTGCTCTTCGACCCGCGGCAATTGCGCCACCGGCGGCCGCCCGAGCGCGTCGAGGAAGGCCGCCACTTTCGGGTCGTAACTCAACCCCAGCACCGGCACCCCCGCCAGCGCACCGAGAATCAGCGCGTGCAGCCGCACGCCGACGAGCAGCGTCACCGGCCGCAGCGCGCCGAGCAGTTCCGCCGGGTGCGCCGGCGGCACCAGCACGCGGCCGTTCGCCGCGGACGCACAGGCGCCGGCGACATCGTGGTCGAGTTTCTCGTCGAACGGCACCGCCACGACCAGCCGGTTCATCGCCAGCGCCACGCCGCGCAGCGCCCGCCCCAGCGGCGCCACCCACTCGTTTTTCTCGAAGGGCCGCGGGCACACCACCAGCGCACCGCTGATCAGCGGCTCGGCGGGCCGCGGCTCGAGCAGCAGCGCCAGGTCGGCAGTGACATGCACGGGCGGGCGCGTCACACCCAATTCCTTGAGGAACTCCGCCGACGCCGAGTCGCGCACGGTGACCAGGTCGACGCGATCGAGCTCCGTCTTCGCCAGCCGGCGGATCCACGCCCGCTGCAGGGGGCCCATTCCTTGCGCGAAGACGATGACGGGCTTGCGCGCCCGGCGGGCGGCGTCGAGCAGCGCCAGGTAATAGAGCGGCGACCGCCACGAGGTGACATCCTGCAGCAGCCCGCCGCCGCCGAGCAGGAACGCGTCGCACGCGCCGATGGCTGCCTTCGCATCACGCACGCCGCGGCGATGCGCGGCGATGCCGTGCAGCGTGCTGGTGGCGTCGGGATTGTCGGACAGCGCGGCGAGTTCGCAGTCGGGCAGCAGCCGCCGGAACCCGGTGACCGCGCCCGCCAGGACGGCTTCATCCCCCAGATTGCCGCACCCGTAGTAGCCGGCCAGCAATAGGCGCGTCACTCCTCCGGGATGTCCTCGGGCGGCGCGCCCTCTCCCGTCACGCGGGCGACGCAGCGCTGAATGGTCCCCTTGCGCCGCTCCCAGTCGTCTTCGGTGACCATGACGCAGACGACTACTTGACGGGTGGGAATGGGGGGGATCACGATGATTCCAAGCTGCTGGATGGGCGTTGGGGGAGGTTCCGGCGGTGGTTCCGACACGATCCGTTCCAAGACGGCCGTGATGCCCTCGGCGCGCAGCATTCGGATGAGGTCATCGCACGACCCCAGGTCCCCCTCGAAGATGATGCGCATATTTTCCAGAGTGCGTGGGGCCGGAGGGGCATCGGTCGCGGAGTCCCCTTCGCGCATCTCCTCCACCAGCGCGACGCCGCAATCGGGACAGGTTGCGATGCCGCGCACATATTCGAACCGGCACTGCGGGCAGAAGGGCACGCCTACCGATCCCTTTCGACATCATAGCGGAGCGCCTTCATGGCGGTTCAGACTGTGCGTCCGTTTGCTCGACGCAAGCGCGGATGACCGACTCACATTGAAGCCAGTCCTCTTCGGCGACCTTGACAGTCGCCGGCAAGATGTTAGGCGCCTCGTATAGCGCAGACATGCCCTGGACAAGACATTCAATGCCGTTCTGACGGAGTTCTTGCGCCAGCAATTCGCAAATAGCCGGCTCGCCTTCAAAGACGAGATGAAATCGTTCGACGACGCGCGGCGGGATGTGTTCCGGTTCAGGCGGCAGCGCACCTACCAGGGGCAGATCGCAGTCGGCGCAGATCGCGATGCCCTCCACATACTCGGCTCGGCACTGCGGGCAGAAGGGCATTACTTACACTTCGGCGAGGGCGGCGCGCACGATGTCATCAATCGCGTCGCGGTGGTGGCGCAGAATGCGGGCGGTCATCAGCACTGCGTACGCAGTGTAGGCGAAGGGCGAAAAGAGCGACCACTCATCGCCGCGCACCAGGCGCGGAATGCCCTCGACGGCCAACTGGCTGCGGATCAACTCGGCCTGCCGGACGGTCATGCTGTGGACAACCGGCACCAGGGGGGATTCCGCTTGCAGGCGAACCTGGCAGGCGGGACAGGCGCGCACGCTGGGAGGGAATTCCTCTCCGCAACGCGGGCAGTGCAGCGAGGCAGGCGGCAGCGCGGTCACGCGCGGCGATTGTACCAGCGCGGGCCCGGCCTCCGCCGGAAGGGCGGCGATGGAATCGCCATTGAGCCGCGAAGACTTGCAGACCAAGGTCTGCACGGAAGCCGACCAGATGCTGGCGGCGCTGCGCCGCGCCCTCGAAGCCGCCCCCGATGCCCGCGCCCGCGCGCAACTGGAAGCGCTCATCGCCAAGGCCGCCACTCTGCGCGAGCGCTTGGTGCATGTCTTCGAGGAGGCGCCGCCGGTTCCCGCCGAGACGGCGGAAGCCCCGGCCGGCGACTAGCGCGCCGCGGCGAGCAGGCGCTGCGTCGCCGCGTTCGCTTGGGTGCGCACCAGATCCGCGTCGATCGTGGTCAGCGCGCCGTCGCGCACCAACACCTTGCCCGCCACCATTACGGTCCGCACATCCGAGGAGCGCGCGCTGTAGGCGAGGTGCGACACCAGGTTCGTCGTCGGCGCCAGGTGCAGGCCGCGGGTGTCGATGAGAATTAGGTCAGCCTGATAGCCCGCCGCTAGGCGGCCGATGCGGTCGCCCATCCCGAGCACTTCCGCGGCATCGCGCGTCGCCATGCGCAGCGCCTGGAGGGCGGGCACAGCGGTCGGGTCGCCGGTGACGCCCTTATGAATGAGCGCGGCCAGCCGCACCTCTTCGAGCAAATCGAGATTGTTGTTGCTCGCCGGGCCGTCGGTGCCGAGGCCGACGGTCACGCCCGCCCGCAGCATCTGCGGCACTGGCGCGATGCCAGCGGCCAGTTTCAGGTTGGCGCCGGGATTGTGCGCGACGCCGATGCGCTTGCGCGCCAGCAGTTCGATCTCGTCGTCGGTCGGGTGGACGCAATGCGCGGCGATGATGGGCGCAATGCCGTCGAAGGCGCCGAGTGAGTCCCAGTAGGCAATCGGCGTCATCCCGAAGTCGCGGCGGGCGTTTTCGACCTCCTCGCGTGTCTCGGAGAGGTGCGTGTGCAGCCCGACGCCCAGTCGCCGCGCCGCGTCGCACACCTTGCGCAGCAATTCCGCGCTGACGGTGTACGGCGCGTGCGGCCCGAAGACGGTTGAGATGCGTCCGTCGGCGCGGCCGCGGTACTCGGCGACGAACTCCGTGGCCTGCGCCAGTTGCCGCGAGACATCGGGCATCACTTCCATCACAACGCCCGACAACACCGCCCGACTGCCGCTTTCCTCGACCGCCCGCGCCGTCACCGCGGGCTGAAAATACATATCGCACACCGTCGTCACGCCCCCCAGCAGCGACTCCGCAACGCCGAGCACCGTGCCCCAATAGATGTCCTCACCGGTCAGGTGCTTCTCGAGTGGCCAGATGGTCTCTTGCAGCCAGGGCATCAGCGGCTGGTCGTCGGCGACGCCGCGCAGCAGCGTCATCGCCAGATGCGTGTGGCAGTTGATCAGCCCGGGTAGCGCGACGAACCCGGCGCCGTCGATCACTTCTTCATCGGGGAGCGGCGCCAGCGGCTGCGCGCTGACGGCACTGATGCGGTCGCCCTCGATGCGAATCCAGCCGGGGTTGAGCACCGCCTCCGGCGGCTCCATCGGCAGCACCGTCGCGCCGGCAATGAGCATGCGTCGCTCGAGACTCACCGGGCGGGGTGTTCGAGGGTGATGGCGAGCACGCGCACCGCGGGCGCCGCAGCAAACGCGATGCCGACGAGGGGAGCGGCGGAGTTCACGGGGATGGCGTAATCGTGCAAGTACACCGGCCGGCGGTCGAAGCCGGCGAGCGAGTGGCGATACGGCGCCGTCCAGGCCGTGTGCGCGCCCCCCGGCGCGGGCTGGTTCCAATCACCGACGGACACAGTCCGCTCTGCGGTGCTGCCGTCTTCGAAATGCAGGGTCACGGTCAGCGATGCGGTCGCTTCCGCCGCAGCGAGCAGGTGCACGCTGCGCGTGACGGCGCCGTTGAATGCGAGGTGCTGCCCGTCGGGGACGAGGGCGCGGGCGGTGCCGTCCACTTGCGCCGGAAACTGGAAACTGACCGCGCAGTTGGCGCCGGGGACATAGTAGCCGCACGGGAACCACTGCCCGCCGCCCGCGCTCAAGTCGGGCGGCAGCTGCTCGCTTGGGAGACTCTGCGCATCGGTCGTGAACAGCCCCGCCTCGCGGCGCAGTTCGCTGGTGGCGACGACGCGCTGCGCGGCGTCCCCGAGCGGCACAGCAGTGAAGCGCCCATCATCCGAACGGTAGGGCGCCCACCACCAATCGGCCGGGCCGTGCAACGCTTGCGTGCCGCGGACCAGTCGTGCCGACAGGTAATAGGCGCCGGTGGGTGGCCGCGGCAACGTCTCGCGCACCGTCGTCGCATCGGTTGGCTGCACCGACTTGGGGAGCGGCGTGCGGACGACCGGCAGGTGCGCCGAGGCGCCGTCCCAGCGAAACCACTCCCACACCACGGCCACGGCGTCGGGTTCCCACGGCTCGTTGCCGTCATTGCGGACGGTCACGCGGGCGGCCACTGCGTCGTTGTCGGCCTTCGCTTCGCCATCGAGGATATTCACGCCGCCCGATTGCAACAGCAGCGGCACCGCCCGGCCCGAGCCGGGCAGCGTCACGCGCCAGGCGCCGTCGCCATCGAGCACGCCCCATTCCAGCGTGACGGCGGTCGGGTTGTGCGCCGCGTCGATGACCGGCAGTGTCACTTCGGTGGTCGCCGTGGTTACGCCGCCGGCATCCACCGACCCGCCCAAGCGCACGGCGTGCGGCGGCGACGCGATCTCGCCCGTCCGCCAGCGATAGGCGAAGCGGGCGTCACGCAGATTGACTTTGCGCCGCCCGGCATTGCGCACCACCAGGATCGCGTCGTCGCCGCGCCGCGGGTCGTGCGCGACAGAACTCTCGATGACTTCGAGTCCCGGCGCGTCGGGCTCGGCGATGCGAACGGGGAAGCGGAAGGTGGCGAGCGTCCGCTGCAACCGCCGCGACTGCAAAAACGGCACCGCAGACTGGACGATGCGCAGGTTGAGCGCGTAATCGCCGGCCGTCACCGGCTCGCCGTCCGCGCCGACGGTGCCAATGAACGCGTAGACCGTCACCCGGCTGCCCGCGGCGAGATTGAGGTAGCCGTTCACCGCCGGCCCTTCGGCGGCGACCTCATCGCTCGCAGCATCGCGCAACTCGTATTGAATCGACACGCGGTCGCTCGGCTCGATCGCGGCGGCGCCGCGATTGTCGAGGACGAGCGGAATCTGATGCCGGACGCCTGGTTGCATCGGCAGCAGTGGCAGCGGGGGCTGCACTTCGACGACGCTGCTCGCCAGCCCGCCCGCCTGCGCCGCGAAGCGGCGGGTGGCGTCGCGGTACTGGACGCCGAATTGCCGCGTCGGTGCGATGGCGTCGCCCGCGGCGAAGTCGTTCCAGGAGTTGACCACGAACAATTGCGGGCGCGCGGCGAGCGCGGTCAGCCACTGACTGCGATAGACGCGGCCCTCTTGCCGCCCGCCCGGCCCCGGGCCGCCACTCAACGGGCTTAGGGTGGCCACAGTCAGCGGCGCAGTGAGGCCGAGATACGCCGGGCCCTCCGCTGCGCCGGGCTTCCATGAGCGGTGCCCGACGACGAGGACGGGCTCGCCAAGCGCCGCGGAGAGCGCGCCGCGCAGCCGGTCGGGGAAATCCCGCGTGCCGGCGTCCGCCGGAGCTTCATCCAGGACCACCAGGCACAGCGGCCCGCCGGGCGTCATCACTCGCGCCCGATCGCGTCCGGGGATCTGTCGCATTCGGCCGACCGCGGCAGCGACGGCCGCCTCGGCATCGAAGGGCGCATCGGGCTCCCATTGCAACGCCAGCGCCAGCCGCGGGATCGGCCGCCGGTCGTCGGAGAGCGCGTTGAGCGCGGACAACAGCGCATAGAACGACTCCATCGGCTCGGCCGGCAAGTGCACGGCGACGAGCGCGAAGTCAGCGCCGGCCCCGGCGAGTTCCAGCAACTGGTCGCGCTGCCAGGCGGTTTGGTTGCCGCCGGTCCACGGCCCGGGCGCCGCGAGTGGTTGCAATGCCGCGCCGCCGCGCCAATGCGGACAGGCGGTTCCGGCACACGACAGATAGCGCACCGCTAACGACGGCGCATGATCGAGCGACGGCTTCACCGCGATGGCGGGCGCCGTACGCGTCAACACCAGCGTACTGGCGCGCAGGTATTCGGCCGGGTTCGGGTCTCCATTGATGAACGCCGGCAGCGGGGTGAAGGGCGCCTCGAGCCGGTCGCCGACCGCGCGGTGCCCGACGGCCTCGCCCGTGATGACAAAGGTCGCCCAGTGGTCGGGGCGGCTCAAGTCCTCCTCCGACTGCACCTTGGAACTCCAACTCTGGAAGCCGTCCGTCTCGCCGCGCTGCCAGATGACGACATTGGCGGCGACCTCGGCGTTGGGCGTCGGCGACACGCCCAGCGCCCGCCACGGAATCGCGGCCTCGATGATGTAGCCGTTGGCGCGGCCGCGGGGGTCATTGAGTTCGCCGTCGGGGACGGCGGCGGCTTTAAGCGTGCGCGGCACCATCCGCCAGGTCAGATTCTCCCGCCATTCGCCCGCCTCGGTGCCTTGCAGGAAACTGAACCCGCCGGCAACGCTGAAGGCGATGCGGTGGCTCAATGGGGTGGGGCGGGTGTCGCGCGCGTCACCGAAGTGGATGAAGAGTTCGACCGAGTCGTCGGCCCACGGTTGCGACATCGGCGCGGTGTTGACGCCGACCAGTTGCGGGTCGTCCACCTGCGCGGCGATGTACAGATAATCCCGGTCCCAGAAGCAATGGAAAATGGCGCGCAGCGTCACATCGGGCGGCGGGGGCGCAGCCGCGGCAGTCCGCACCAGGGGGGCGATCAGGGCGCCCGCTCCGCACAACAGCAGGCAGCGAATCAGCGACGACGGACGGTGGGCAAACGGCACGCGGACATCATAACACCCGCCCGCGGCGGCCGATGTGGATGCGCGTTACGGCGCGTGCACGGCGACCTCGCCAGTGGCGGCGGGGCCGAGCAGGCGCTCGAGTTCCTCGGGCGCGTGGGCGGCTTCGAGTGCGGTACGCGACTCGATGGTGCCGTTGCGCACCAGCGTCGCGAGGTACTGGTCCATCGTGAACATCCCCTGCTTGGTCGCGGTCTGCATGATCGAGTGAATCTGGTAGTTCTTGCGCTCCCGGACCGAGTTGCGGACGCTGGGGATCGCCGCCAGAACTTCGAAGGCCGCCACGCGCCCCTGGCCGTCGGCGCGCTTGACCAGAATCTGCGCCACGATGCCGACCAAGTTCACCGCCAGTTGCATGCGGATTTGCTGCTGTTGGTGCGTCGGGAAGACATCGATGACGCGGTCGATGGTCTGCACCGCATCGGGCGTGTGCAAGGTGCCGAAGACGAGGTGTCCCGTCTCGGCGGCGGTGATGGCGAGGTGGATGGTCTCCAGGTCGCGCATTTCACCGACGAGGATGACATCGGGGTCCTGTCGCAGGACGAATTTCAGCGCGTTGGCGAAGGAATGCGTGTCGCGCCCCAGTTCGCGCTGATCGACCAGCGCGGTCTTGCACTCGTGCTGGAACTCGATCGGGTCTTCGACCGTCACCATGTGCACGGGGAACTTCTCGTTGATGTAGTTGAGCATCGCCGCTTGCGTGGTGGATTTGCCGGCGCCGGCGGGTCCGGTCATCAGCACCAGTCCGCGCGGGCGTTCGGCAAACTCATAACAAGGCGGCGGCAGGTTCAGTTCTTCCATCGTGCTGATTTTGTAGGGGATCAGGCGGAAGAAACAGCCGAGGCGGCTGCGCTGCTTCATCAGGTTGCCGCGGAATCGCGCCACGCCCACCACTTCGTGCGCGAAGTCCAATTCCCAATCGCGCTCGAAGGTCTTGACCTGCTGCGGTGTCAGGACGCCGAAGACGGACTCGCGCAACTCGTCACCGGTCAGCGGATGGCTCTCATGCCGGATGAGGTCGCCGTAGATGCGCATGATCGGGGCGACGCCTTCCTTCAAGAACAAGTCGGAGGCGTGCCGCTGGTCCATTTCCCGCAGCAGCGCATCGAGGTCGAGCATCGTCAGAGTCCGCCCGCCGCGTCGGCATGCACCATCCCGGAGCGCTGGCGGAATTCGAGCGGATTGGACGATTTGGCGAGCGCCTCTTCGAAGGTGACCACATTTTGCCGATAGAGTTCGAGCAAGTGATTGTCGAGGAGTTGCATCTGCTGGTCGCCGCCGGTCTGCAACACGCTGTAGAGTTGGTGCGTCTTCCCTTCCCGAATCATGTGGCGGGCGGCGGGCGTCACGATCAGGATTTCAAAGGCCGCGACGCGCCCCTGTCCGTCGGCCTTCGGCAGGAGCGTCTGCGAAATGACGGCCTGCAGCGTGACGGCCAGTTGCGTGCGGATTTGCGCCTGCTTCTCCGGCTCGAAGACATCGATGATGCGGTCGCAGGTCTGCGCGGCGTCGGTCGTGTGGACGGTGGACAGGACCAGGTGGCCGGTCTCGGCGGCGGTCAGCGCCAGTTGCATCGTTTCGAGGTCGCGCATTTCGCCGATCAGAATGACATCGGGGTTCTGCCGCATGATGTGGCGCAGCGCGCTGGCGTAACTGTGCGTGTCCACCTCGAGTTCGCGCTGCTCGAGCGTCGAGGTCTTGTCGCGGTGCAGGAATTCGATCGGGTCTTCGACGGTGATGATGTGTTTCGTCTGCGTCGTATTCAAGTGGTCGATCATCGCGGCCAGCGTCGTCGACTTGCCCGAGCCGGTCGGCCCGGTGACCAGGATCAGTCCGCGCGGCAGCGCGATGACATTTTTCAAGACGGGCGGCAGCCCCAGTTCGTCCACCGATTGAATGCGCAACGGAATCAGTCGCATCACCGAGCCGACCGCGTCTTGCTGCTTGAAGACATTGACGCGGAATCGTGCGATGTCGCCCAATTCATAGGCGAGGTCGAGTTCGAGTTTCTGTTGGAACTTGCGGAAGCGGTCCTCGCCGGCGACGCCCGCCATCAAGTCGTGGGTATCTTCGGCGGTCATGCGGGGGTGGCTGGTGCGGGTCAGGCGGCCGTGAATGCGGAAGAGGGGTGGCTCACCTGCGTGAATGTGCAGGTCGGAGCCCTTCGCCGCGACCAATTCGTTCAGCAGGTCGTCAATGGGGACCGCGTACGCCATCGGGGGGAGACTACCCCGGTCAGGCGCGTTTGAGCATCTGCCGGAGTTCCGTCAGATTCCCCGCGAAGGCCAGGGCGTCCTCTTCCGTGATGATCCCCGCCCGGAAGTACTTGAGCAACGCCTGGTTCATCGTCTGCATGCCCCAGTAGCCGCCCTCGTTGATGGCGCTGTAAATCTGGCTGCTGCGCCCATCCTCAATGAGTTTGGCGACGGTCGGGGTGTTGATCAGGACCTCGACGGCCGGCACGCGGCCGGTGCCGTCGGCCCGCGGCACCAGTTTCTGCGAGACGATGCCGAGCAGACTGGTGGAGAGCCGCATTGAAATCTGCTCTCGCTCGTGCGGCGGGAAGACATTGATGATGCGCTCGATGGTGTCGGCCGCCGAAGTCGTGTGCACGGTGGAGAAGACCAGGTGGCCCGTTTCCGACGCCTGCAACGACGCCCGCATCGTATTCGGGTCACGCATTTCACCGACCAGGATGATGTCCGGGCTTTCGCGCACGACATACTTCATCGCGTCGAGGAAGGACTCGGTGTCGATGCCGATCTCGCGCTGGCTGATGATGCCCATCCTGTCGTGGTGCACGAATTCGATCGGGTCCTCAATCGTCACAATGTGGCAGCGACGCGAGGAGTTGATCAGGTCGACGAGTGCCGCCAGCGTCGTGGACTTCCCGCAGCCCGTCGGACCGGTCACCAGCACTGTGCCCTGGTGCGGCGTGATGAAGTTCTCGAGCACCCGCGGCAGCCCCAGTTCTTCGAGCGCCATAATCTCCAGCGGGATGAGACGCAGCACCATCGCCATGTGACCCCGCTCTTGGTAGATGTTCACGCGGAAGCGGGACAGGTCCTGGATGGTGAACGCGAGGTCGAGTTCGTGATACTCCTCGAACCGGCGGATCTGCTGCTCCGTCATCACGGAATGGCAGTGCCCCGTGCTCTCTTCCGGAGTCAGTGCCGGCAAATCGGTCGGCACCACCCGCCCGTGCATGCGCAAGCACGGCGGTGACCCGGCCTTCAGGAAGAGGTCAGACGCCCGTTTCTCTACGGCGAGTCGGCAGAGTGCTTCGAGATCCATCGCGCCCCCCTGTCAGTCTGCGGCTGCGACGCGCTACATACAGTCTTACCATACCTGCGGCTGCCACGACGATTCCCCCCAAGACCACCCACATCCACACGCTGCCAGCGGGCGGGCGCGCGCTCCCCGGCGACACGGGTTGCACGGCCGCCGGCTTGGGGTCGGGCGCGGCCAAGTCTGTGGCGGCGGCGATGTAGTAGTCGTACATCCCCTCTTCGCTGCCGGGCCGCAGCCGGGCGCCGACGCGGTCGCCGGTCCAGGCCGCCGGCGCAGTGACGTACAGGCCCGGCGGGACGGCGAAACTGCAACTGAACGGCGCCAGGTCCGCCAGCGCCTCCGCGAAAATGGCAATCGGCAGATCGCCGCCGTCACGCAGCAGCGGCCCGGTGATGGAGAACGACGCGGCCGTTTGCTTCATCGGCGCCAACCGAGTGAATCGCATTCGTTCCGTGGACTTCACCTGCACCTGCACGCGCGAAAGCGTCCAGCCGGTGCCCACGCGGAGCCGCTCGATGGCTGCCCGCAAGGGTCCCGGGTCGCGCACCGTCGACAGAAAGATGTCGACATCGGCATGGCCGCCGTCCGTGAACCAGACCAGCGCGGCGCCGGTGATCGCCGCCGCGTGGGGCAATGCCAGCGGCTGCGACGCGCTGCCGGGCGGCACGGACAAGGGATTACTCGGCGGAGATGCGGCGGCGCCGCCGAGGGTGAGCGCGGCGCCGACGGCGGCGACCCAGTGCCAGGCGGATCGGCGCGGGCGGGCCGGGGTGCTCATCGGGCGTACGCCGCGGGCATCAGAGTCGGGTGGTGGAGCCGAGCGGATTCGAACCGCCGACCTCTTCCATGCCAAGGAAGCGCGCTACCAGTCTGCGCCACGGCCCCACGCTGTCAGTATAAACCGCCGCTCGCACTGGCGGGGGTGTGTGGGAATCGAACCCACCGCGGCCCCTTGCGGACCCGCTGCTGGGTTTGAAGCCCAGAGGAGCCACCAGGCCCCAGCCACCCCCGTCTCCCCTTACGCGGCGCCGGATTATAGCACCGCCCCGCGCGCTTAAAACATCCACGGCGCTACCCCGTGCAGGATGCCCAACACGACAATGCCATAGACCGTCCAGAATTCCGGAATCACCATATTGGTGATGAGGAGAAATGCCACGACGAGACCGAACCCGGCACGGTCCAACCCCTGGATGACCGCGGCCTGCCGGTAGGGAAGCAGCCACGCGAGCACGCGCGAACCGTCCAGCGGCGGGATCGGAATCAGATTGAAGAGCATCAGCGCCACATTGATGATGACGCCGAACTGCACCATCTGCATCACCTTGTCCGTCGCCGACGGCCCGAGCAGGCCCGCCGCCCACACCACCGGGAAAAACAGCAGACTCCAGAGCACCGCCTGCAGCAAGTTGCTCGTCGGGCCGGCCAGGGCGACGATGGCGAAGTCACGCCGCGGGTGCGTCAGCGCGACGTAGTCCACCGGCACGGGCTTGGCCCATCCGATGACGACGGGCGAGCCGAGCAACGCCAGCGACACATATACGAACGCACCGAGCGGGTCGAAATGCACGATCGGGTTCAGACTGACGCGGCCGAGCAGGCGCGCCGTCGGGTCGCCGAGGCGGTCGGCCATCCAGGCGTGCGCGGCTTCGTGGATGCTGATGGCCATGGCGAAGGGCGGGGCCATCAGGATGAGCCGGTTGATGGCCTCAACGAAATGCGGGGACACGGTTACGCCGCTTCTTGCAGCACCGGCACCGGCACGGAGCCGAGCAGGTCGCGCACCACCTGCCCGGGGCGGACGCCCTTGACGCGGGCGTCGGGCTTCAGGATCAGCCGGTGGGCGAGCACCGCTTCCGCCACCAGTTTCACATCGTCGGGGATCACATAGTTGCGACCGCGCAGCAGCGCATTGGCCTGACTGCACCGCATCAGCGCCAGCGAGCCGCGCGGGCTGGCGCCGAGCGTGACCGCCTCCGCGACGCGCGTGCCCTCAACGATCGAGACGATGTAGCGCTTGATGCTGTCCTCCAGGAACACCTCCTTGACCGCGCCCTGCAGTTCCAGCAACTCGTCCGAGGAGACGACTGGCCGCACCTCTTCAATCGGGTGCGAGTGGATCTGCCGTTCCAGGATGGTCACTTCCTCGCTGCTGGTCGGATAGCCCATCGCCAGACGCATCAGGAAGCGGTCGAGTTGCGCCTCGGGCAGCGGAAAAGTGCCGCGGTATTCGATCGGGTTCTCGGTGGCGATGACGAAGAACGGCAGCGGCAGCGGCCGGGTCACGCCGTCCGCTGAGACCTGGAACTCCGCCATGCACTCCAGCAAACTGGACTGCGTCTTCGGCGTCGCCCGGTTGATTTCGTCGGCGAGCAGGATATTGGTGAACACTGGGCCGGGACGGAATTCGAATTCGCCGGTCTTCTGGTTGAAGATGGAGACGCCGGTAATATCAGCGGGAAGCAGGTCGGGCGTGAACTGAATGCGGCGGTAATCCACCCCGAGCGCCCGCGCCACCGCCCGTGCCAGCATCGTCTTGCCGACGCCGGGGATGTCCTCGATGAGGATGTGGCCGTTGCACAGCAGCCCGAGGACGACGAGTTCGACCGTTCGTCGCTTGCCGACAATGACGGTCTCCACCTCATCCAAAATGGCCGTAAGTCGAGTCGCAATGACCTGTGCGTCCACCGGGCCTCCTCCCAAGAGGTCCTCGCCTGTCCGCTTTAGACAGTTCCAGGGGGGTGCTTTGTTCCCTGCTGCGGCCGTGCGGTTGAAGGCGCGCGGACTAGCCCGCGACGGCCGGCGTATCCGTCCCTGCCATCGCGCGCAGGCGGCGGATGCGTTCTTCCACGGGCGGGTGGGTGTTGAAGAGCGTGTTCAGCGCGCCGCCGTGGTCGCGCAGCGGGTTCCAGATGAACATGTGCGCCGTCGCCTTCGTGGCGGCTTCGAGCGGTTCCGGGTCGGCGGCGATCTTGGTCAGCGCCGAAGCCAGGCCCTCCGGGTAGCGCGTCAGCAGCGCGCCGGTGGCGTCGGCCAAGTATTCGCGCTGCCGCGACAGCATCATCTGCAGTACCGCCGCCGCGAGCGGCGCCAGCACCGCCAGCAGCAGCGCGATGAGCGCCCCAACAGCGGCGCCTTTCCCGCGAGCGCGTCGCATTCCATACCCTCCCCAGCGCGCGCCGCGCAGGATGACATCGGACAGCAGGGCGATGACGCCCACCAGCAGCGCCGCCAGCGTCATCAGCCGGATGTCCATATTGCCGATGTGGGCGAGTTCGTGCGCGATGACGCCTTCGAGTTCCAGCCGGTTCATCTTGGTCAGCAGGCCGCGCGTGACGGTGACGGAGGCGTGCTGCGGGTTGCGCCCGGCGGCGAAGGCATTGGGGGCCGTGTCCTCGATGAGATAGACGGCGGGCATCGGAATGCCGGCGGCGATGCTCAAGCCCTCGACCGTGTCCCAGAGCCGTGTCTCTTCCGCGCGGGCCACCGGTCGCGCGTGCGTGATGGCCAGCACCGCCCGGTCGCCCCACAGATAGGCCCACCAGACATACACGAGTGCCAGCGCCGTCGTCACGACCGCGACGGGCCAGCCGCCCTCGGTCAGCTCGCCGATGGCGTAGCCCAGCCCCGCCAGCACGACGACAAAGCCGAAGACGAGCACCAGTGTCCGCCGCTGGTTCGAGGCGATGTTTTCAAAGATGCCCGCACGCATCAGGCGAGCGTCCCGCTACAGCGACAGCGCTGGGCGGTCGCGCTACGACCCGGCGCCCGGCGTCGGCCCGGGGGCGGTGCCCGGAAAGGACACCTTGACCGGTTCCCGCGCGGCCGGCTCGTCGATCCGGAAGTAGTCCCGCGCCGCGAAACCGAACATGCTCGCAATCAGACTCGTCGGGACCGTCTGGATCGAAGTGTTGTAGCGCATCACTTCGTCGTTGTAGAACTGCCGGGCGAACGAAATCTTGTTTTCGGTGCCGGTCAGTTCCTCTTGCAGCGCCAGGAAGTTCTGGTTCGCCTTCAGGTCCGGGTAGTTCTCGGCGACGGCGAACAGCGTCTTCAGCGCGCCGGTCAGCATGTTGGTCGCGCTCGCCTGGTCGTCGACGGTCTTGGCTTCCGCCCACGCCGACCGCGCCCGCGTCACATTCTCCAGCACGCCGCGCTCGTGCGCCATGTAGCCCTTCACCGTCTCCACCAAGTTGGGGATCAGGTCGAACCGGCGCTTCAACTGCACATCGATCTGCGCCCAGGCGTCATTGAGGCGCTGGCGCAACCGAATCAAGCCGTTATAGGCGGTGAAGGCCCACAGGACGATCAGGGCCAGCCCGCCCAACAGAATCCAGGGCAGAAATCCCATTGCTGCGTCCTCTCCCGCCCCCAATTCGGGGCTGCGCACGCCATGCGTGCGCCGATTTACGCTAACACCCGCCCTCCGCAGCGTCAACGAGCCGGGTACCGGCGGCCTGGGAATCGCGGGCAAAAGTGCGGAATAACGCGGACGGAGGCGACGATGTCAGTTCACTGGCGACCACGAGGCGATTCGACTCAACCCGATCCCCGGCGGGCGCCTGGCTGCGCGCCGCTGGAACCGTGGGAGTGGGCGCGCGAAGAGCGGCTGCAGCACGAGCGCGACCGGCACGCGGCGCCCTGGAGCGACCTCCACCCGCTCGAAGGCGGGATCGCGCTGATGCTCTTTAACTTGGTGGACGCGTAGCGTTCGTTGCGCCGTCCGGCCCCGGGAAGTGACACGCCGCCCGGTGCCCCGGACTCAATTCCTCCAACAGCGGCTCCACCTCCCGGCACACATCCTGCGCGCGCGGACAGCGCGGCGCAAACCGGCACGCCGTCAGCGCCGCGCGGTGAATCTGCAGGTCGCGCGTGTCCATCGTCTGCGTGCGCCCATCGAGACTCGCCGCCAGCAGCGCCTGCGTGTACGGATGTTGCGGATTTGCATACACTTCCGCGGTCGGGCCGTCTTCCACAATCTGCCCGGCGTACATCACCGCCACCCAGTCGCTGAACGCCTTCACCAACAGCAAGTCGTGCGCGATCAGCAGGTAAGTGAGGCCGAGCCGCTGCTGCAAGTCGAGCAGCAAGTTGATGATCTGCGCCCGGATGGAGAGATCGAGCGCGGAAACCGGCTCGTCCGCAATCAGAAAATCCGGCTCGAGCGCCAGCGCCCGGGCGATGCCGATGCGCTGCCGCTGACCGCCCGAAAACTCGTGCGGGTAGCGGTTCTTCGCATCGGGGGGCAGGCCGACCAGTGACAGCAATTCGGCGACCCGCGCACCCCGCGCGGTGGCGCCCATCCGGCGGCGGTGAACCTCAAGCGGCTCCGAGACGATTTGTCCGACCGTCATCCGCGGGTCGAGCGACGAGAACGGGTCCTGAAATACGATCTGCATCCGCTCCCGGTAGGGGCGCAGGCGCCGCGGCGATAGTCGCGCCAGGTCGGCGCCGTCGAAGACGATTTCGCCGGCGTCCGCCTCTAGCAGCCGCAGCACGCAGCGCGCCGTCGTGGACTTCCCAGACCCCGACTCGCCCACCAACGCCAGCGTCGTCCCGCGAGGGATGCGAAAACTGATGTTGTCGACCGCCACCACTTCGCCGCGCGCGCCGAAGATGCCCGAATGCACCGGGAAGGTCTTGCGCAGCCCGCGCACTTCAAGCAGCGGCGCGCCGTTTACGCTCATACCACTTCCTTCGCGCGGAAACACCGCCCCCAGTGGCCGGGCTGCGTCTCGATGAAGGGCGGCTCTTTCTCGCACTCGGCGATGGCGAGCGGACAGCGTGGGCGGAACGGACAGCCGGTGGGTAGTGACAGGAAGTTGGGCGGCTGGCCGGGGATGGTCGGCAGTCGCATCTTGCTCGGCGCGTCCGGCTGCGGGACGGAGCCGAGCAGCGCTTTCGTGTACGGGTGCGCCGGCCGCGACATCACTTGGTCGATCGGCCCGTCTTCCACCATCAAGCCCGCATACATCACGACGATGCGCTGGCAGAGTTGCCGCACCACGCTCAAGTCGTGCGTGATGAGGATGACCGCGCTCCCGAATTCCTGCGCCAGGCCGCGCATCACCCGCAGCGCCTGCGCTTGCAGCGTGACATCGAGCGCCGAAGTCGGTTCGTCGGCGAGAATCAGCTTCGGGTCGCAGGCGAACGCCATCGCCATCATCGCCCGCTGGCGCATCCCGCCGGAGAGTTGATGCGGGTACTGCTTGGCGACCGCCTCGGGATTGGGCAGGCCAACGGTATCGAGCAGCTTCACCACTCGCCGCTCGGTCTCGCGGCCGTTGGTGTAGCGGTGGGCGTCGAGCGCTTCGGCAATCTGGGCGCCGATCTTCAGAACCGGATTGAAGGCGGTCATCGGGTCCTGAAAAATCATCGCCAGTTCACGCCCGCGCAGGTCGCGCATCGCTTCCTTGCCGACGCCGATCAGTTCGCGGCCGCGCAACTTGACGCTGCCGGTGATGCGCGCGCCCGGCGGCAGCAGGCGCAGCAGCGACAGCGCAAAGGTGCTCTTGCCGCAGCCCGACTCGCCGACCAGCGCCATTCGCTCGCCCTCGCGCAGCGTCAGCGACGCGCCGCGCACCGGCGTAATGCGTCCGGCCTCGGTCGCCAGCGACACCGTCAGGTCGCGCACTTCCAGCAGAGGGGCCTCACCAGCCACGCGGAGATTGTAACGAACGCACACACCTGCCGCGGGAAGCGGTCAGTGGGGGAGGGAAATTGGGTTCGTTTGGTAATTTTGGTTTTTGGGAGGCGGGGGGAGGCACATTGGGTTCGTTTGGTAATTTCTAGGGTGGCCAGAAGCGCCCGCGTTGCCTTTGTTGGTCTACAAGCGCTTGCTTGCTAAAGGGGACGGGGAGCGATTCTTCGGGCGGGCGTGCTTCGGGAACGGGCCCCTCGACGCTGCTCCCATCGACCTGACCCAGGGCAAGCGGGGGAGGCAAGGCGGGGGGAGTGGGAACAACCCCATCCCCCTTCGCCAAGGCTTCGGGGGACAAGTCCCTTCCCCGTTCACGGAGAGGGGCAGAAGCGGAAGCAACCCCATCCCCAACCCTCCCCCGCGCGCGGGGAAGGGCGAAGACAACTTCACGGCGGCGCTGGAGTTCCATCAAGGCGGCGACGGCGCGGTAGAGGGAGCGCTCGAGGGCGACTTCGTAGCGGGAGAGGCGGACTATGTTGTCGGTGGCGGGGAGGCGGGGCGGCGACCCCTCCCCCATCCCCTCCCCGCAGACAGGGAGGGGGGGCAACTGGGCTGATTGCGCGGCGTGGGAGGGCGGGGTCCAGGGGCGCTGGTTGCGGAAGTCGCGGGAGTCGGCATCACGCTCGATTTCGTGGGCTTCGGCGCGGAGGACGCGGGCGAGTCGCCAATAGCAGACGGCGATTCGTTCGACCTGCATTTCTTCGAGGGCGCCGTGGGGGCAGAGTTCCTCGGTGAGTTGGTCGAGAAGGGCTTGGAAATCGGCGGTCTCTTCGGCGAGGCCGCGGTGCTTGACAATGAGGGATTTGGCGAGGGCGCCGTGTTGGAGGGCGTTCCAGCGGGAGCGGCTTTTGCCTTCAAGGGAGGCAGGGCCGGTGGAAACGAGGGCGTTCTGGCGGTTGGCCGCGATTTGGCGTTCGGTAGTAATGGATCCCTCCTTTCGACGAGAGGCGATCAGTGGCAGGATAACACGCAAACGGGTGTTTGTCAAGGGGCGACCGGCTTGGGCAATTGGGGGGCTATTTGATCGGCCAGCCGCCGTGCTGCTCGATGACTTCGTCAATCTCGCGCATTATGCCGATCGTCTCGTTGAGGGCCACGACAATCTTTTGGTAATGCTGAATGTCGTCGTAGGAGAGGTTCCGGCCCTTGCGGTCCTTGAGCCACTTCTCGCAGACTTGGTAGCCGCCGATGTGGAATTCCCAGACTTCCCTCGGTACCCCGCCGAAGTATTGCGTGGGATTGATCCGGACGCGCTGGTCTTTCTCGGTGTACTGGACCTTCTCGACTACGCTGACGCCCTTGGCCGGAAATTCCGTCATCGCGTCATCCAGTTTGGGCGATTCCATAAGGTGTAGCGCAGTCAACTCTGCGCCCTTCTCGGCGAGTGCGCGGAAGAGTTTGATGTCGCTGGTCAGCGGCAGACGGGGGAAATCAGTTCTTAAGAACTGAGCATAGCGCGATCGATAAGTTGGCGAGTGGCAAACCGCATAGGCATAGCGGAAGACATCTTCGGGCGTAACGCCTTGAGGCAGTCCCTTCGGGCCCGACTCAGTCAAACCAAGATTCTTCGACAGCGACTTCAGAAACGGTGCGCCCAAATTAGGACGCCGAGCCTCATGTAAATCGAGCTCGTCTCCGGAACTTGCAGAAAGGTAGAGAGGGAAGATGTAATCGACAGTCTTAAGTGAGACGACGACATGATCAGCAATCACCTTGCAAGCCAAAATGTGTCGCCAGTCTTCGCTGCCCTCGACACGGCGAGGCCCAAGAATTGCAAGGTTGTCTACGGCAAGCATGTGCCGCATCACTCTTTCGCGTCGGTGAACCGCGACGTTCGAATTATAGACAGTCCATCGCGTGTCGAATGGCCGATACAGAATTGGGAGGGCCTGCTTCTCCCAAGCATTCTCAGCCAATTCCTTCTTGGCGGTTTCATAATTCCACTGACTTTGACGGCAGAGCTTAAACTTCTTTCTCGCCTGTTCTTCTGTGTCTGTCTGAACAAGTGTTCTCACGTTGCTCAAGATGCCTTCACGCGTAAAGGCAATCGCAAACTGGTCGTGAGTCGTGACAATTGCAGGTGCAGGGTCCCCGTTCTCGCTGAACACATCCCGCAGACTCCACCCTCTCTCGTATTCGGAAAGCAATCCAGAGTCTTGTGGGACGAACAGGTACTGCGGTTCAGTCGGCTGAAGCTCTTGCCATTCTGTCTGACTCGCGTCGGTCTCAGCAAGAGACTTGTACTTGGCTTCGCGAGTTCCCCATAGGTCGCTGTGAAACACATTCGCAATCCTTGAATTGTCTTTCTCCTTCACGCAGAAGAGAATTGCCACGCCTTGCTGGATATCAAAGACGTTTTGATCTTCGGTCCCGTCTGGAGCGCGTTCTCTTCTTTTCGCGTTGCCGTGGAGATCGTAAACACGAATCTCGGAAAAACATGCCATCAGTTGCCGACGCATTCCGCGAAAGGTCGGATTGTCGAGATAGGCGTGATTGGTGATGAGCCCGATGACTCCTTCGCCCGTCCGTTCGATTCGCCATTGCGCGAAGCGGATGAATTTCACATAGTCGTCTTGTAGCCACTTCGCTTGCGCGGGTTTGTGCAATTCCGGACAGCCCTTCTTGTAGTCTTCAATCAACTCGCCGATGAAAGTCAAAGCGCCATTGTCATCGCGGTTTCGATTGGCCGAGTGGCCCGAGTAGGGCGGATTGCCGAGGACGACGAGGACCGGCCGGTCGCGTTTAATTGCTGCCGCAGCGTTTGCCTCCTCGGCAATCCAGCCCGAGAACAATTGGTCAGCTTTCTTCGCGGCCTCTTCAAGCGTGTTGGTCAGATAGATGCCGAGTCGCTGGTCGGATCGGAACTCGTAGCCGAGGTCGGCTAACTGCATACCGAGCTTGAGGTGGGCGATGGCGTAGGGTGCGATGAGCAGCTCGAAACCGAAGATGCGATTCAGCAAATGTTTGTCGACATAGCCGTCCCAGGCGCCCTTCTGCTTGGCGAACCCTTCGTAAATCTGGTTCACGACGAAGTACAGGAAGGTGGCGGTCCCAGTCGCGGGGTCAAGAATCAAGGTGTTCTCGTCAGCCAACCCTTTCGGACGGTTGAAACGGGTCTTTAGAAGGTGGTCGATCGAGCGGACGATGTAGGAGACGATGGGTTCCGGCGTGTAGTAGACCCCGCGCACCTTACGCATCTTCGGGTCGTAGGCGGCGAGGAAGGTTTCATAGAAGTGGACGACCGGGTCTTCCTTGCCCTTGCCTTTGCCAAAGTCTTCGAGAATTGCGGCCATGTCCGCATGTTTGAGCAATTCGACAATGTCATCCACGGCCCAATTGATTGTCTCCGGCATGTCCACGCCGGCAATCTCGGCGAACAGTTTGCGCAGAAACGGGTTCGTCTTTGGAAGGCTGTACGCGGCCATTTCGCGCGAGAACTCCTGGTTCACCGGCGCATGCACACGCGCAGCGAAGAGGCCGTAGGCCAGCGTCTGCGCGAACATGTCGGCGAACTGAGTCTCACCAAGGTCAGGAATGAGCACTTCGCGGAATGCGGCTATCCAATTATGCAGCCATCCCTTCTCGGCCTCGAGTTCGAAGGTCTTGATGATGAGATCGCGGATGATGCGGGTCATCCCCGCCATGCGATTGGCGAGTTCTTTGGCCGTGCCGATGGTGAGCGCTTGTTGCTTGAAAAAGGCGTCGAGAAGCTGGGCGAGTTCCAGTTCGCCTTCGGGCTTGGGGTGCAGCTTTCCGCTGGATTGCAATTCGGCGATGCGGGCAGTCAAGTGTTTTTGACCGCCAACAAACCAACGGAATTCCAGGTAGTCCGTGACTATGAGATTGGGCAAGCCTGCCAGATACTTCTTGAGTTGCTTTCCGTCATGAGAGCTAGGCGTGACCTTCGCGCCGTCCTTTTCAATGGCATCCAAGGAAACGCCGATGTCCTTGGTCTCGATGTGTCCGAGGGGAATCTTCTTGTGGGAAATGTTGAAGTCGGGCGCACCACTCTGGATGCGCTTTGGTTCGTTCGTCGCCGTTATGCCCTTGCCGACGGCTTGCAGCAGTGTCTGCAGTGCTAGGCGATGCGTGTGCTCGGTCGCATCGTCGTGCGCCAGGTTTTTTGCAAGTGCTTTCAGGTAGATATCGAAGTCGGAGTGATCCTTGGGCACGCGCTCTGACCCTCACCCATCCAAAGAGTTTCGATGACCGGACGAGTATAACTGAACAGGCCAGGCGGCCTGCGGTGACTGGTGGTCCTCACCCTCCTTCGCCAAGGCTTCGGAGCCCAGGGATGCCTGCCCCCCTGGATGTTCCCTCTCCCCCCAGCCCCTCTCCAACAAGCGGAGAGGGGTGCAACAATTACCAACTAAGTCGCGGCTGGCTGCTGCGATCAATACCGGTCCCCCATCCCTAAATCGGTGCGCTGGCCGAAGCGGCCGGTGCCGTAGGCGCCGGTGCCGAACTGGAAGGCCTTGAGCCGCAGGTCGGCGCGGAATTCTTTGCGCTGCTCGCTGTAATAGAGGAGCAGTTCCCAGCAGTGCAGGTCGTGCGAGAGCAGGAACTCGTTGTAGAGGAAGCGGTTGGTGCTGCCGTTCCAGCCGCTCAACGCCCGGAAACGCCAGTCGCCGAAAGTCCAGTCGAGTTCCGCGGCGGCGCGGCGGACTGCGCCGGTGTCCAAGTTCATGCGCGTGGCGATGCCCCAGGCGAAGGCGCCGCTTCGGCGCTGCACGCGCGCCAGCAGGTCGAGCGGGCGGCCGGCGTTCAAGTCATAGCCCGCGGTGGTCGTCACGACGAAGCCGCTGCCGAAGTCGTGCTGCCCGCGGACGAGCAGGTTCTGCCAGCGGTCGTTCTGGGCGTCGAAGCCGACGCCGAGCAGCAAGTCGGAGCGCGGCGAGTGAAAGCGCAGCCCGCTCGCTGCCAGTTCCCGCTCGCTGGCGAAGTCGAACCGGAACGGCGTGAACCCACGGGATTGCAAGAGTGAGTAATCGAGGTTCAGCGACCAGCCGCGCTCCGGCGTGCCGGTGAGGCGGCGCTCCCAATCGAGCGTGCCTTCATACACATACTGCGCGCTCGACGGGTCGCTATAGGTGGTCTGCCGGAAGCCGCCGCCGATGGTCAGCGCGCCGCCGAGCGCCGGGTGCGTGGACGGCGGCGCGTCGAGCCGAAACATCGCGCGCTCGGTGTCCTGCGTCGTCGAGCGCTCGGTGTAGCGCCCGACGGTCGCCGAGAGCAGCAACGGAATGCCCCACGGCGCCGTCACGCCGAGCCGGTCGAGCGACGAATACGCGCCCACCTCCGGCAGCCGTTGCACAATCTGGAAGGCGTTGTCGAGCGGGAACTTTGAGCCGTCCACATCGAAGGTGCGGTCGAAGAGCAGCGCCAAGTCCAAGACGCGTGACGGCGCCCTCAATTGCAACAGTGTGCGCACTTCTTCGTCGGCGGGGAAGCCGGCGATGGCGTCGATGGCGCGGTACTGCGGCGACACCAGCAGCGAGACCGTGCCGATTTGCCGCATGTGCGTCAGTTCCGAGCGCACGGTCTCGCGGTCGAAGAAGCCGGTCTGCCGGCTGTAGTCGGCGACGAAGTGCGTCGCCGCGCGGTTGCCGGTGTGGTCGAGCGCCAGTTGTGCGTGCCGCTCGCTCACCGACGGGTCGAAGAGGAAAGTGCCCTGCCGCTGGTCGGCGAACAGGCGCAAGGCGGTGCGCGCCCCGAGCGCCTGGCGGTATTCGACGCGGCCGGTCAGTTCGTCGCCGCCGGCGCCGGTGTTGTGCACCTGCGTCAGCGAGATGCGCCCCGCCGCCCCGCCGCCGAACCAGAAGTGGTCAATGCCGAACCCGACGCCGCGCTCGCTCATCAGTCGCAATCGGAAATCCCCGTAGGCGTGCGGCGACAGTTCGTAGGGGAACGCCGTCTGCAGAAAGAGGCCCTCCCGCGCGCTCGAGCCGATGGTCGGGATGACGGGCTGTTGCCGGGGGCCGGTGAAGTTGATGATCCAGCGCGGGATGCTGAACAGGCGGCGCCCGAGGGCATAAAAGGACACCCCCCGCGCCACCAGCCGCCGCCCGGGCTCGATGACGACTTCGCGGGCGCGCAGTTCCCAGTGCGGGTCGGGAAGGTCGCAGGTGGTCAGATCGCCGAGGAAGGCGAATGGATGCCCGGCCTCGTCGACCCCCGCCTCCTGCGCGCCGACGAACACCGGCGCCACCACGCCCTGCGGGAAGAGTGCCGGGTCGAGCACGCCGCGCACTTCGGTGAAGCGCCAGGTGCCCGCGGTCAGGTTCATCACCAGGCGGGCGCCGCGGTAGGTCTGGTGCGGCGCGCGCAGTTCGACATTCCCGCGGAACTCGGCGATCTGATCGCCCGCCGCGCCGAGATCGAACGACATGGTGTCGGCGAAGACTTCGAGGTCGCCCGTCGTGATGTGCACGCGCCCGTCGCTCTGCAAGACGCTCTCGCGGAGGGAGAGTTCGTGGTCGCCGATGACGCGCACCGCGAAGGTCCCAACCTGCGCGCGGGCAGTCAGTGCGAGAAAGACGAGCGGCGTCAGCGCGACGAGCAGCGCCGGTCGCCGCGCCATGTCAGCGCTGGCGGTGCAGGAGCAGGGCGCCGCCGAGCGCGAAGCCCGCCGTGTTCATCCAGACGCCGAGCGCGGGCGCCACGACGCCCGCATCGCCGAGCGTCCGTCCCCAGGCGAAGAGCACATGGTAGGCCCCGCCCAACGCCAGCGCCAGGAACAACCCCATATAACTCCCCGAGCGGGCGAACCGCAGCGACAGCGGCGCCGCCAGCCACACCGCCACCAGCGCCGCCCAGGGCAGCGCAAATTTGGAGTGCAGTTCGACAAGCAGGTGCCGCGCCTCGCGGGTGAGGCCGAGGTCGGTGTAGACGCGCACGCTCTTTTGCAGTTCGCGGCTGGTCATTTCCGACGGCACGCGCTGCTGCGCCCAGAAATCCACGCCGGCGTGGATGGGGACGCGCTCTTCCTCAAACCAGACGGTCTGTTCCTGCGTGCCGTCGGCCCGGTAGAAATGCATCCGCCCGTGTTCGAGCACCCAATAGTCCGGCGTCACGCGTCCGCGGTCGGCGAGCAGGACGACGGGTTTCGCGCCCTGGGTGTGGTCGTAGATCATCAGGTTTTCGAGCGACCCGTCCGGACTGGCGCGGCCGACATAGACGAAGTATGACGGCGGCACATGAAAGACCATATTCTCGCGGACAGTCGGCAGGGGTTGCGAAAAGATGAAACTGCGCACCGCCTGATTGGCGTGCCGGTTCGCCAGCGGCACCACAGTCTCCAGCAGCGCCCAGCACACCGCGCTGACGACCACGCCGAGCGCGAAGACGGCGCCGAGCGCCCGCGGCACGCTCAACCCACCGAGCCGGATGGCCGTGAGTTCCCCCTCGCGCGCCAGGCGCGTCAGCGTCCAGCACACACCGAGCAACACCGCGAACGGCAGCGCCAGCAGGAGTTTCTCCGGCATCTTCAGCGCGATGAGTCGCATAACTTGCGACCAGGGCACATGCCATTCCGCGAAGGAGGGGAGGTTAGCGTACAGGAAGTCGCCGAGCATCAGCAGCAGCCCGCCGGCAAGACCCGCAAGGGTGGGCAGCAGAAGTTCGCGGAACAGATAGCGGTCGAACCGAGTCACCACTCGACGAGTCAGTATAGGCGATTGCCCGCGGGCGGGAAAGCAGGCCGGCTGCGGTTATAATCGCTCCCAGCACCAGCCGATGATTGAACTCGAGAATGTCACCGTGGTCTATGGCAACGGGGTCCACGGGCTCCGGGAGTTTTCGCTCACCATCGAGGCGGGCGAATTCGTCTTTGTCACCGGCCCCACGGGCGAGGGCAAGTCCACCCTGCTGCGCACCATCTACCGGGAAGTCGTCCCGACCAAGGGAACGGTCAAGGTGGCGGGCCGCGACATCACGCGGCTGCGCGACGGTCAGCTGACCGTCCTGCGCCGGCGCCTGGGGGTGGTATTTCAAGACTTCCGGCTGCTCCCCGACCGCACGGTAGAAGAAAACCTGGCCTTTGCGCTCGCCGCCGCCGGCACCGGGTGGCGTCAGGCATCGCAGCGGGTCGCCGATCTGCTGTCACTGGTCGGGCTCTTCGAAGTGCGGGGGCGCTTTCCAGCGCAGTTGTCGGCGGGCGAGCAGCAACGCGTGTGCATCGCCCGGTCGCTGATTCACAACCCCCCGATCGTCCTTGCCGACGAGCCGACCGGCAACCTCGACCCGGAGACCTCCTGGGGCATCATTGAGGTCTTCCAGCGCATCAATGCCGAACAGAGCACGACCGTGGTAGTGACGAGCCACGACGAAGCCGTGGTGACGCGCGCGCAGCGGCGCGTCTGCCGGATAGAAGGCGGCCGGCTGGTGCGCGACGACAAGGCGGCGGGCTACCGCGCGTGAACACGCCCTTCATCGTGGAAGAGACGCGGCGCAACCTGCAGCGGCACCGCCTGCTCACAGTCGCCGCGGTCGTGACGGTCAGTCTCGCCCTGATCGTCGGCGGCACGGCCGCGCTGGTCTTTCTCAACTTGCACCACTGGGCGCGCCGCGCGGCGTGGGAGTTCCAGGTCACCGCGTTTCTGGCGAAGGACACTTCCCGCGAGCAGGCCGACGCCCTGGTGGACACCCTCAAGAAGCAACCCGCGGTGGCGGAGGTCGAATTCATTTCGCGCGAGCAGGCGGCCGAGATGATGCAGGAGCGGTATCACGATTTGGTGGGTTCGCTCCTCGAAAGCTGGGGCAATCCGTTGCCGGACGCTATCCGCGTGCGGTTGAAGGACCCGCAGGCACAGCCGGCGCTCTCGGAATTCCTGCGCGGCCTGGAAGGCGTCGAACAAGTGCGCGACACGCCGGAAACGGCGCAAGCCGTCGCCGGATTGGTCAAATGGAGCCGGTGGATCGGCCTCGGGGCAACCGGGATGATGCTGCTGGTGGCGCTGGCGATCATCCACAGCACCATCACGCTCACCATCCATGCCCGGCGCCGCGAAATCAACATCATGCAACTCGTCGGCGCGTCGGGGGGTATCATACGCGGGCCCTTCGTTCTGGAAGGCATTTTTCACGGCGTCGCAGGCGGCGTGATTGCGGTCGTGGTGCTCATGCCCGCATACCTGGCGCTCGTCGCAGAGGTGGCGGCCAGGACCCCGCGCTGGGGCTTGTGGGCAGGGGCGGTGTCCCTGACCCTGTTTGCGCTGGCGTTAATCGGCGCCGGCGCCGCGATGGGCTGGGCCGCGAGCACGGTGTCGGTGCGCGCGCAGATGCGACGACAAACTATCTGGTGAGGCGCCATGTCCGAATCGACCGACAAGCAAGTCCGCGAAGTCTTGAAGACTCTGGGCGCGCTCGCCGCACGCGTGCGGGCGAGGTTTCTCGACGGCGTGGTGTTCCTCGATGGCGAGGTGTCGTCGGAAGACGACCGTGCCGCGCTCGACCAAGCGCTGCGCGCCGTGGCTGGCGTCCAATTCGTGCAGGACCGCCTGCGCGTCACGCCCACGCAAGACCGCCCCGGCTCGACGGAGTGGCGACGCGGCCATCCGTAGTCGCCCGCGCGGCGCTCTTTGCCGCGCTGGTGATCGCGCCGGCCCTCGCCGCGCCGGCGCCGTCCGTTCCGGCCGTCGAACGCTCGCGCCTCGAGAACGGGCTTACGCTGGTCGTGGAGTCGGACCCGCGGGTTCCGCTCGTCGGTGTGCACTTGAGCATCGGCGTCGGCACTGCGGACGAGTCGCCGGGCAATCACGGCATCTCGCACCTCGTCGAACACTTGGTGATGTCCGGGCCCGCAGGCGGGCCCTGGGTCGTCGCGCAAGTGGAGCAGGCCGGCGGCCACCTCAATGCCGGCACAATGCCGGATTTCACCCGCTTCTATCTCGAAGTCCCCGCAGAACACCTACGGGCCGCAGTGCTGGCGCTGGCCGCGGCCGTGCAGCACCCAGCCTCGAACGCAGACGACCTGGAGCGTGAGCGGCGCGTCGTCCTCGATGAAATCGCCCGCCGCCGCGCCGATCCCGCCGAAGAAGTCCAGCGCGCCATCGCCGGCACCACCGACCCGAGCCACCCGTATCACCTGACCCCCGAGGGCACGCCCGGGGTCGTGCTGGGGTTGAGCGCGGACGCGGCGCTCGGCTGGCACACCCGCTGGTATCGCCCGGCGAACGCGTCGCTGGTGCTCGTGGGCGATGTCCGCCCTGACGCGGCAAGGGCGCTGACCGCCGAGGCGTTCAAGGACTGGCGCGGCGACGCGCCGGCACGGGCGGCCGAACCGGCGCCACAGTGGGAGGGGTGGACGGAGGCGCGCATTCCGCGCGAGGGGCCGCTGGCGACTGTGGCGCTGGCGTTTCCGGCGCCGGCTGCACGCGATTTCCGAGACTCGGTGCTGGCGGATGTCCTCGTTGCGCTGTTGGGGCGCGGCGCCTCCTCGCGGCTGGCGACGCGCCTGCAGGCGGAGCGAAACTGGGCGACTTCCGTGCTTGTTGGCTATCCGACGCAGCGCCTGCCCGGGCGCCTGACGCTGGCCGCCGAGTGCGCGCCCGACCGCCTCGCCGATGTGCGTGCGGTGCTCTTGGAAGAGGTCGCCCGCCTGCGCGCGTACCCCGTGAGCGACGGTGAGCTCGCTGTCGCCCGCGCCCGGCTGCGCCTCGAATGGCTGCAAAGCAACCAGACTGTCGAACAGCGAGCCGCTACGCTCGGCTACTACGAGGGCACCGGCGCTGGTGTCGGCGCTGGGCAGGCGGCGGAGTTTTTCGACACGCTCAATACAATGACACCGGCGGCGCTGCAGCTGTGCGCCCAGCTGTGGCTCGCAGAGGATCACGGCGCACTGGTGATCGTCGCGCCGGCGAGCGTGCTGGCGACGCTGCCGCCGGCGGGCGACATCGCGGCCGCGGGGCCGTGGGAGCGGCCGGTGGCTCGTGTCGAGTCGGTCGCGTCGTGGGGGCGGGCCCCGGCGATCGCGCCCGTTTCACACAGTGTGCTCCCGACCGGACTCCGTCTCTTGGTCGCGCCGGTGTCTGGAGCGCGCCTGGCAACAGCTGAAGTGCTTGTTGCCTGGCCGGCGACCGAACCGCGCGCGGACCCGGCAGCGCGGCTCCTGCTCCTGCATTCGCTCGGTCGGGGGACAACCCGCTACAGTGGCGCCTCGATCGCCGCCGCTCTCGACGCCCTCGGCGCCAGCCTGGAACTGCGCTCGTCGGACGATTTCCTCGAGATGGCGGTGACGGCGCCGGTGGACACACTGCCGCTGGCGACGACCTTTCTCGCCGAGATGGTGATGCACCCGGCCTTTGCGTCGGAGGAAATCGACCATGTCCGCACCCGGCTGCGCGGCGTGTCGGTGCAGGTCAGCCGCGACCCGTATGCCCGCGCGCTGGATGAGGTGCGGACGGCGCTATTTCCGCCGCCGGTCGTCCCGCAGTGGCCGGCGCCGGAAGCGTTCGACGGCATCGACCGCGACGAACTCCTGCGGCTGCACCGCCGGCTGTTCCGACCGGCGCGTTTGATCGTGGTGGTGACGGGCGATGTGGCGCCGGACTTAGTCATGCGCGCTGTCACGCCGATGTTCGACGGACCGCAATCCGAAAGCCCGTGGTCCCCCGAATTCGTACGGCCCCCGGAGCCGGCGCCCGGGCAAATCCAACGGACCGTGCGCCTCGATTGGCCGCGCGCCGCCCTGCTGATGGGATGGATTGGGCCGGCGCCGGACGCTGCTGATGTGCGCGCTTTTGAAGTGCTGACGACCGTCGTGGGCGGTGGGCTGAACTCCCGTTGGTTTCGGGCCGTGCGCCAGGCAGGCGGCCTGGCCTACGATGTATTCGCGCAGACCGAATCCGCGGGCGGACAGTCTCTGTGCTCCGTGTATCTGACGACCGACCCGGCCCGCCTGTCCGCCGCCGAGCGCGCAGTGTTGGACGAGGTCCGGCGGTTGTCTGAAACGCCGCCGGGCGCGGACGAAATCGAACGCGCCAAGCGCCTGCTGGTCGCACAGCGGCTGGACGCCCTGCAAGTCCCGGCCGTGTACGCGAGCCTGCTGGCCCGCGGCGCGTTGTACCGGGCTCTGCCTGCCTCCGCGGCTGACTACCGGCGTCAGTTGGATGGAGTCGCCGCCGACGGATTCAAGCCATTGGTTGCTCGATTTTTATCGCGGGTTGCCATCTGCCGGGTGCTGTCCGCTGCCCAGGACAACGCACCGCCCGGCGGTGTCAGCCAGTAGTCCCAAAGAGGGGGTAGTCGCAGGGGGTGGATTCGGGTAACCTACCGTCATTCCAGACGGTCTCCGTCTCGATTTCAGGAGGGGTTGATGGCCAAGAAAGTCTTCGCAGCCGGCATCGTCGCGCTGGCGGTGCTGGCGGTGTTCGGCGGCGCGCCGCTTCGGAGCGCGGTGCCCAACTTCAATGTCTACCTCGGCAATGTGGGTTCGCGTCCGGCGGGGTTCGTCGCCGATCGCGTGCTCGTGCAGTTTGCGCCCGGTGTCTCGGCGAACGCTGCCAATGGCATCGCGCGCGGTGTCGGTGGCGCGATTGCGGGCGCCGGCTACGGCGGGGCGTTTCACATCCTGTCGGTGCCGGTCGGTCGCGTGATGGCGGTGGTCACGGCCTTGAGCCACAACCCCAACATCGTGTACGCCGAGCCCGACTGGATTGCGTCGGCAAGTACCGTCCCGAACGACCCGCTGTATCAGCCGTACCAGTGGCACCTCGATAATCCGGATTTCGGCGGGATCGAGGCCGAGCAGGCATGGGACTTGAACCTCGGCGGCTCGTCGACGGTGAAGGTCGCCGTGGTCGACACCGGCGTCGCGTATGAGAACTTTGGCATCTACTGCAAGGCGCCCGACCTGGCGGGCACCAACTTCGTGGCCGGCTTTGACTTCATCAACAACGACGCGCACGCGAACGACGACGAGAGCCACGGCACGCATGTCACCGGCACCATCGCCCAGACCACCAATAACGGCCTGGGTGTGGCGGGCATCGCGTTCAACACGACGATTATGCCGGTGAAGGTGCTGGGCGCCGACGGCAGCGGCCCGATCAGCGCCGTCGCCAGCGGCATCCGGTACGCCGCGGACAACGGCGCCAAGATCATCAACATGAGTCTTGGGACCAATGCCCCGAAGCGGTTCCTGTCCACGCTGGAGAGCGCCGTGAAGTATGCGGCGGGCAAGGGCGTGTTCATCGTCTGCGCCACCGGCAACGCGGGCGCCAGCAAGATTGACTGCCCGGCGTGCTATGCCGAATCGTTCGCCGTCGGCGCCTCCGGCTATGACGACACGCGCGCCTACTACTCCAATAAGGGGACCGGCATCGACATTACCGCGCCGGGCGGCAACGACCGCACCGACCTGAACGGCGACACCTACCCCGACATGGTGCTGCAGAACACTTTCAACCCGAACACGCACAACCCGTGCGACTTCGCCTACTGGTTCTTCGAAGGCACTTCGATGGCGACCCCGCATGTGTCCGGCGTCGCAGCCCTGTTGTTCGCCGAAGGGGCGACGACCTCCGCGCAGGTGCGCTCCATTCTCCAGAGCACCGCGCAGGACAAAGGCGCCGCGGGCTATGACACAACTTACGGCTTTGGCATTGTCAATGCCGCCGCCGCGTTGGGAGCCTTGCAGTAACTTCACTGCTTGATACCGACTGAAGACCATCAACTCGCCGCCCCGCATCTGCGGGGCGGCGCCGTTTTGAGCGAAGGCCCTCTGCTACAATCGCCGCGGATTCTTCAATGGCTGGCCGCCCCACGGTTCGCTTCGATTTCCCCGGCGCGGGTGTTGTCCCCACCCGTGACGATTTCCTGCGCCTGGCGGAGCACGGCAATGTCGTGCCGGTCTGCCGTGCCGTGCTGGCCGACACCGAAACGCCTGTCTCGGCGTTCCGCAAATTGGGCGGACGCCACGCGTTTCTGCTGGAAAGCGTCGAGGGCGGAGAGAAAGTCGGGCGCTATTCGATCTTGGGACGCGATCCGTTTCGGGTCATTCGCAGCCGCGGCCGGGAAGTGACCGTCGAGGATGGCGGCGGCACCCGCCGCCTGACGCTCGACGAGCGCCGCGACCCGCTCGAGGTCCTGCGTGCGGAACTGGCGCCGTTCCGCCCGGTCGCGCTCGAAGGTCTGCCGCCGTTCACCGGCGGCGCGGTGGGATACATCGGCTATGACCTGGTGCGTTTCATCGAGCGCCTGCCGGCAACGGCGACGGGCGACCTGGCGCTGCCCGACCTGTACTTCGTCCTGACTGACACTTGCCTGATATTCGACCGGGTGAAGCACGGCCTGCTTGCGGTGGCCAATGCCGTCATTGACGGCGACCCGGGCGCCGCATACGACGCCGCGGTGGCGAAGGTGGACGCCCTGCTCGCTGACTTGCAGCGCCCCGCGCAACTCGCCGCGTCACGCGACGGCAACGCGCAGATGACCGCACACTCGAATCTGACACAGACCGAGTTCGAGTCGATGGTGACGCGCGCCAAAGACTACATCGCCGCCGGCGATGTCATTCAAGTCGTTTTGTCGCGGCGCTGGGAATGCCCAGTGTCGTGCGCGCCGTTCGACATCTACCGGGCGCTGCGGGCGGTGAACCCGTCGCCGTATATGTACTACCTGGCGTTCGACGGGGTGGAAGTCGTCGGCGCGTCGCCGGAACAACTCGTCGGATGCCGCGACGGCGTCGCGGTGACGCGGCCGATCGCGGGCACGCGGCCGCGCGGGCAAAGCGATGCCGAGGATGCGCGCCTCGTCGCGGAACTCCTCGCCGACCCGAAGGAACGCGCCGAGCACCTGATGCTGGTCGACCTCGGCCGCAACGACCTGGGCCGCGTTTGCGAGTACGGCACGGTGCATGTCGACCCGTTTATGACCATCGAGAAGTACAGCCATGTGTCGCACATCGTCTCCGAGGTGCGCGGCCGGCTGCGCGCGGGGCTCGATGCCTTCGACCTGCTGCGCGCCGCGTTCCCGGCGGGCACCGTCTCCGGCGCGCCGAAAGTGCGGGCGATGGAAATCATTGAAGAGCTGGAGCCGGTGCGCCGCGGGCTGTATGCGGGCGCGGTCGGCTACATTGGCTTCGACGGCACGATGGACACCGCCATCACCATCCGCACCATCATCTGCGCCGGCGGCACCGCGTATATCCAGGCCGGCGCCGGCATCGTCGCGGATTCCGTGCCGAGCCGCGAGTACGAAGAAACAGAAAGTAAAGCGCGGGCCATGCGCAAGGCGATCGATTTTGCGACCCACGAACTCACGGGGAAGGTGTGACGTGTCAAGTGTCACGGGAAAGAAACGCAAAAAGGAAACGCAGGCAAAAGTTCGAGAGTTGGCTCCGCGCTACAGCGCCCAGCAAGATGGCGGGCAAAGCCAATTGCTCGACTTTGAACGGCTTGAGGTGTACGAGAGAGCAATGACTCTCGTTGAGAATGTCTTTCGAGCATCGCGGAAGTGGCGGCGCGACGCGAAGGACTCCGTCGGTGACCAATTGCGACGAGCCGCGGTCTCGATTGTGGCGAATGTTGCCGAAGGGAGCGGCAAGCTGCCGGGCATGTCGAAGGTTCAATACTATGGTTACGCCCTGAATTCAGCGCGAGAATCACTGGCACTGATCGAAGTGGGCGCACGACTCCAGGAACTCGGCACGGACGAGCATCAGCAGTTGCGCGCACTGTGCGTCCGTGTGTGTCAGATGTTGGGTGCGTTGCAGCGCTCCGCTCGTCAGCGAGCATCCATAACGCGGCCCCAGCCATGACTTGCCTGTCACGAGCGCGACGGGTTCATGCTGATCCCGTCACACATCACACATTTCCCGTGACACGACCATGATCGCCGTCATCGATAACTATGATTCGTTCGTCTACAACCTGGTTCAATACCTCGGCGAACTGGGGGCCGACTTGCAGGTGTTCCGGAACGATCGTGTGACCCCGGGGGAACTGGCGGCGAAATCGCCCCGCGCCGTCGTCGTCTCCCCCGGCCCCTGCACGCCAAGCGAGGCGGGGAACTCGACGGCGATTATCGAGCGGTTCGCCGGCGCAGTGCCGGTGCTCGGCGTCTGCCTCGGACATCAATGCCTCGCCGCCGCGTTCGGCGGCACGGTCGTGCGCGCCGAGCGGCTGATGCACGGCAAGACCTCCCTGGTGCGACACGACGGCCAGACCATCTTCGCCGGCCTGCCCAACCCCCTCGAGGCGACGCGCTATCATTCGCTGCTGGTCGAGCGCACATCGCTGCCCGACTGTTTTGAAATTTCCGCCGAGACCGAAGAGGGCGAGATTATGGGCCTGCGCCACCGCACCCTCCCCGCGCTCGAAGGCGTGCAGTTCCACCCCGAGAGCATCCTGACCGCGGCCGGCAAGGACCTGCTCGCCAACTTCCTGCGGATGACCGTATGAGCGCCTTCGACGACGCCCTGCAGCAAATCGTCAACCGCCGCGCGTCGCTGACCGCCGACCAGGCCTTCACCGCGATGCGCGAGGTGATGGCGGGCCAGGTGGCGCCGGAATTGCTCGCCGCCTTCCTCGTCGCGTTGCGGATGAAGGGCGAGACGGTCGACGAAATCGTCGGCTTCGCCCGGGCAATGCGCGGCGCGTCGGTGCGCATCACCCCCGCCCGCCGGCCACTGGTGGACACCTGTGGCACCGGCGGCGATGCCATCAAGACCTTCAACATTTCCACCGCCGCCGCGTTCGTCGTCGCCGGCGCCAGCGTCGCCGTCGCCAAACACGGCAACCGGTCGGTCACCAGTTCCAGCGGCTCCGCCGATGTCTGGGAAGCGCTCGGGCTGTCGCTCGACCGCACGCCCGAGCAAATCAAGGCCGACATCGAGCAGGTTGGCATCGGGTTCCTGTTCGCGCCGGCGTTCCACCCGGCGATGAAGCACGCCGCGCCGGTGCGCAAGGCGCTTGGCATGCGCACGGTGTTCAATGTCCTCGGCCCGCTGACCAATCCGGCGGGAGCGACGGCGCAGGTCGTCGGCGTGTTCAGTGAAGGGCTGATTCAGCCGATCGGCGCCGCGCTGGCCGCGCTCGGCACTGAACGGGCACTGGTCGTGCATGGCGAGGGCGGCCTCGATGAACTCTCGACGATGGGGCAGAGTTTGGTCGGCGATGTGCGCAACGGCCAGGTGGATTTGCAGCGCATCACGCACGACCAATTCGGCTTGCCGCGTGCCAAGGCCGCCGACCTGGCCGCCGGCACGCCGGCCGAGAACGCCGCGCGCATCGAGTCGGTGCTGCGCGGCGAAAAGGGGCCGCCGCGCGACATCGTCGCGCTGAACGCCGCGGCGGGGCTGGTGGCGAGCGGCGTCGTCGAGGACTTGGCGGCGGGCGTCGCCAAATCCATTGAAGTGATCGATTCCGGCGCTGCGCAGCAAGTGTTGGTCCGTCTGCGCACTGCCCACAGCCGCCGATGATTCTCGACGACATCGTGGCGCACAAGCGCACCGAAGTGGAGGCGCTGCTGACCGCATTCCCGCACTGGGAGCGGGAGACGCCGCCGGTGCGCCCGCGGCGCGATTTCGCCGCGGCGCTCTCCGCGGGCGGCGTCCGCGTCATCGCCGAGTTCAAGCGCCGCTCGCCGGCAGCGGGCGCGCTGAATGAAGGCGCCGACCCAGGCGACTGCGCCCGCCGCTACGCGCGCGCCGGCGCCAGCGCGCTGTCCGTGCTGACCGACAACCGTTTCTTCGGCGGCGCGCTGGCCGACCTCGACGCGGCGGCAGGCGCCGCGGCGTTGCCGGTGTTGCGCAAGGACTTCATTATTCACCCGGTGCAGGTGTGGCAGTCGGCGCAGTACGCCGCCGATGCCGTGCTGCTCATCGTGGCCGCGCTGGTCGACGCCGCGCTGCGCGATCTCCTGGCGCGTGTCGGCGCCGCGGGGATGCAGGCGCTCGTCGAAGTGCACACCGAGGGAGAGCTCGATCGCGCCCTCGCCGCCGGCGCCCGCATCATCGGCATCAACAACCGCGACCTGCGCACCTTCAAGGTCGACCTCGGCGTCACCGCCCGCCTGCGACCGCGCATCCCCGCCGATCGCATCGTCGTCAGCGAGAGCGGCATCCGCACCCGCGCCGACATCGAGCGCCTCGCCGGCCTCGGCGTGCACGCCGCCCTCATCGGCGAGGCGCTGATGAGCGCGCCCGACCCGGAAGCGTTGCTCGCTGAATTGCTCGGTCGCACGCCCGTACCGGGGAGCCGGGCGTGACGCGCATCAAGATTTGCGGCGTCACCAACGCCGATGACGCCTGGCTCGCTGCCGAACTCGGCGCCGATGCCATCGGGATGCTCCTCGCCGACAGCCCGCGCCGCATCGAGCCGCTGCAGGCCCGCGCCATCGTCGAAGCGCTGCCCCCGTTCGTCACGCCCGTCGGCGTGTTCGTGAACACGCCGCGCGAGGCGCTGCTGCGCGCCATCGCCGAATCCGGCGTGCGCGCCGTGCAACTGCACGGCGATGAGCCGCCCGACGCGCTCGACGGCTTGCCCATCCCTGTCGTGAAGGCCTTCCGCGTGCGCACTGCTGCCGATCTGGAGCCGATCGCGCAGTACCCGCGGGCAGCCGCGGTGCTGCTCGATGCGCGCGTCGACGGCCAATTCGGCGGCACCGGCCAGACTTTCGACTGGGCGCTGGCGCGCGACGCGCAGCGCTTCGGGAAGCCGGTCATTGTCTCCGGTGGCCTGACGCCCGAAAATGTCGGCGCCGCCATCCGCGCCGCCCGGCCCTTTGCCGTCGATGTCAGCAGCGGCGTCGAAATCACTCCCCGCCGCAAAGACCCCGGCAAACTGCGCGCCTTCTTCGCCGCCGTGCGAGCCGCCGATGCCGGCTAGCGAGCAGCAGTTGCCCGCCGCCGCCGGGCGTTTTGGCGACTTCGGGGGGCAGTTCGTCCCCGAGACGCTGATGGCGCCGCTCGCCGAACTCATCGAGGCCTTCGAGGAAGCGCGCGCCGACGAGCAATTCGCCGACGAACTCGCCGCTTACCTCCGCGACTATGTCGGCCGCCCAACGCCGCTCACCCACGCCCGCCGCCTCTCGGAGGCGTGGGGGACGACCGTCTACCTCAAGCGCGAAGACCTCTGCCACACCGGCGCGCACAAGATCAACAATGTCCTCGGCCAAATCCTGCTCGCCCGGCGGATGGGCAAGCGCCGCATCATCGCCGAGACCGGCGCCGGCCAGCACGGCGTCGCTACTGCCACCGGCGCCGCCCTCTTCGGCCTGCCCTGCGAGGTCTATATGGGCACCGAAGACATGGCGCGGCAGGCGCTCAATGTCTTCCGGATGCGCCTGCTCGGGGCGAAGGTCATCGCCGTCAGCGCGGGCAGCCGAACGCTGAAGGACGCCATCAATGAGGCGCTGCGCGATTGGGTGACCAATGTGGGCGACACCTATTACCTGCTCGGCTCCGCCGTCGGCCCGCACCCGTATCCGCTGATGTGCCGCGAGTTCCAGTCGGTCATCGGCCGCGAGGCGCGGGGGCAGATTCTCGACCAGACGGGGCGCCTGCCCGACGCGGTGCTGGCATGCGTCGGCGGCGGCAGCAACGCCATCGGCATCTTCTCGGGGTTTGTGGATGACGAGAGCGTGCGTCTGATTGGCGTCGAGGCGGGCGGGCGCGGGCTGGCGAGCGGCGAACACGCCGCGTCGCTGGTCGCCGGCTCGCCCGGCGTCCTTCACGGCGCGCTCACCTATGTGCTGCAAGACGCGGAGGGCCAGGTGCGCCCGACGCACTCGGTCTCGGCGGGGCTGGACTATCCCGGCGTCGGCCCTGAACACGCCTGGCTGCAGGCGACCGGCCGCGCCGAGTATGTCTCGGTCACCGACGACGAAGCGCTCGCCGCCTTCCAGGAAGTGGCGCGCCTCGAGGGCATCATTCCGGCGCTCGAACCCGCGCACGCCTTCGCCCACGCCAAGCGCCTCGCCGGGAAACTCGGCCCCAGCGCGGCGATGATTGTGAATCTCTCCGGCCGCGGCGACAAAGATGTCGAGCAAGTGCAGCGCCTGCTGGAGCAGAGGAAGTA
>CAYNSX010000014.1:0-3153 GCA_964400165.1 uncultured bacterium
GCATCTGTACGGCCACCGCCTCCGCCAGTCGCGGCCCCTCCCACGCCAGCAGCGCCTCGATCACCTCGTCGCGCGGCAGCGCCGCGAGCGCCCGCGCCTGATCCCGTGCCCGCCGCGGCGCCCCGAGCCGCGCCAGCGTCGCCTGCATCGCCGCCACCCCGTGCTCCAGCGCCGCCGTCCGATCCCCCAGCACCCGCAGCACCACATCCACCTTCTGCGCGCCCGCCCGCACCATCACCCGCCGCTCGCTCTTCCCCAGCTGTTCCAAGTCAATCGCCTTCAATTTCATCTGTCTCTTTCTCCCCCTCTCCATTTATGGGGAGGGGGTCGGGGGGAGGGGTTCCCGCACCATCACCCGCCGCTCGCTCTTCCCCAGCTGTTCCAAATCAATCGCCTTCAATTTCATCTGTCTCCTTCTCCCCCTCTCCATTTATGGGGAGGGGGGCGGGGGGAGGGGTTCCCGCACCGTCACCCGCCGCTCAAAGTCAATTGCGCTCATGTATTTCCTCTTCTTCTCCCCTCTCTCAATCGGGAGAGGGGGGACAGGGGGATGAGGACGACTCCCCCTCTCCATTTATGGGGAGGGGGGCGGGGGGAGGGGACATTTCCCCCCTCTCCACTCGTTGGAGAGGGGGCTGGGGGTGAGGGCAGTTCCCCCGCTCCACGCAAGCGGCGAGGGGGCGATCTCGTCCGGCCATGAAATGGCCGGACTCACAGTTCACGCCCCATGAATGGGGCTCGAACAGATGTCGAGTTCGCGCCCGCTTCAGCGGGCATTCACGGTGAGTCCGGGGATCTCATCCCCGGACAGTGGTTCCGATTAATACGCCCCCACGCCATTCACCACCGTCACCTCCACCTCGCGCTCCTGGTTGCCCGGGTCGTTCAACGCCACGAACCCGACCTCGTATACCAGC
This sequence comes from uncultured bacterium, assembly GCA_964400165.1. Classification (GTDB taxonomy): domain Bacteria; phylum Armatimonadota; class Hebobacteria; order CAYNSX01; family CAYNSX01; genus CAYNSX01. The sequence goes on from CAYNSX010000014.1 coordinate 918, forward strand.
CGCCCGGGCGCCAGCGGCGCCGACGCCGCCGTCAGCCGCGCCCGCGTCACCCGCACCGACAACGCCCACGGCTCGCCCGCCGTAATCGTGCCGCCCGAGAACCCGAACAGCAGACTGCGCTCCGTCGCGTTCTTGAAATCGTGATAGCGCGTCAGCGACTCGAACGCCACCGTCATCCGCCCCTCGACCAGCGCCCCGCCCGCCGGCAGTCGCGCGATCTCGCCGCCGCTCCCCGCGCTCACGATGCTGTCTTGCAAACCCGTCGAGATCGAGAGGTCGAGGTCCTCGACCTCCGTCGTCGCCACGCCGTCAATCGACGCGGTGAACGAACTGTGGTGCAGCGGCACATCGGCCGGATATGCCACCGTCGCCGGCGTCACCTCCGCCTCCGTCTTGGCGACGAGGTCGCACTCGAACCCGAGCACCGACCCCGGCCGCGCGATCAGCGACAGCGCCGCCGCCCGCGCCCCCGCCACGCGCCGGCTCGTCAATCCGCCCATATTCACTTCCACCGTGTAACTCGGCAGCGTCGCCGACTCGAGCCGCGAGAAAGTGTGCTGATACACCCCCGGATTGCCCCCGCCCGGCGCCACCAGTTCCGCCGTGCTGCGCGCCCCCAGCGCCATCAGCAGCCACTCGCCGATCGTGTCGCCGCTCACCGGCCCCACCACCGTCCCGCGGTAGCGCGTCGGCCCCGAGACGACGCGCCGCACCCCGCGCGTCCCCGTGATCGCCTCCAGCGGCGCCACCGTCATCTCCGCCTGCAGGTCGCACCGGTCCACCGGCGTGAACCGCACCGGCGCCACCGCCGTCCCCCAGGTCGTCTCCCGCCCCAGCCCTACCGCACCCAACTCGCCCATGTACGGCATCCGCGTTCTCCAATCTTTGCGTTTCTTCTATCGCCGTTTCACCGTCGAGCATTTCCCACATCGTTCCGCCCTCCCGCGCCGCCGTCGCGAGTACAATCCGCGGCAGAGCGCTTGGCGCTCCATGGGAGGTTCAGGGTGAACCGATTACTGCATCACCGCGCGCTGCGCGCGTTCGTACTCTTGCTGTGCGGTCTCGCGGTCCTCGCCCCTGCCGCCTGGGCCCCGCAATCCGGTGGCAAACCCGAGAAGGGCAAGGTCGGCACGCCCGCCTGGATCACCGGCAGCGACCTCTTCTCGGTGCCTATCAGCGTCAAATTCGGCGTTGCTACCGCGGGCGAGAACGCCGGCTTCACCATCGTCACCAGTTTGACCGTGACCATTCCGTCGAAAACCATTCCGCTGCCGCCCGTCGTTACGCCGGTGCAGAAGGTCCCGAATGTCGCCCCCGACACCGATGGCATGGTGCCCATCGTCCCGCCCCAAGTGCCCTGGGACCGCGATGGCGGCACTTACAGCGGACCGGTGGACTTGGGCTTCTTCATCGAGTTCCGCAACCCCGACAACATCACCCAGTTCACCTTCACTTTCGAGGAGACCGTCACCGTCATCCCGTAAGCGCAAACGCCCTCGGTGCCGCGCGGTTGGGGGGCCCCGGCGTGCCGGGGCCAGAATCGCCTCGGCACCGTAGTCGCCGCAGGAATGCGGCTCCTACAAAACCCTCGTTTCCTTGTTTCCTTGTTTCCTCGCCGTTGTGTCCCCCCTCTCCGCTCGTCGGAGAGGGGGCTGGGGGGAGAGGGCTACCTCACCATCACCGTCACCACCACCCGCGCCGTCGCCCGAAACATTTCGCCGTCGCGCACCCGCCCGAACCGCGCCACCCCGATCTCTGCGCCGAACCAAAACCCCGGCTCCACCAGGTGGTCCGTCAGCACCGTCCCGATGTTGTCCGCCAGCCGGTGCGCCTCGCGGTCGCTCTCGCCCGGCGCCTCCATCACCACCACCTGCCCCTCGATGTCGAATGACAGCCGGTGATATGCCGGCGTTCCGCCCGCCACCGCCGCCTGCGGCACCACCGTCCGCAACTCCACCCCGACCGCCGCCCACGCCGGCGCCTGCCGCACCCGGCCATACCACACCCGCGCCACCGCCTGCCGCAGTCCATCACTCACCCGACTGTCATTGGCCAGCACATCGACGATCTGTTGTTGCACCGCTTCAAACATGATTCACTCCTTCATGCCCCTCTCCGTGAGACGGAGAGGGGTTGGGGTGAGGTCGGCTCCCCCCTCTCTCACTTCGGGAGAGGGGGGCCAGGGGGTGAGGACGATCTCCCTCTCCCCGTACACGGGGAGGTTTCTCCGTTCCCT
>CAYNSX010000014.1:3222-50514 GCA_964400165.1 uncultured bacterium
CGCAGGTCGCCAGACCTGCACCATTCAAAATCAACTGCACAGGCGTGGCCGCCTGCGCTGAGTAAGAGTCCCCACCACCAACGACCCACGACCCCACGACCGCCCTGTCCATTCATCATTCATCAATCATCATTCATTCGCTGTCTTGTAGCGGAGCCGCTCCCTGGGAGAATTGCCCGCCAGCACCACCTCGCCGCCCGACAACTGCGCCAGCCGCTCCTCGGTCAGCCGCCGGTATTCCTCGGCGAACGCCGGCAGCGCCCCGACCGGGTGCATCACCAGCATCAGGTAATACGCCGCCCGCAGTCGCGACAGTTGCGTGACGAAATCCACCGTCGCCGCGAACGCCGCCGGGTCGTAGCCGCCCCGCGCCCCCGCCTGGTCCACATCCCGGTCGGCCAGCACGATGCACGCCGTCACATTCCGCGTCCCCGCCCCGCTGTCCGGCACCGCGCTCGCATCCACATTCGTCAGCAGTTCCCGCACCTGAGCAGGTGTTGAGTAAGGTTGCGCCATCTACGCCTCCTTCGAATCACTGTCCGGGATGCTCGCCGTCCCTCTCCTCTTCAGGGAGAGGGTGCCCGGAGCGCAGCGGAGGGCGGGAGAGGGCAACTCCCGCACCTGCGCGGGCGTTGCATACGGTTGTGCCATCACGAACCTCCTTCGCCCCGGTAGCCCCGCAATTCCCATTGGGGGGACAACGAACAAAGCCCCGGATTCGGAAATCCGGGGCTACCGATTTCTGAATTTCAGGGCCGGCCCCCGCCGGCCCCATCCTTCGCAGTCCTACGACCGACGACCGACGACCCCACGATCCCACGACCGTCGTCCGCTGTTCTCATTCATCATTCATCAATCATCATTCATGGTGGCGTTCACGCCACATCCGCCACCAAAATGTTCTCCACCTTCGTCAGCACCGGCAGCCCGTGCTCTTCGACGAGCACCCACACCGTCGCCGGGTCCTCCGCCTCCCACGCCTTGGCGAACTTGCCGGGCCGGAACCCGCTCTTCGGGTCCGTGCTCGGCGCCACCAGGTAGCGGGCGAAATCCGTCCCCGCGCACAGGAAGAACCGGTCATTGCCGATGAACGGCGTGAAGGTCCCGCTGTCGTTGATGAAGCCCGCGTCATAGACGGTGATTTCGAGGCCGAGCAGCCGCGTCAGGTAACCCGACTGCAGGACATCGCTGCGCAATTGGTCGCCCATCAGGTCGCGCACGCCGGTGTTCTTCATCAGGTATTCCGCCACCGTCGAATTGCAGTACGCCCGGCTCGGCACCTCGCCCGAATCCTGCGCCACCACCTGCTTCCAGTCCGTGATGTCGCCGAGGATGTCGGCCGCCGGGTTCGACCACACCGTCCCCGCCGTCGGCGTGTGCGTCGCGTCGAGGTCATAGTCGATCGAGAACTTCACATCGTCCTGATTGACCGACAGCGACCCCGCCAGCGCCTGCCAGCGCGCCCACTCCTTGCGGTATTCGAGGCGAATGTTCAGGTCCTCGAGTTCCGCCCGGATGCTCTGCTCGGCGAAGGGCAGATGCTCCGTCCCCGGCTGCCGCAGCCACGCCATCGTCGAACCGGAGAGTTGTTTCTTTTCCTTGATCGAGGCGACCGTCGCCCGCATCGACTCGATGCCCATGCGCGACACGATCTTCGCCTCGCTGTCCGGCGCGACGAACTCCGCCATCGTGCGCGACCGCTTGATCACATCCCACTCCGCCAGGTTGCTCGCCGCCGGCATCTCCGCAAACAGCGACGCCCCCACGAACTGCGGCGCCGGAAACTTCTGCACCAGCGCCGTCAGCACTTTGTGCTGCAAAATCGTCAACTCGCCAAACCCAGCCATCATGTCTCCTTTCGTTGTTGAATGACGGGACTCGTGTCACGTGTGACGTGTTACGGGATTAGAAGAACTGTCATCCCGTGACACCTGACACCTTCCCCGTCACACGACCCGTACACCTTACACAAACAAGCACAGCTTCAAATCACCCTTCCCCGCCGCATCCAGCCCGACCAGCGCGCTCTCCTTGAAGACCCCGTGGATGTACGCCGGCGCCAGCTGGTCGCTGCTCGTCGCATCCACCTTGTCGGCGAGAATCCCTACCGCCGTCTGGGTCCCGTCCGTCGCCGCGTTGTCATAGGCGGCATACTTCCCCGACGCCGTCACCTTGCCGAGCACCGTCCCCGCCTCGAGCACCCCTTCGCCCGACGCCACCGTCACCGACACCACGATCGTGTGGTCGCTCGCCAAAATCCGCTTCGGCGTCTCACTCGTGCTGCTCACACCCGGAATCGGCATCCATTGCCTCCTTTCGAGTCACACAACATTGGCCTTCGCACCGCACACTGGTAGATGGTCGTCCCTCTCCTCTTCAGGGAGAGGGTGGCCGGAGCGCAGCGTAGGCCGGGTGAGGGCTGCTCCGGTAGTGGCATTGCCAGTCTCCTTTCGACATTTGCGATTTCTAGTTATTGGTGGCCCGGCAATTCCCATTGCCGGGACGATCGCGAATCTCCCCGGATTGGGAAATCCGGGGCTACCAATGCCGTTTCACTCGCCCCTCTCCGCTCGTCGGAGAGGGGTTTACCCCGAGCGCAGTCGAGGGGCTGGGGGTGAGGGCTATTCCCCCATCACCCGTTTCGCATACCGCTCCGCATGTTGCGCGCTCAACTCCCCCGCCGGAAACTCCAGCGCCCGCCCCTTCTCGCTGTAGTCCACCACCGGCCCGTTCGCCCGCAACACCTGCTCGAACGCATCGGCGACGCTGACCGCCGCATCGCCTTCCGCAAACTGCACCGGCTGCGCCGTCTGCGAACGGAGTAACGCGAGCGCCGGCGGCGCCGCCGCCGGCCGCAGCAAGCCCTCCGCCGTCCACGCCGCGATGCGCGCCGTGATCGCCGCGTCGTCCTCCGGCGCGACTTCGTCCGTCATCGCCGCCGGCTGCTCCGCGGTCTCGGCCGCCAAAAGCGCCGGCCCTTCGTCATACGCCTCCGCACCCGGCAGGCCCACCAACTCCCGCAACAACCCAAAGAATTGCCGTACCTTCGTTCCCATCACGCCATCTCCTTTCGACTTTCCAGTCACCGCAGGCGTCCCCGCCTGTTCTTCACTCCCCTCTCCATTCATGGGGAGGGGCTGGGGGAGGGGTTGTAGTTCCGCGCAGTCACCCACACCGACCTCACCCCCATCCCCTCTCCGTCTCACGGAGAGGGGCGAGTCCAGCGATGAGAGGTCTTCGTTCCCCTCTCCCGCCCTCCGCTGCGCTGCGGGCACCCTCTCCCTGAAGTGGAGAGGGACAACTGGCTCCCCAACGCTGTTCATCCCCCCTTCTCCACTTGTTGGAGAGGGGGGTTGGGGGGAGAGATCCCCAAAATGCAACCCCGCCCACACCCGCAAATCCTTGATCGCCGGCACCAGCACCAGCGCCACCGCACGCAGCACCAGCCGCAGCACCCGCGGCGCCGCCTCGCCCGGCACCGTCACGCGCAACCGCGGATGAATCTCCGCCGACACCCGATAGCGCCGCTCAACGAGCGCCCGGAACACCGCATCGGGAATGTTCACGAAGTCGGCCAGCAGCCGGTCGTCGTCGCGCCACACTCGCGCCACCTCGCCCACGCCCGGCAGCCCGAGCAACTCCGGCAGCCGCTGGTCCTCGCCGTGCCCCAACTTCAGCGGCGGCCGCCACACCGGCGCCAGCGCCGCGAAATGCACCGCTAGCACCTCGAGGTCCTCCGCGGCATACCGCCGCCCATGCCACACGCCGGTGCGAAAGATCTCCACATTGGATAAAGAGTTCACACTCACCTCCGAATACACGCAGCCAAGAATCAATTACCAGCAAGGGATGCTGGTAGTCCCCTCTCCTCTTCAGGGAGAGGGGTACGCGCAGCGGGGGTGAGGGGGATTCCCATGCCACACGCCGGTGCGAAAAATCTCGACACTGTTGAGTTGATGCACCCCACACCTCCAACATCAGGAAAGAAGGAACAATGGAAAAGAGAACGAACAAACAACAACCGAATCACAGACACCCCTCTCCATTCATGGGGAGGGGACGGGGGAGGGGTCACCCCGCCTGCCATCCTCCCCCCAGCCCCCCTCTCCCGTTGAGAGAGGGGGAAACAGCAATCCATTGTTTCTTTGCTGCCCCTCTCTCAATTCGGGAGAGGGGCGCGCCGAGCGCACGCGAGGCGCGGGGAGAGGACGACCCGCCCCGTCCGAAAAACCTCCACCCCATTCAGTTCATGCACCCCACGCCTCCAACAGAAAGAAACGAGGAAGCAAGGAAACGAGGATCGTGGTAGGAGAGGCATTCTTTTCCTGACCCGACGCGGCCGAGATAGCTCAACTGCACAGGCGTGGCCGCCTGCGCTGACTACTGAATTCAGTCACCGCAGGTCGCCAGACCTGCACCTTCATTTCCCCACTTCCTCTTTTCCTTCACCCCCGGAGCCGAAGGCGCCATACTCCCCCACCCCCCTGAAATTCAGGTCCACCAGCGGGCGCACCAGCCCGTCAATCAGCGCCTCCCGCACTTCCCGCGTGATCGCCGTCGCCGTCTGCTCGAACACCTGCAATTGCGTCTCCGCCTGCGCCCGGCTGGCGTGCTCCGGCTCCAACATCAGCAGCGCCGGCTGAAACAGCCCGAGCAGAATCTGCGCATCGTGATAGCGCACCGCGTCGCGATACTCGCCGACGGCCCCGCCCCGCTTCGCTTCCAGGAATTCGAGGTGCGGCGGCCCGCCCTCCGCCGGCTTCTCATACGCGATGCTGGTGCGCACCGCCAGGGTCTGCAGCAGCTCGTCGAACACCTGCGTGTTCGTCTCCTCGACGCCGTGCACCGGGCACTTGCTCGTCCCCGGCGGCACCTCGGCCACGATGATCGGCATCGAGTAGCGCTCCAGGTAGACATTCCAGAACTTGAGCACCGCGTCTTTGCAGAACCACGACTTGTACACCGTCCGCAGCAGACTCATCCCCCACACCGGGTCCTCTTCGGCGTGGAAGACATAGCGCAGCGTCTTGCCGACCGGCAGCGTCACCTCGTCGTCCGGCGACAGCCGCTGCCGCACGAAAGTCACATTCCCCAGCTTGTCGGTCAGCATCCCGTCCGGGTAGATGGAGAGCGGGTGCAGCGCCTTCACCTTGCGCAGCGTCACTTTGCCGCGGAAGGCGCCCTCGTCCACCATCCGCCAGACCAACTCCGCCACCGAAAACCCCGCCCAGAACGCCGTCAGCAGCCCGCGCACCACCCCCGGCAGCGTCCCCTCGATTTTCGCCAGCGCATACCGCACGAACGCCTCGACATCCGGCCGCGCCGGGTTCGCATAGTCGCCGATGCGCGCCGAGACCGTGTGCGCCAGCAGCGACAGCCCCGCCTTCACCGTCGGGTCCGTCCGCCACATCCGGTGATAAGTGGGCAGCCCGACCTCGTCCGGCGCGAACCGCCCGCCGCCGAGATCGCCCCACCGATTCACCGCCCAGCCCGCCCGCGCCAACTCGCGCGTGTCCACCGAGCCGTTCTTCTCTGCACTCGTTGTCGCTGGTGTCATTCAATACCCCCAATGTTGGAGAACTGGTGAACAGGAGAACAGGACTTCGACAGCCTTTGCCCGGGACTGAAGCCCCGGGCCGACTCCCGAAAACAACTTGCGCCGGGGCTTAAGCCCGGCGCTGCCGCGGTTTCCACGAGTCAGCCCGGCCCTTCAGGGCCGGGTAACCTCGATTCCTTGTTTCCTTGTTTCCTCGCAGCTGTGCTCCCCTCTCCACTCGTTGGAGAGGGGCCTGCACTCCGAAGCCTTGGCGAAGGAGTGTGCCCGCAGGGCGGGGAGAGGGTTGCATTCCCGCCTACCGCAAGTGGCCGGGCAACGTCCACACCTTCCAAATCAGACCTCGTGATATGCTTCTCCCTGCCACACCGGGAGGGATCGACAATGCACATCACCCAAGGCGCCGTGAAAATTATCGAACTCGTCGGCGTCTCGACGAAGAGTTTCGACGACGCCGTCGCCCAGGCCGTCAGCAAAACCGGGCAATCCATCGACGGCATCACCGGCCTGCAGGTCTTGCACTTCAGCGCCCAGGTCGACGGCAACCGCATCACCGAATATCACGCCAATGTGAAGGTCGCCTTCGCGGTGAAGTAGCCCGCTACCCGACCACTCACGGTTTCGATTCTGCATAACGGTAGATTGCTTTCCCTCTCCTCTTCAGGGAGAGGGTGGCCGCAGCGAAGCGGATGGCGGGTGAGGGCGCGTTGGCGGTGAAGTTGTCCCGGGGCTGAAGCCCCGGGCTGACGCCAGAAAGCCGCTTGCGCCGGGGCTTCAGCCCGGCGCAACTGAAGTTGTTTCGCGTCAGCCCGGCACTTCACGGCCGGGCATCGGCGATTGTTGCCACTTCCGTCACTTCCCTTCCACTCAATTCACACGCCCTCACCCGCCCCGCCCTTGCCGCACTACAATGTCCCATCACCGGCGCCGCCGCGCCGCACTCGAATGGAGGATTGCCATGCACCCGCTACGCCGCTCTGCCGCCGCCCTCATCTTGCTCGCGCTCGTTGTCGCCGGGCCGCTGGCCATGCGTGTCCCGCAGGCCGCCGCCGCGCAGTCGCTGGAAACGACGCTCTACTTCGGCCCGCTGCCGGCCACCGGCGACGATGTGCTGCGGCTCTCGTATTTCAACAGCAGCGAAGACCTGTCGGTCCCGTTTGAAATGGAAATCGTGCTGGCGAGCACCGGCGTCACGCTCGCCTCGATCAGCGGCGTCGCCGCCCCGCTCACCGGAACGAAACTCGAATTTCCGGGCAGCGGCCTTGCCTTGCCGCCCGCCGTCGCCGCCGATTGCATCGGCAAGTTCCGCTACGCGGAGCCGAAGCCGACCCCGGTGCAGGTGCCCGACCTCAAAATCACCATTGATGACACCGGCCGCGCTACCGCCACTTTCTCCGCTCTCGACGCCGGCACCGCGCGCGTCCAGGTGACTTGCGACCACCCGAGCCGCAAGATCACCGTGATGGTGAAGAACTAACCCCGCCTCTCACCACCTGACCCCCGCCGCCGCCGACCGCGGTCGCCCTCACCCGCCCCTCGACTGCGCTCGGGGCACCCTCTCCCTGAAGAGGAGAGGGACTACGCATCTGCCCTTGCCGGCTTGTCCCCCCTCTCCGCTCGTCGGAGAGGGGGTCAGGGGGAGAGAGTTCCTCAGCTTTGGGGGGGCAGGTGCTTCACCTGCCAGACTCGCCCCCGCACAGCAGTCGCCGCAGGAATGCGGCTCCTACAAAACCATCGTTTGCTCGCCGTTGTTCCCGTAACACGTGACACCTTCCCCATTTCCCAACCCTACCACCTGACCCCCGCCGCTTCCGACCGGCCGCCCAGCCGCGTCCGCCCCGCCTCGGGCGAGAAGCGGTGATAGCGCCGGAACAGCGCACACAGCGCGTCGGGCCCGTGGTCATCATCTTTCACGATCTCTTCGGTCCCCTCGCGGTAGTGATAGCGCTTCATCTCGCCGATGAACTCCCGCAAGTCCGGCGCGATGCGCAGCCGCCCGTGCTCCAGCGCCGCCCGGATGGCGCGAATGCCGCGTGCCTTGTGCATGCCGAACGCCACCGGCGTCACCCGCACCCCCAAGACCCGCAGTTCCGCATTCTCGTCCGCCCCCGCCGCATCGGCGTACACCATCCTCGCCCGGTGCTTCTCCACCAGTCGCGCGATGTGGTCCACCCGAGTCGTAATGGGCTGGCGCTTCCGATACTCGGCGGACAGCACCTCGATCACCTCGCCGCGTTCCTGCGCCAGCAGAATCACCGTCGGGTTGGTGTAGCCCCAGTCCACGCCGATCACTGCCGGCAGCGCCGGGTCACGCATTACCGGCTGCACCGCCCGCTCCACCAGCGCCGGGTCATACACCGACCCCGCCACATTCGGCCGCTCGCATTCCCACTCCACGGCCCAGGTCGCCCGGTCGTTCAGCCGTCGCGCCTGCTGCACATCCGAGACCGGCAGATAGCCGTCGGCGTCGCGTAACTTCCCCGCGCACGACTCCAGCAGCGGGCAGTCCTCGGGACAGTGCGCAACCCCGCTGCCGGGCAACTCTTCGTCCGTGACCTCGGCGCCCGCCTTGCGCAGCAGGCACCGCTGCGTCACTTCGCGGTAGCACCACTTGTACAACCGCAGCCCCTTCGCTTCGTGTGCGTCCACTAACTGCTGCATCGTGCCGTACGGCTTATGCAGCGTCGACGACAGCGCCACGCTGCGCGCGATGACGACGCCGTCGCCCTCCGCCGCTTTCGTCTGCGGCCCCTGCAGCGCCGCCCACAAGACATCGGGCGGACACTCGTCCACCTCGTCGCAGCGCAGTTTGTGCGGATGCGGCCCGCGGGCCTGCCGGGTGCTCGCCGGGATGACCGTGATGCGGCTGCCGTTTTTCAGGCGGAGCGCGGTGCTCGACTGTTGCGCGACTTCGTCGTGCAAGCCCAATCGCTCGACGAACCCGTGCAGATAGTCGAACCCGATTGCCGCCTGCGCCAGCGACCCGCCCAGCCCGAGGATGTCCACGCCCGGCTTGTGCAGCGCTTCGAGGAATGCGAGCAGCGCCAGCAGGAGCGTCTTGCCGCCGCCGCGGTTCGCCCACAACACCGCCCCATCCACCCGCTCGAAGAACAGGTCCGCCAGCGGCTGAAACGGCGCCGCATGCCCCTCGCACACCGGCACGCGCGGGATGCGATACCCCAGCCGCTCCGCGATCCAGGCGTGCAGCGCGTCGTCGTCCTCCGGCCGCTCGAACCTCCCCACACCCCGCCTCCGACTCCAGTCACCGCCCAGCTGCTGCCCACCATAGCTCCGTCCCCTCCCACATCCCCTCCCCACTACGTGGAGAGGGGGGCAAAAACTATGGGGGGCAGGTGCTTCACCTGCCAGGTTCGCCTCCGCACTCACAGTCGCCGCAGGAATGCGGCTCCTTCCAAGCCCTCATTTCCTCGTTTCCTCGACCCGCAAAAGCAATGGCCCCAATCGTCTCCGATTGAGGCCACACCCCAATGGTAAAGCACCGTGTCAAGAGTTGTGCGCGTTCGCCGCACCGCGCCGCGGAATTTATGGTGGCACCGAATCCACCCGGGAACCCGCCCCGCTGAATTGCCGTCAAAGGGACGCTCGCAACAGATCACGCGCACGAAGGACAACAGATGGCGGGCGGTTGGGTGCGTACCACCTTTCCGAATCTTCAGCGCGGCGCCGCCTGCGTTGCTGCGTGGCAGCGGCGGATTCGCCAGCAGTATGTCTGGGTCCGAGTGGCGCTGTGGATCGCCGTCGGGATTCCGCCGATCAATGATGCGCTGCACGCCCGGGAAGAGATGCGAACACACCTCGACGAAATGCAGCGGACCATCGCCGCCGGACTGACGGAGCAAGTCTACTGCCTCGAACTGCACCGGCAATCGCGGCCGCTGGAACTCGACATCCTGAGGCGATTCGACACGAATCACGACGGCTCTTTGTCGAGCGCGGAGGCGTTCCATCTGCGCTCCGCGCACGGCGTTTCCGTGGTCGTGGCGCGCACGGGACTGTCGCTGGAAGACCCGAGCTCCCCAGCGCGTGCGGCTCTCGAGCGGTTGCGTCTTGACCTCGGCGTCCCCCGGGGCCGGGCCGCGTACCCTTTCCTGGCGGTGATGCCTCTGCGGCGCAGCCAGTGGAAGACTACCGCCGAGGAAATCGCCGCCTGGGAAGATGCGCAACGCGCCGCGGACGAAACCCTGCGCCCCCTACGCAGCGAAACAGATGCGCTGTTCGCCTTCCACCTGCGCGATGTCGCCGATGTCAGTGCATGGAGCGCCGCCATGCGCGCGTATGGCGCGTCGCTTCGGCGGATGGTTACTCTGGATTGGCAGCCCGCGACGGATCCATTCGGGACTCGGTCCGCACTCCTCCGGCGGCGTCGAACATTCGATCCGCAGCCGGCACCGCGAATCGCACCACTGCCTCGACTCGACCCTTTCAGTGGAACCGATTTCATGTATCAAGACGCGTGTTGCTTCTCGGCCGGCGTAGCTAACTGACCTGGCATGGCCTCTATGTTCACTCTCGCGGCGGGCTACTTGGCGGGGGAAAAGCTCTTCAGCAGCGCAGTCTCGGTCAACTTCATCGTCGCCAGGCCGCCGTCCGGCAGCCGGATGTCAATTGACCCCGTGTCTCGTGACTTGACCGACCCGACCCCGGGCGCAAACCACTCGCTGCCTTCATAAGCGCCGGACTCGATGTCCATGGACTCATCGCCGGCGCCGAAGGTCCCCGTGATCGTGCCGTGGTAGAGCAGTTTCAGGCAGCCCTTGAAGTCGCCGCCCGGCGTGGAGAGGTCTTCGAACGCGGCCACCTCACCACTCAACTTCACCCGCATGCCTTCGATGTTCACCACGCCGATCGACCACTTCTGCCCGACCGTGGCGGGGATGGGCAGCACCCGGTGCGGCTTCGCGTGCTCGATGGGGTCCTCGTCTCCGTATTGAATGACGTGTTCGTAGACGCCGTCGGCGCCGGTGCGGAACCAGGCCTTGGTAATGGTTTCGGTTTCGGTGCCCTCCTCATCGGTCTCGGTGTCCGTGTCCACTTGCTCGAAGAGCAGGTCGCCGAACTCTTTGGTCGTCCGCGTCAGCTCGGAGTGGCTGGTGCCCTTCGACTTCGCGGACATCACTTCCTCCCCGTCCGCGGTGAATGTCATCGTGCTGGAGATGGTGTAATCCCACTCGTTCCCCACCTTGAGCGCGGCGAAGTCCAGCGCCTTCTCCGGCGCCGCCGCGCCAACGGCCAGCGCCGCCGCCACGACCCCAAGACCCATCCCGAATCGCCTGCGAGATTTGCCCATCGGTCCCCCTTTCCAATGGCTCCTAGTCCTGCGGCGTGCGGTGAAAAGTGAGATCGCGCGTCAGCGTCACTTTGATGGTGGCCTTCAGTCCGGACGGTTCCTTGATGGTGAAGTTGTATTTTTCGATGCCTTTCACCTGCCCGACGCCGTCCGCCAGCCAGGCGTCGAGCGTGCGCAATCCTGTCTCAATCTGCAGCGCGCCGCCGGTCGGCAGATCGACTTTGCCCGTCAGTTTCCCCGTCTCACGGAATTTGAGGCACCCGGCAAACGAACCGGCGGGCACCGTCACCGCTTCAAAGCCGAGAATTTCAGCGGTCGTGGTTTCTTTGACGCCGGCCAAGTCATCGACGCCGACGGCCCATTTGGCGCCCGCTTTCGCGGGCAGCATGAGCATGCGCCGAGGCGGCGCATACTTTCGGAATGCGTCGCTGCCCTCGGCATCTTCGAGCCGCCGCGCATGGACAAACACGCCCCCCGGTGTGGCCGCGACATAGAGCTTCAAGGTCGTGAGCAGTTCGTTGGCGGCGAGGTCGGTCCACCCGATCAGGAGCACTTCGCTGGTCGGCGTGCCGAACTCGGTCACCACCCGCTCGATGCGCATTTCGCTGTCGGAGTCGATGGGCTCGGTCATCGGCGGCTGACCCGGGGCGCTGACCACGAGTTCCCCCGTCACCTGATACTGCCACTCATGCCCCACCTCGAGGGGGTACCAATTTGGCTGCTTCGCGGTTGCGGCAGCAGGCGGTACGGCGGGCGCCCCCGGCGGCGCCGGCGCGGCGCCGCTCGCTGCGGCGACCGCCAGCAGCACGAGCACGAACAACCCCCGTGGTCCCCTCATCGGCATGACCCTCGCTCCCCGATTCGCCGGTCGCCCGGCCTCCCCTGCTCCGCACCAGCCCTCGGCTGGAGCCGGGGCGCTACCCTTGTTTCCTTGTTTCCTCGATGTTGCGTTTTGATTGCTTATTTCACCGTCGCCCGCGTCAAAATGCGCGTCGTCGATTGCGTGCTCGTCATCGCCGCCTTGCCGGCGCCCGTGTATTGAATGCGGAACTGCGTCGTCTCTTTCACCAGGCCGACTCCGGGAGCGTACCAATCGATGACTTCCATCGAACCGCGGGTGATCGGGTAGTCGGCGGCGCCCGTGGACAGCGAGCCGGTGACCGTGCCCGTGTACCGCACCTTCAGGCAGCGCTGGTACTGCTTGGTGGGCGTGGTGATGTTCTCGAAACCGGCGATGGCGCCCTGCATCGCCATCCGCATCGCGCCCTGGCGCAGTTCGCCGACCGTCCACCCGGCGCCGGTCACTTCGGGCAACAGCAGCAGGTGCAGCGGCGGCCGGTAGGTCTCCAGGTTCGTGGACACTCCCGGCGCGCCGACGAGCGTCTGCCCGTGCAGGTAGATACCACTGCGGCTCTCCGAGATGTGCGAGGTCTGGGTCGTCGAGCGCCCCTGGCCGCGGGCGCCCTTCTCTTCGGTCGAGGTCACCACCTCAAAGACCGGGTCGGCGCCGCGGAAGAGTTTCGACGGGCCCATCACTTCCGTGGTGCCGGTGCCGGTAAGTTTCACCGTCTGCCCCGGCTCGGCGCCGCCGTCGACCCGCGCGTCGCGCGTCACGCCGTAGGACCACGAGTTGCCCGCCACCAGCGGCTGCCACTGCTGCGCGCCCGCCGACTTCGCGGTGACGGCGCGCGGCGCGCAGAGCGCCAGCACGACCACCGCCACCGCGGTGATTCGCATTGTCATGGCCCTTGCCTCATTTCCACGCTCATCGCTTCACCTTGTAGGACTCCAGCAGGAGTTCGGTGGTGCTCGCAATGTTCCGTGATTTGTCGTCCCTCTCTTGCACGGTCATCCGGTCAGTGTCCACCTGTTTCACCATGCCGACGTCCGGGGCATACCACACAACGCTCTCCATTTCCGATGAGCCGGACCGGTATGGGTCGTCTACTGTGTCCGCAGTGCGATGGGTTGAGAATAGGTGACGAACCTTGAGACAGCCCTTGAATTCTCCGGCGGGAGTCGTGACGGTCTCAAACCCTGCGATTGTGTAGAGATCCGACACATCTACCTCTGGCTTGCCATCCACTGGTCGGTGCCATTGGGCGCCAACCACAGCCGGCAACTTCACCAGACATCGAGGCGGGTTGTACTTCGTTAGCGGGTCGAGCTGACTCTGAGAGGTCGACCGTTCAGCGAACAGATAGACGCCATCCTGCTGGGTACACAGATATTCGAAGTCCTGATACTTCCCCAATGGATTGCCCGAGCGACGCATGGTGACGAGCGTCACAACTTCGAAGACCCCTCCGGGAAACCCAAGTGCACTCGCCACGCGAGTCACTGACCGCTCCCATTTGCCGTCGGCTTGACCGTGGACCGTTTCTTCACTGGTCGACTCCGCAGTCGCACTTTGTGTCACTCGATAGGTCCATCGATTGCGCTCGGCGAGCGGGAACCACGATGACTCCCTTGGGGCCTTCGCGTTGGCGGCATGCGGCGTACAGACGGCGATTGCGATCGCGACCGCTAAGACGCCAAGCATTCTCATTGCCCTTGCCTCACTTCCCGCTGTCCCGGCAGTGAACCCTTCGACTTTGCTCAGGGCAGGGCGCCGGGCTGAATCTCACCGTTGAGCGGACTTGCGCCTCGGACTGAAATCCGGGCACCTCGTTTCCTTGTTTCCTCGCTGTTGGCTTTGACTCCCCTACTTCGCCACGCGGTACTTGATCAGGGTTTTGATCGTCGTCTCGTCCAGCGTCACGAGGCGGCGGGCGGCGGCGTCGGTGGAGACCTCATAGCGCTTCTGCCATTGTTTGACCGTCCCGACGCCTTCGGCAATCCATTCGATGCGGTCGAGCGACCCCGATTCGAGCGGGCGGCCCATCGTGCTGCCGGCATTGCCGCGTCCGCTGATGGTGCCCCGGCGGGCAATCTTCACGCAATGCCGGAAGAGGCCGGCGGGCGTGGTGACAGCTTCGAACCCGATGACGCGCGCCGTCAGCGTGACCTCCAGGCCGCCGTCGTGCGTTGGGCCGGTCACCCAGGTCTGGCCGGCGGTGAGCGGAAGTGCCACAAGTTGCAGCGGCGGGTCGTATTCGACGAGGCCGTCGTCGAACCGGGAGGCCTGTGCGGGCGTGTCGCCGGTGCGCCGGCCGGAGGCGTGCAGGAAGAGCCCACGCGCCGAGCGCGAGGTGAAGGAGGTCCGCGTCAGGCGCAGGGGCGGCGGCGGCGGGGCCGGGCTGATTTGCGTGTAGAGCGTTGACTCGAGCGTCGCTTCGGTCGCGCCGTGCTCGGGGACGAGGCTGGACACGGTGACGGTTGTCGCCCCGCGGATGCGGACTTCCTCGGGCGGTTTGCCGGCAACGCGCCAAGTGGCCAGGCGGTCGACCTCGTAGTCCCAGCGGTCGCCGAGGTGCCGCGGAAACCAGCGGTCACCGTCATCGACCGGGGCGGCGGCCCCGAGTGGGCGGGCGGCCAGCAGTGCGAGCGCGAGGCACCACTCACGGCGAAACAACCGGGGTGCTCGGATGCGCATGGCCGGCGCGGCGCCGCTTAGGGACCCTTCCCGCCCCGAGGCGACGGCGCGGGCTGGACCGGCGCATCTTCGGGGTGCCGGCCTTCTCCGGCCAATTCTTCGGTGAGTTTCGACTCGGACGGCAGCGGCGGGCTGTTTTCCTTGAAGGATTTGAGTACAAGGGAGGCCGTGAACACTGAATTCAAGTGCTTGCCAAGCGGCGTCACCAGCTCACGGGTCACCGTGTTCACCTGCCGCACCGGCCCGACGCCCGAGGCATACCACCAGATCATTTCTTCCAGATCGAGACTGGGCGTCACTTTCCGTTGTTGAATCAGGACGGTGCCTTTGGTGGTCTTCAGATAGCGCACCTTGAGACACGCGCTGAACTTACCGGCCAGTGTACTAACTTCCTCAAACCCGAGGACTTCGCCGGTGATCGCGACATGGTTCCCCTCGTCGTCGTATTCGCCGACGGTCCACTTGGCTCCGACCTGTACCGGAAACCGCAGCCATTGCAAGGGCGGGTGGTATTCGAGAACCTTGGTGTCTTTCTCGAGCGGCGGGATCCAAGTGGCCTGGGAATAGAGTCCGGAACCGTCCTGCGCGAACACGGTCACATGGTCTTCGAACGCGCTGGATCCTCCGTGCGCCTTCTCGACCTGTTGGGAATCGACGGCGAAGGCGGGGCCGCGGCCGCGGTACTGGCGCGTTGGCTGCCCCACGCGGACGCGCAAGAATCCGGGATTGGTGTTGTTCCGATCCAGCTGTCCTTCCATTTGAATGATGCGCTGGATCTGGCGGTCGTACTCCCAAGCAGCCCCAACATGCAGCGGCATCCAGGGGCCGCGCCCCGGCGGGCCTGCCGTGGCGGGCGGCGCCGCGGGCGTTCGCTGTTGCATCACATACCAGCCGCCGCCGACAAGCAGCGCGACGACGACGAGGCCGGCGATCAGCCGGCCGCGTGTGCCTGCGGCGCGCGGGGTCTGGTGTGCGGTGTCAGCCATGCGGATTGCAGGAACGGGACTGCCGTTCGCCCCATGCTTGTATCACAGCCTGCCGGGCCGTCCAACTGTGACGGCCCCGAACCGGTGGGTTCAGAGCCGTCCTAAAGATTTTTCCCCCGGCGGCGGCCGGCCAAACCACGCTAGCGGGCCTGGCGGACGGCGGCGACCGAGAGTTCCCGCAGGCGGCGGCGCATCGCCGTCTGGCTGACGCTGAAGCGCTCGGCCAGGACAGCCACCAGGCCGTCGGGGTTGCCGCGCAGGCGGGTGGCGGAGCGGCGCACCGGTTCCGCCGGCATCAAGACACAGCAGGCAAACTTGTCGGCGAGCCGCTCGAGCCAGGCGGCGGAGAGGGCGGTCGGAAACTGCGGGTGATTGGCGAGGATTTCGAAGCACTCGTGCCAGAGGGAGAAGCGCGCGGCGCTGGTGTTTTCATGCAGGGAGTAGTAGACGAAATACTGGTCGCCCTCGCGCACCCAGAGAGCGCGGGTCGGGCGGGAGAGGACGGTGCGCTCCAGGGTCACGCTTAAGCGGGGGAGGTGGTCGAACGGATCGCGCGGGATGGTGGTGGCGCGGATGTGGGCGCAGAAGCGGTCGGCGAAGGTGTCGATGTTGGAGGCGCCGACGAACTGGAACCGCCGCAGGAGCGGCGTCATGAGTTTATCGAGGTCATGGGCGTCTTTGCAGAGCGCCGGTCCGGCCGCCATCAGTCCCGCCAGGGTGTCAGACAATGTCGGGCGGCAACAAGTGCACGCTGCGTGCCGCTTCATATCGCCGCACCAGTTCCTTCTTCGCCTCGAGGTCGAGAACTCCCCCCGAGCGCGCGCCGCCGGCGAAACTCGGGTCCTGCTGCAGGACACGGAAGGCGCGATTGATCAGCGCCATGCGGCGCGCCCGGCGCAGCCGGGCTTCGGCTGCGTCGGCAATCGATTCGAGGGAATCGCCGCGGGGCGGCGTGCTCGCTGCTGCCGAATCATCCGCCTCGGACTCGAGGAAGAAGGCGAGGGTCTTGCCCAGGACCGCGGCGTACTTCTCCAGGACGGCCTCGCCGACCCAGCGACGACTTTCGACTTGTGCGACGGCGGCTTGCGAATCGCCGAGGCGCCGGCCCAGTTGCGACTGCGTCATTCCGGCATCGCGTCGCGCGTGCCGAATGCGGACGCCGATGTTGACGCCCTCTGTGGCTTCTCGACCACTCATTACTCGGCAATTATAAGATAAATCTTTTCCACAAGTCAATGTCTTGACTCTGACAAGTTATCACTTATAATCTTGGCGGAAGGGCTGGATTCTGGTGGGATCAGAGACCTGTTTGCGGCGCCGCCGGTTGATTCGCACTCCCATTTTTGACCCGGGCACCTTTCGCGCCTTGGTGCAAGCGGCGCAAGCGGTGGAAGGAGCATTCCCCGGCCCGGCCTGGCGGATTGCACACGCCGCCGAAGGGGTCGAAGTCTACGAGTTCGTCCCCACCGATGCGGGCTGGTTCCACGAACGACTCGCTGCCTACGAGCAGTCAGCCTACGCCGAATTGATGGTGGGAGTGTGCGGGGCGGACGGGCGGGTGCGGCCGCGGACGGCGGCGGTGGTGCGCGATGGCGGGGGTGTCTTCCGCCAGATGACGCGCCCGACACCGGTGGGGAGCAGTCGATGATTCCCGTGTTCGACCGGCTGCTGGTGCGTTATCGGGAACTCGAGGATGTCTGTTATCGCATGCGAGTTGCGGGGCGCGACGGCCGCGGACGCTTCGGCCGCAGCCACCGGGGCCGCGCCCCGCGCGACACGCTGCTGTTGAAGAAAGTGGACCTGGATGAGGCGCTGCTGCAGGTGTATCGGCGGTTTTTTGGAGCGGAGTAGCCCTCTCCCCCTGACCCTCCTCTCCGACAAACCGTCCTCACCCGTCCCTCGCTGCGCAGCGGGCACCCTCCTTCGCTCGGCGCGCAGCGCCGAGCTTCGTAGGGCAAGCCCTCTCCCGAACTGGGAGAGGGAACCAAGACTCGCGTTCCCCGGCCCTATAAGGGCCGGGCTCACAGAGACCGCCCCCTGAAGGGGGCGGACGGCCACCGCAATCCCGCATTGGGCGCCCGGTTCAGCGGGGGCATTCTGTGAGCCCGGGACTGACCGCCCCGGGCAGCGGCTCCCGTCTCCAAATCGTGTCACTTGACGCCCCCGGCGCGCAGGGAAAATCGGGCGAAACGTCGAATTAAAGTAATGGAGTCTATGAGACGGAGGACAACAATGATGCGGACCATGCGGTGGAGTGCGGTTGTGCTGGCCGTAGTGTGCGTGAGCGCGGCCTGGGGAGCGTCGCTGCTGCCGGTCCGCCCGTTCCTGTATCAGCGGTCGTCGCACGGGACGGCGGGGGCGGAGGCGCTGCACGCGCTCGATGTCAACAGCGACCATTCGCTCGTCGGGGGCCGCGATGTGGTCGGACTGATCCGCGAACTCGACACGCGCATGCGCAAGACGGACGCGAAGGGCGTGGTGTCGTGGGATGTGGCGGGCGGCATTCAGCAGTGGGCGATTGATTTCAACCGGCCGCTGCGCGTGACGACGGGCGTGAGTGCGGCGGGGCAGGTGAAGGTGCAGTTCCCGTGGTCGCGCGTGCAGCAGGCGCTGGATGCGGGCAAGCCGGTCATTTGCACGCTGGCGGTGCCGACCTCGGGGCCGAACCCCTCGGGCACGACGGCGGTGGCGGGCGGGGCCACGGTCTCGGTGCTGGCCATCGGGCATATGGCGGGGCAGAACCGGATGGTGGTGCTGATTCCGTGGGAGATGCCGCAGACCGACATGGATCGCTTGCAGTTTTCTGGGGCGTTCAAGTTGGACCCGAGCGACTCCCACATCGGCTATCTCCAGTTCGTGCCGAAGGTGGGGTCGATGACGCTGACGGTGGTGGAATTTAGTAAGTAGCCCTCACCCCCTGGCCCCCTCTCCGACGAGCGGAGAGGGGGGAGATAAGGACGAGGAAACGGGGAAACAAGGAAACGAGGAAACGAGGATCCTTGTAGGAGCCGCATTCCTGCGGCGACTGCTTGTCCCCGCGCCAAGCCTCCGTCAGACCGTCCTCACCTGCCCCTCGACTTCCCTCGGCTCCGCTCGGGACGGGTCGCTCGGGGTAAACCCCTCTCCGACGAGCGGAGAGGGGGGAATGGGTCCGCGGCATCCCGCGGGCGAAAGGAACTTGGGCTGCGCCGGCCAAGTCGAAGGAGTGTCACGATTGGAGGAGGCACAATGCAGGCACGGATCGGGTTGAGTCTGGCAGTCACGGCGTTGACGGTGCTCGGCGTCGCATCGAGCCCGCATGTGAGGGCCGCGGACAGCGCATCCACCGTCCGCAGAGACACCTTGGAAGCGCACGCGCTGGACGACTCTCATTTGCTGGTGTTCTCAAGAGCCGACGACGGACGCGTGTTTGCCGAAGTCTTGATCAAGAAAGGGAACGGCTACACGCGACTCGGTGAAGCCTATGTTGTCCCGGGCGTGCGCAGGGAAGAGAAAACGCCTTCCGTCCCGGGCGGCGAGTCACGCACGCCATCGGGCGACCCGACGGTCATGCGATGCGAGGGAGGGGCGGCGCAACTTACGATGTTGCTGTCCTACATTCCGGGGACCTCGTGGGTCAATTTCGTGGAACCGGCGGTGACGAATGCCAACAACGGGGCCGGCCGAATCTACCTGCTGCCTGACCCCAAACTCTTCGCCAAGCAGCGCATCGTGCGGGCGGAATACTGGATGTATTGCTTCCGCATCAACGGCAGCGCCGACCCGGAGATGCAGTTGGGCGTGCACCGAGTCCAGAAGTTCATTCCGTATGAATCGATGACCTGGTCGAACCAACCGGCCTTCGACGCCACGCCCGAAAGCGTGGCGCCGATGCCCTTGCGCAGCCTGGAATGGGTGCGTTGGGATGTGACGAAATTGGTGCAGTCCTGGGCGAAGGGTGACCCCGGATATGGGTTCGTCATCAAGTCGAACCGAGAGTTTCCGTCCGGGCCGGCGACCCCGTGGGGTGAGGCCTACCTCGCCGGCCCCAACTATTCGGACGCGAGTTTGCGGCCGTACTTCAAGATTTGGACGGCGCCGTCGGACTAGGCCGCGCACTGCGCCGCCGACCCACGCAATCTGTTTCAACCTCACCCCCAGCCCCTCTCCTTTCAGGAGAGGGGCTTTGTTTAGTGCGAGACAGCGCAGGCGGACAAGCAACTGTCTCTTTCGGTCCTCCACAGCCGCTGAAACCTTTTTCGAGTCGGGCAGTCTACACACTATCCCGCGACGAGCGGGATGGTCGAGAGCACTGCGTGTGCATGAGAAACAGTGGTGACTGGAGGAAGCAATGAACCGACGACTGAAGAAGACGGTGGTGGCGTCGGCAATTGTGATCGGTGCCGCCGGCGCCCTGTGGGCGGTGTGGAAGACGCTGAAGAAGCGTCGCCTGCAGCAGTCCGTCCTGGCGACGGCGCTGGTGATGTGTGCTGCCGGCGCCGGCTGGGCGGCGCGAGCGAAACTGCTCGATGTGCGCCCGCTCCTCTACCACGAGTCGTCGCACGCGACTTCGGCGGCGACGGCCCTGACCGCGCTCGACCACACCACGAATCGGTCGCTCTTCGGCGACCGCAACATCTACACGCTGATGCGCCAGCTGAACCGGCGCATGCGCCAGCCGGACGGCAACTGGAACGTCGCCGCGGGTCTGAAGGCCTGGGCGCGCGACTACCACAAGCCGCTGACGGTGGCGTTCGGCGACAGCGTCGCGGGCCACCCGGAGACGGCGTTCCCGTGGGCGCGCGTCACGCAGTCGCTTGATGACCAGATGCCGGTCATCGTGACGGTGGCCGTGCCGGCGTTCGGGCCGGCGCCGAAGGGCACGCCCGCGCCGCGGAACGGCCCGGCGGTGTCGGTGCTGGCCATTGGCTATATGCCCGGGCAGCCGCGGATGATTGTGCTGATTCCGTGGGAAATGCCGGCGACGGATTTGCGACGGCTTGAGTTCTCGGGCGCGTTCCGCCGCGACCCGGAGGACCGGCGGCTGGGCTACCTCCTATACACACCGCCGGTCGGAACGGTCACGGTGACGCTCCTGGAACTCGGAGGTCACTAGACCCAAGTGTCAGGTGAGAGGTGACGGGTGTACCGCCCACATTCCCGTCAACCCGGCGCCCGACACCTGACACGGACTCCTCTCCTCACTGACGCATCTTCCTCGCGCCCCTCTCCCGGAGACGGGGGAGGGGCGCTTACTGCGGGGGGAGAGACAATGGCGAGGAAATGAGGAAATGAGGGTTTGACAGACCGTCCTCACCCCGCGCTGCGCTGCGCCCTCTCCTGCAAGGAGAGGGGAGAATTACCCTCTCCCCCTGGCCGACACGAGCCAACGGCTCGGGCAGGCCTCTCCGACGGGCGGAGAGGGGAAGACCTTCCCTACGCAATGGGGAGGGAGAAAGGGGAACGGCAGGGAGTGTGGAACGGGGCGTGCAAGGCGATTCAGTCAGGAGAACCCGAATGACAATTGGGCTGGGGCGGCGTGCGCAGGTGGCTATGTGTTTGGCGACGTTGGGCGGGGTGGCGTGGGCGGCGACGCTGCTTGATGTGCGCCCGTTCCTCAGCGATGGATTGTTCGGAGGCGAACAGCTCCAGTCCGCTCAGGCGTCGTATAGCCAAAGCTGTTATCTAGGAGGGGTTGGGTTACTTGGACAGTGCCAGCTTCCATGGGGCCCAATGGACTTTGCCTATCACAATCCTCCGCAGACGAAACCTGGGACATTCTGTCGCTATGGCTGTAATGTCACCTCAGCAGCGATGTTGGTCAATTACTATGCTGGAACGCTCGTTACAAATCCCATTCTGCTGAACACTTGGCTGATGGATAACGATAGCGGCTATCGAAACAGCGGCGACTTTTCCGACGTTTCTATAGCGCGATACGCGAGGGAAGAACATGGACTCTCGTTGCATTATTGCGGGAGAACGATATCGCTCGACTCTGTTCGCGAGACTATCTGTCGACAAGATGCCGCAATTCTTAAGGTTCCCGACCATCCGCAGCACTTTGTTCTTGCAACAGCGATAAGTGGCCTCGGGCCGAATACAACAATTACAGTTGCGGACCCGGGCAGAGGGTCCGGGTTTCTTCGCGACGTAACTTCCTATCTTAACGCGAGGCTGTACTCCTCGGCTGCATGTTACCAGAGCGGTATTCGCCTTCTCGGCAAGTCACCGATTGCTCTATTAGTCGAAGATCCTCTCGGTCGGCGCGCAGGAGTCGACCCAAGTACAGGGCAGCAGATTCAGGAGATCCCTGGCGGGTTCTTTGAACTCTGGTCTCTCGGCGCTGACGACGACTCTGGTGAGGCGGAGCCGCCCGTACTCGAGTTCGAGGTACTGACCACTCTCGATGGAATCTACACAGTCGCGGTGTCTGGAACGGATATCGGAGCATATCACTTAACGTTTCTTGGCTACGATGCGAACGGTGAGGAGACAGCTTTCACGGTCTTTGGAGTGACAGCGCCACAGCACACGGACGAGTATCAGTTTGCCTTTGCGCCGGGGCTTCAGTCTTCCATCACCGAGCCGCGACACGCCGCATCGCTGCTGGGGCTGACCTTCGAAGTCTCGGTCTGCCGAACACTCGGGCTGATCGACAATGATGGCCTCGCCAGGAGCTTGGCACAGAAACTCCGTGCAGTAAGTGCCGCGCTTCAGCGGGGGAGTCCCTCGGCAGCCCGTAATGCCCTGCGAGCGTTCATTCAAGAGGTATCCGCACAATCCGGAAAGCACCTCACAACAGAAGCAGCCGGTCTCCTGCGCGGGGATGCCGAGTCGCTCCTGAAGTAGCGTACCATCCTGCGCTTCGTTGCGGCCACCCTCCTTCGCTCGGCGCGCGGCGCCGAGCTTCGTAGGACAAGCCCTCTCCCGACAGGGAGAGGGACTACACATCTACGCTGGGTGGTGAGCGAGGGCACTACTGGCCGACGAAGGTGCTCGTCGCCCACTTTGCCATTTGGAGGAGGGGGCCGGGGTAGATGCCGAGGGGACCGACCCCACCCCTGCCCCTCCCCGCGCGCGGGGAGGGCCTGAAGGAGTCACTGACCGACGAAGGCGACCCCTCCCCCTGCCCCCTCCCCATGAATGGCGAGGGGGAACTGCACCCCGGCGGACAGCGCCGGGGCGGTGACTACTGCTGAACTACTGTCCCACAAAAGTCCCCGTCGCCCACTTGGCCATTTGGCCCTCACCCGCGGCTGCGCCGCACCCTCTCCCTAAAGAGGAGAGGGACAGCGCATCTACCGCGAGATTTCAGCGAAGTGCTTACTGTCCTACAAAGGAAGCAGTAGCCCACTTTGCTACGCTCAAGAGGGGGCCGAGGTAGATGCCGAGGGGACCGACCCCACCCCGGCCCCTCCCCGCGCACCGGGGAGGGAGTTCATTGATTCCGCTTCTCGTTCCGTTCTTCGATGGCTGTGAAGAGCGACTTCGGCGCTCCGAAAGCCCTCCAGACTAGGTCATCGAGAGCAGCGGAGATGACCTTGTGTGGTTCTTGGCCGATGTTCCACCGCAATAGCGGCGAAATCAAATCTCCATCGTCGATAAACTCTGATTGCAGGGCCAGTTGATACGGCTCGAAGAAATTCCTGGGGCAACTCGCATCGAAGTAGATCGTCTTGGTCGACTCTGGAAGACTTATCCTTAGCGCATGGGCATGCAAAACGGAGACCTGCGCCGCACACGAGCCTTCAAACCCTGCGGCACCATATATTGAGCTGGCTCCTTCAAAGAACGCCTCGAGGCGGCGCCTCAAAAGATGGGCGTCCAAAGGCTTCTGTCGGTCATCCTCGTCATCAACAAATTCAAGGTGACCAACATCTTCTACAAACTCGAGCCGAGGCCACCTTCCACCTGGAACATCGGCAATCAGCCCCCAGAGACTCGGACGAACTCGCCCAGACTCGCTCTGACTCACAATTCCCAATTCATCAGAGAGGTGCCAAAACGCCTCCTCGACCTTCGCGGGATGGATTCTCTGACCAAAGGGCATTGGAGTTGCCGATACGATGAAGAATCGCTTACTGGGCCACGAGCTCCACTTCTCCCGTCTACCCATGAGGTATCGACTGAAGCGATCTTCCAGTCCAAAAGCGCGTTCAAACGATTGGCGAAGTTCGGATAACGTCATTTCCATGGTATTGCTGCCTCTCCTGATCCAAAATGGCCACTTGATTTTAGGATCCACGCTTCCCTGAGAGATCTGTGCATGTTTCAACATATGTGGTTGGCTGGGGCTAGGGCCAACACGCACGATGAGGACTGTGCCCTTCGAAGTAACTACTGGTTTACTTCTCACCCACCCGATGGGCGGTTCCACCCAGGATCTTGCAACTGATTCAAGCCGCTGCGCTTGAACATCCGGATCGGTGATGCCAGATATGCAAGACGCAATCGAGACTCCATCTCGTTTTCGTTCGTCTATCCCAAGAAGAATATGCCCTCCCGATGCATTCGCAAGTCCCGACAAATCTTTCGCTGCCTCAGCAAGTGCTGACGGATGCTCTGTGTAGCCCTCCTTCTTGAAATCGATCTCATCATCTTCAGGCTGTTCGTCGTCAACTAGACTCTCGACATCATCGGAATTCAGTTGTTCAAGTGTCTTGTCTCCCAGCCGCGACATCGAATTTCACTGGCCGACGAAAGTCCCCGTTGCCCACTTCGCCATCTGCAAGAGCGGGCCGGGGTAGATGCCGAGGACGACGATGCCGGTGGCGCAGACGGCGATGGCGATGCCGAGCGGGGTGGTGAGGGTGATCTTGGGGGCGGACTTGGGGGCGTCTTCGACGAGATAGAGTTGCCGGATGACCATCAGGTAGTAGTAGAGCGAGACGACGGAGAGCAGGGCGCCGAGCAGCGCCAGCCACCACAGCCCGCGATCGACCGCGGTGGCGAAGAGATAGATCTTGCCGACGAAGCCGGCGAGCGGCGGGATGCCGCCGAGCGAGAGCAGCGCCATCGCCATCGCCAGGGCGAGGAGCGGGGCGCGCTTGTAGAGCGCGGCGTAATCGCTGATGTGGTCGGAGCCGACGGCGACGACGACGAACCAGGCGCAGAGGTTGGTGAACATATAAAGGACGAGGTAGAAGAGCGCGGCGGAGTAGCCATCGGGCGTGCCGGAGGAGAGGGCGACGAAGATGTAGCCGACCTGGGCGATGCCGGAGTACGCGAGCAGGCGTTTGATGTTGGACTGCATCAGGGCGATGAGGTTGCCGGTGACCATGCTCAAGACGGCGAGGACGATGGCGACGAGGTTGATGGGGCCGGAGTAGATGCTGGCGGTGAGGGGCGCGCCGAGGCCGAAGAACGGCTCCGCCAGGACGCGGAAGACGACAGCGAGGCCGGCGGCCTTCGAGGCGACGGAGAGGAAGGCGGCGACGGGGGTGTGCGCGCCCTGATAGACATCGGGCGCCCACATATGGAAGGGCGCGGCGGCGACTTTGAAGCCGAGGCCGGCGACGACGAGCAGCATCGCCAGGTAGAAGAACGGGTTGCTGGCGAGGCCTTCGGGAGTGGGCGCCAGGTGGGTGGTGCCGGTGAGGCCGTAGAGGAAACTCAAGCCGAAGAGCAGCGTCGCCGACGAGACGGCGCCGACGACGAGCATCTTGAGGCCGGCTTCGGCGGAGCGCTGGTCGGCCTTGCGCAGCGCGGCGAGGGCGACGAGGGAGAGTGTCGCGAGTTCCAGGGCGAGATAGATGAGAATCCAGTCGCCGCCGGAGGCCATCAGCATCAGCCCGAGCGTCGAGAAGCAGAGCAGACTGAAATACTCGCCGCGCCAGGGGGGCGTGCCCGGGCCGGTGGAGGCGAGTGAGACGAGCAGCAGCGAGCCGAGGAAAATGATTTTGAAGACGACGGCGACGCCGTCGTAGCGGAAGATGCCGTTCCAGAGCGAGGCGGGGCCCTGCGTGCTGGCGAGGCCGGCGAGGAAGCCGATGATGGAGAGCGACCCGGCGGCGACGACGAACGGCAGCACATTCCGGGCGCGGCCGCGCGAGAACAGGTCGATGCCGAGCACGATGACGGCGAGGGCGAGGACGCCGATTTCGGGGACGAGCAGGCCCCAGTTCATCGGGGCGCTCACCGCAGGACCACCGCGGTGCCGAGGGCGTCGACGATGGGCTTGAGGCCGGTGGCGATGACGCCGGTGAGCAGGCTGGGGAAGAGGCCGAAGATCAGGATGAGCGAGGCGAGCACGACGAGCGAGACCCACTCGGTGGTCTTGGCGTCGGGGAGCGCGCCGAAAGTCTTGTTGTCGACTTCGCCGAAGAAGATGCGCTGCAGCATCCGCAGCACATAGGCGGCGGTGACGACGACGCCGATGACGGAGATGGCGGCGAAGACCGGGATGAGCGCGTACTTCGAACTATAGGCGCCGACTAAGACCAGGAACTCCGCGACGAAGCCGGCGGTGCCGGGGAGGCCGAACGACGAGAGGCCGCCGATGGTGAAGGCGAGCCAGATGCCGGGCATCTTGCGGCCGAAGCCGGACATCTTGCCCATATCGCGGATGTGGGATTTCTCATAGACGAGGCCGACGAGCGCGAAGAAGAGGCCGGTCATCACGCCGTGGGCGAACATCTGGAAGACGGCGCCGTTGAGGGCGACCGGGTTGGCGGAGGCGATGCCGAGCATGACGACGCCCATATGGCTGACCGACGAATAGGCAATCACATACTTGAGGTCGTTCTGCCCCATGGCGCAGAAGGCGCCGTAAACGATGTTGACGGTGGCGACGCCGCCGATGAGCCAGGCCCATTCGGGGAGGGCGCCGGGGAGCAGTTGCACGCCGACGCGCAGGAAGCCGTAGGCGCCGAGTTTCATCAGGACGCCGGCGTGGAGCATCGAGACGGCGGTGGGCGCGGAGGCGTGCCCGTCGGGCGACCAGGTGTGCAACGGCCAGATGCCGGCGAGGATGCCAAAACCGATGTAGAACATCAGCAGGACGACGCGGGCGAAGACGGGGGTGAAGTGGCTCTTGGCGGCGAGCAGGTCGACGAGGTTGAAGGTGTGCGGCTCGATGCCGGAAGAGAAGTACACGGCGAGGATGCCGACGAGCATAAAGGCGGAGCCGACAAGCAGGTAAAGCGTCAGCTTCATTGCGGAGTACTGCTTGTTGCCGGTCCCCCAGATGCCGATGAGCAAGTACATCGGCAGCACCGCGACCTCGTAGAAGAGGAAAAAGAAGAACAGGTCGAGGATCATAAAGACGCCGAAGACGCCGGTGACGAGGACGAGGAGGAGGGCGTAGAACTCTTTGTCGCGGTGCTTGGTGGTCCAGGTGGCGAAGACGCCCATTGTGATGATGAAGGAAGTGAGCAACAGCATCGTGAGACTGATGCCGTCGATGCCGACATGGTAGGTAATGCCGATGGCCGGGGCCCAGTTCACCCGCTGGACGAACTGGAAGCCGTCGGCGTAGGGGTCGAAGCCGAGATAGACGAGGACGCACAGCACCAGCGCCAGCCCGGCGCCCGCCAGCGCAATCAGGCGAATGGCGAGGCGGTTCTGCGCGGGCGTGAGCATGATGACGATGCCGGCGATGAGCGGGCAGAGCAGGATGGCGGTGAGCCAGGGGAACTCCGGCAGCGTGATGGACCCCGCCATTACTGCATCACCTGCAATGCGTGAGCCCAGGGCGCCCACCAGAAAAGGAGGGCGGCGCCGACGGCGACCGCGCCGAGGACGACCAGGGCGTAGAACTGCAGCTGGCCGGTGGCGGTGGTGCGCAGGACGGCGCCGAGGCGGCCGATAATCCAGCCGGCGCCGTTGACCATCCCGTCGGGCATCGCCCGGTCATACCAGGCGGCCATCCGGGCGACGGCGAGGACAACGCGGCGGGCGAGCCACTGATAGAACTCGTCGAGATACCAGAGGCGGCGGAAGAAATGCGCGACGAGCGGCAGCCGGCGCTCCCAGCCGGCGGCGGTGGCGCCGCTGCGGAAGAGACTGAAGCCGATGACAGCCCCGAGGACGCCGATGGCGAGACCGGCCCAGGTCATCGGGGCGACCCAGTCGATGCCGGAGTGCTCGACGGTCGGGGCGTAGTCAGCGAGATGTTCGAAAAGCCAGACCAAATTCGGAAACGCCAGCGCGGCGCCGACGACGGAGAGGACGGCGAGAATGAGCAGCGGGACGGTCATCACCGGCGGCGACTCGTGCGCCTTGCGGGCGGCTTCGCTGCGCGCTTTGCCGAGGAAAGTCATCGCCCACAGGCGCGCCATATAGAATGCGGTGAGGAACACGGTGATGAGACCGAAGGCGAGGCCGAGATAGGCGACGGGGCCGAGGTGGTCGGCGGCGTGCTCGACGGAGGCGAGCACCGCCTCCTTACTGAAGAAGCCGGAGAGCGGGAAG
Source organism: uncultured bacterium (assembly GCA_964400165.1). Taxonomy (GTDB): domain Bacteria; phylum Armatimonadota; class Hebobacteria; order CAYNSX01; family CAYNSX01; genus CAYNSX01. The sequence continues at coordinate 30,999 of CAYNSX010000014.1, forward strand.
ATGCCGGCGAGGGCGAGGCCGCCGATGGCAGTGGTGACGGCGGTGGTTTTCATCTTCGGCCAGAGGCCGCCCATGTCGGGCATTTCGTTCGTGTGGACGGCGTGAATGACGCTGCCGGCGGTGAGGAAGAGGAGCGCCTTGAAGAAGGCGTGCGTGGTCAGGTGCAACATCGCGGCGAAGACGCTGCCGGCGCCGAGGGCGAGCACCATATAGCCGAGTTGGCTGATGGTGGAATAGGCGAGGACGCGTTTGATGTCGGTCTGCACCAGGGCGATGGTGGCGGCCATGAACGCGGTGAAGCCGCCGGTGATGGCGACATACGGGAGAATGCCGCTGGCTTCAAAGATGAAGAAGGTGCGCGAGATGAGGTAGACGCCGGCGGCGACCATCGTGGCGGCGTGGATGAGGGCGGAGACGGGCGTCGGGCCCTCCATGGCGTCGGGCAGCCAGACATGCAGGGGGAACTGGGCGCTCTTCCCCATCGCGCCGGCGAAGAGACCGACGGCGATGAGGGTGAGCCAGGGCGACGCGATCTTGCCGGCCTCGACTGCCGTGTGCAGCCCCTGCAAATCAAAACTGCCGACCTGCTTCAGCACAATCAGGATGGCGATGAGGAAGCCGACATCGCCGAAGCGGGTGACGACGAAGGCCTTGGTCGCGGCGGACGACGCCGACGGCAGGCGGTGGAAGAAGCCGATGAGCAGATACGAGCAAATGCCGACGAGTTCCCAGAAGAAGTAGACGAGCAGCAGGTTCGAGGCGAGGACGAGGCCGAGCATCGAGGTGGTGAAGAGGGCCATATACGCGAAGTAGCGGCCGTAGCCGTCTTCGCCTTTCATGTAACCGATGGAATAGAGTTGGACGCAGAACGAGACGATGCAGACCGTGGAGGCCATCACCGCAGCGAGCGGATTCATCAGGATGCCGTGGGCGATCGTGAAGCCGCCCTGGGGGATGTCGACCCAGGTGAACTGCGAGACGACATCGCCGGCGGCGTTCTGTTCGCCGAGGAGGCGGAAGACCTGCGACAGGGCGATGGCGCCGGCGGCGGCGAGGGCGAGCAGCAGCGGGAGCGGGGCGAACTTCTGCGCCGCGCCTTTGCGGCAGAAGGCAGCGATGACGACGAACGCCGCCGCGGGCGCGGCGACGATCGCCCAGGCGATGTAGGGGTCGCTCATGATGACGCGCTCATCCGGCGCGTTCGCCGGACGGGGCGCCTGACCTCACTGCCCGTGTTGTGTGGTGCGGTGCCCGCAGACACGCGGTGGCGCTCCTCCCAGAGCGGTGTTAGCCCTTCATCAAGTTGACGCGGTCGACATCCACAATCTGGTAACGGCGCGCGATGAGCAGCACCAGCGCCAGGCCGACGGCGGCGGCGGCGGCGGCGACGGTGATGGCAATGATGGCGAAGAGAATGCCCTGCGGCGAGTCACTGCCGCTGTAGCGCCAGAAGGCGATGAAGTTGATGTTGGCGGCGTTGAGCATCAGTTCGATGCTCATCAACATCCCAACGGCGTTGCGGCGCGCCAGGACGCCGAAGGCGCCGATGGCGAAGAGGAGCGTGCTCAAGATGAGGTAATTGCTCAACGGGATGGCCGGCATTACTGGTCCGTTTCCTTGCGCGCCAGGGTGATGGCGGCGACCGTGGCGGCGAGGAGCAGTAGCGCGGCGCCCTCGAGCACAAGAACATACTCGCCGAAGAGGGCGGTGCCGACAGCGGGCACTTCGTAGGCGGGCGCGCCGCGCGGTGAAGTCCACCACGGCTGCTGTTTGATCATCCAAAAGACCAGGCCGGCGAACGCCAGACAGGCGGCGCCCGCCCAGACGGAGAGGGCGTTATGCGAGTCGGCGGGCGGCTCGTTCTGCTCGTTGCTCTGCGTGAGCATCAAGGCGAAGAGGATGAGGACGGTGATGGCGCCGACATAGATGAGGAGTTGCACGCCGAACATCAGCTGGCTGGAGAGCGTGAGGTAGATGCCGGCGATGGCGGAGAAGGTGGGTACCAGCCAGAAGGCGGCGTGGACGACATTGCGCGTCGTCACGACCGCGAGGCCGCACATCACCGCGGTGACGGCGAGGGCGGCGAAGACGAAGGTCTGCGCGAAGGGGCTCATGCGGATTCCCCTCCCCCGCTCGATTCCGCGCTCGCAGTCGGCGATGCGGTCTCGGTGGCTTTGGCTGCCGCAGCAGCCTTCGCCTTGGCGGCGGCAGCGGCTTTGGCTTTGGCCATCTTCTGTTCGAGTTCCCAGGTGGCGCCGGCGAAGTGCGGCATCACTTTCTCGCTGTCCTTGACGAGCCAGGTGGGCGTCGAGCGGACGCCCTTCATTCGGATAGCGCTCTCGCGGTCGTTGGAGAGGTCGTTGAGGTCCACGACGGTCTTGCCGCGTTCGTACTGCGCGAGTTCGAAGCCGTCGGTCATCCCGATGGCGTCGAAGGGACAGACCTCGACGCACAGGTGGCAGTACATACAGCGCAGCAGGTCGATATAGAAAGCGTTGGCGACGCGCACCTTCTCGTGTTTCTCGCCTTCGATGCCGTAGATGGCGCGCGGCGGGCAGACCTGCTCGCAAAGCGTGCAGCCGGTGCACTTGAGGGTGTCGTCTTCGTTGCGGAAGAGGACGAAGCCGCCGCGGAAGCCGGCGGGCAGGTCCCACTTCTCGTTGGGGTAGCGGAGCGTGACCTTCGGGCGCACCATATTCTTGAGCGTGACGCCGAGGCCGATGAACATACTGCGCAGACCGGTGAAGAGATTGAGGGCGTGACGCATTACGACCCGCCTCCCGCCGGGAGGCGGGTCATCAGCCACCAGGCCCACACCAGGTTGAGGAGGGCGAGCGGGATGAGGACCTTCCAGCCGAAGTTGAGCATCTGGTCAATGCGGATGCGGGGGAAGGTCCAGCGAATCCAAATGAGGACGAAGATGACGGAATACCATTTCGCCAGCATCCACACCATCGGCGGGACGGCGGTGAAGCCGGGGATGGGCGAGTGCCAGCCGCCGAGGAACAGCACCGTCGCCAGCCCGGCGAGGAACATGAGCAGCGCGTATTCACCGAGGAAGAACATGCCGAAGCGGAAGCCGGAGTACTCGGTGAAGTAGCCGGCGACGAGTTCGGATTCGGCCTCGGGGAGGTCGAAGGGGATGCGGTTCATTTCGGCGAGGGCGGCGGTGAGGAAGATGAGGGCGCTGGGCAGGAGCGGGAGGAGGTACCACTTCGGGATGATGCCCCAGAAGCCGGCTTGGGCGTTGACGATGTCGCCGAGTTTCAGCGAACCGGCGACGAGGGCGACGCTGACGACGGCGAGGAGCGCGGGGATTTCGTAGGTGATGAGTTGCGCGGCGGAGCGCATCGAGCCGAGGAGGGCGTACTTATTGTTGCTCCCCCACCCCGACATAATGATGCCGATGACGGAGATGGAGGAGATGGCGGCGATGTAAAGGATGCCGATGTCGAGGTCGGCGGGGACGAGCGGCGTGCCGTCCGCCTTCACGCCCCAGGGCATCACGACGAACAGCAGCAGCGGCGCGGTCATCACCAGGAACGGGCCGACGATGAAGATCCACTTGCCGGCGCTGGCGGGGATGACATCTTCCTTCGCCACCAGCTTGATGATGTCGGCGAAACTTTGCAGCAGGCCGAAGCGGCCGCCGACGCGGTTGGGGCCGATGCGCGACTGGATGTCGGCGGCGACTTTGCGCTCGGCGAGCAGGATGAAGGCGACATGGACGGCGACGACATTCATCAGGACGAACGCCCAGACGAACTGCTGGACGAGGGGGACGCTCCACACGGTTTTGAGGAGTTCGGGCATCAGCGGTCGCAGTCGCCGAGCGTGATGTCGATGCTGCCGAGGATGGCGACGAGGTCGGCGATCTTGTTGCCGATGGACAGCAGGGGGAGCAGTTGCAGGTTGACGAACGAGGGCGTGCGGAAGCGGCAGCGGACCGGATTGGGGCCGCCGTCGGAGACGATGTAGCAGCCGTAGTCGCCGCGGGGGGCTTCGATGTGGGCAAAGGCCTCGCCCTTGGGCGGGCGGTATTTGGCGCGGGTCTTGTCGAGGACTTCGCCGGGCGGCAATTTGTCGAGGCACTGCCGGACGAGGCCGACGCTCTGACGCATTTCGCCGAGGCGAACGAGGTAGCGTCCCCAACAGTCGCCGCCGTCGTGCGTCACCACTTGCCAATCGAGACGGTCGTAAATGAGGTAGGGCTGGTCGCGGCGCAGGTCGAAGGCCAGGCCGGAGCCGCGAGCGAGCGGGCCGGAGGCGGCGTAGCCGACGGCGTCCTTCTGGGAGAGGACGCCGACGCCCTGGGTGCGAATTTCGAAAATGCGGTTGCCGGTGAGGAGCTGGTCGATTTCGTCGAGGCGGGGCGGCAGGTATTCGAGGAAGGCGTGCACCTTCACCTCCCAGCCGGGGGGCAGGTCGCGCGGGAGGCCGCCGACGCGCATGGCGTTGTAGGTGAGCCGGGCGCCGATGTATTCCTCGAAGAGGTTGAGCACGCGCTCGCGCTCGCGGAAGCAGTAGAGAAAGACGGTGGTGGCGCCGACATCCATGCCGAAGGTGCCGAGCCAGAGCAGGTGACTGGCGATGCGCTGCAATTCGACGAGGATGGTGCGGATGTAGGTGGCGCGCTCGGGGACCTGAATCTGTTCCAGTTTCTCGACGGCGAGGACATAGCCGAGGTTGTTGCTCATTGCGGCGACATAGTCCATGCGGTCGGTGTAGGGGACGATCTGAATGTATTGGCGGTTTTCGGAGAGTTTCTCGGTGCCGCGGTGCAGGAAGCCGATGTCGGGCTTGAGTTCGACGATGGTCTCGCCCTCGAGTTTGACGATGAGGCGCAGGACGCCGTGGGTGCTGGGGTGCTGCGGCCCCATATTGAGGACGACTTGATCGCTGGGCGTCTCGAGGAAGACGCTACTCATAGGGCGTGGGCGGGACTTCGCCGATGGGCTGCATAGTGACGGGGTCGATGCCGACGAGGCGGGCGATCTGCTCGCGCGTCAGCGGCTTGGAGATGTAGGACTTGCGGAGGGGATGGCCGTCCCAATTGGGCGGGTTGAGGATGCGGCGCAGGTCGGGGTGGCCGGTGAACTCGACGCCGAAGAGGTCGTAGACTTCGCGCTCGAACCAGTTGGCGGCGGGCCAGATTTTCGTAACGGACGGACACACAGGGCGGTGATAGTCCACGGGCGCCTTGATTTCGATGGTAAAGCGGTGCTGGAGCGAGAAGAGGCAGTAGACGACGAAGAGGCCGCGGTCGGCGAGGGTCGGGTGCCCCTCGACCTTGCTCGGGGTCGCCGGCTTCGCCGGCGAGGGCGTTCCTTCCCCATCGCTGGGTGCTGCATCGCCGTTTGTTGCAGCAGCGGCAGGGGCGCCTTCGCCGAGGTCAATCGCGGTCAGGTCGGAAAGGTAGACGCAGCGGAAAGCGTCGCTGTCGTTCAGGAATTCGCAGAGGCGGACGAGGGTGTCGGGGTCGGTCGTGCAATGAATCGTGCCGTGCGCGTCGGTGAGCAACCCCCGGACGCGTTCGCCGAACGCGGCGCGGAGCGCCGATATCCGGTCCTCGTGCGCCATCCCGTTCTCGTCAGCCCGTCGTTTCGCTAAGCGCCTGGGGCGCCGGCAGGTCCCGCCAGTTGACGGCGAGCGACTCGCGGTGAATCTTTTCTTGCAATTGCATGATGCCGTAGATGAGCGCCTCGGGCCGCGGCGGGCAGCCGGGGATGTAGACATCGACCGGCACGACGAAGTCCACCCCCTGCACGGTGCTGTAGGAATCGTAATAGGGCCCGCCGGCGGAGGCGCAGCCCCCGAAGGCGATGACATAGCGCGGTTCCGGCATCTGGTCGTAGAGACGGCGAATCATCGGCGCCATTTTCACGCAGACAGTGCCGGCGACGATCATGACATCGGCCTGGCGCGGCGTGGCGCGGAAGATGATGCCAAAGCGGTCGAGGTCATAGCGGCTGGCGCCGGTGGCCATCATTTCGATGGCGCAGCAGGCGAGGCCGAAAGTCATCGGCCACAGCGCCGACTCGCGCGCCCAGTTGACCAGGGCGTCGAGTTTGCCCATCAGGAGACTGCCGCCGGGGACTTTGAGCAGCGTCTCGGCGGCGTTGCCGGCTAAACCCATTCGAGCGCGCCCCTTCCCCACTCGTAAATCAGGCCGAGGGTGATGATGACGAGGAAGACGCCGGCGGCGGCGAAGCCGGCATTGCCCAGTTCCCGTGCGACGGGGATCCAGGGGTAGAGAAAGGCGGCCTCGACTTCGAAGATGACGAAGATCAGGGCGAAGATGTAGTACTGGACATGGTAGAGGTGCCAGGCCTCGCCGATGGGGGAGGCGCCGCACTCGTAGGTCTGGCTCTTGCGGGCGTAGGGACGGTGGGGGCGGAGCAGCCAGCCGATGGCGAGGTTTCCGACACCGAAAGCGACGGTGACGACGAGAAAGGCGAGGACATACCCGTATTCGATCGGCATAAGTCGAACGGAATGCCCGTCCGCGGGCATTCTAGCGAGGCAAACGGGGCGCGGTCAAGGTAACAGAGTGACCATCGCGGGATTTGGCGCGAGGAGATACTTGAAGTGCTGAAGTGAAGCAGCAGTGCGGTCGCCAAGCCGGTCATTGCAGGGAGCCAGGCCGCCACGGCGAACGGAGACCAGGGGAAAATCGGTATGCGTTGGGTGCTTTCTGCGTTTGCAATTTTGGGAGTGCTGCTGGGCATGCCTGCACAGGCGACGCCCGCTGTGCCTCCGACGGAACGGCCGGTCGTTTCCGCCGCGCTGCTGGAAACTCTCGATGGCCTCATTCCCCGTCTCGAAGCAAAGAGGGGGGCCTACGCATCCCCACTCCGACCAAACGAGGGGCGCCTGATTCTGTCCCTCGTGCTGACGGAGGCAGGACAGCCCGACGAGGCACTTGCTGTCATGCGCTCCCTCCCGGACGAAGCGTTGCAGGGCCACTGTCTGCTGCTCATCGCGGCAGGCCTGGCTCGGCAGCGTCAGACGGAACGCGCACGAGCGGCGGTCACTGAAGCCATTGAGCGATTACAACTCGCGCTACCCGGCCGCATCCCGGATGCGGGTCTCTTCATGTTAGACCTCTCACCCCTCTTTGAGGAACTGACCGGCCAGACGGGGTTGCGCATCCTCGATAATGCCGAAGCGGGGCTAGGGGAATGCCTGGCCGCATTCGTGCGATCGGGCGAGAGCGATTGGGCGTTCGGTGTGGTCGATTCTTTGCCGACGGCAGAGCTGAAGTTTCCCGTCCTGACGCGGTTGGCCGACGCGTTGCACCGCGCCGGTGAGGACGCCGCGGCCGGGCGCGCATGGTTACAAGCGCTGGAGGCGACCCGGAAAGCCGAAGAAACGGTATCGGGGTGGCGCGACTCGCGGTTGCAGACGGTGATTGCAGGCCTCGCGGCAGTGAAGTTATATAACGCGGCGCAGAGCGCCATTCCGCTGATCGGCGACCGCATGACCCGGATTCTTGCACTGGAGCAGGTTGCGGCGGCCATGGCACGGAACGGAGACCCCGAGGGGGCGTCAGCGCTAATCGAGACCCTGGTGGGACGCTTCGGGGGACTCCTTGAAGACACGCAGTGGGCCATTGCCCTGGCGGATGCCCGGAAGGATCGCTTCGACCGCGCAGAGGCCCTCGTGACCAAATCGGATCCTCATAATCCGTCTGGATACGAGCACTTGCTCGACCTGGTATCGCTGTTAGTGGACGCCGGGCAATTCGACCGTGCCCTGCGCCTGATCGAGAACCGATCGCCGCGACCGGGGCGGGCGTATACCACGATTGTGGTCGGGCTGGCTCGCGCCGGGCAACACGATCGCGCGGTGGAACTTGCGACTTCTGTGGACGATTTCCATACCCTGCCGGGGCCGCTGAACCAGGTCGCCGGTGTCATCGCGGCGAGCGGCGATGTGAAGCGGGCCAAGGAAATCGTGCTCGGCATTGGTCAGACCAGCGCACGCCTGGAAGGCATAGTGGAACTGGCCCGGTCGCTGGCAGCGGCAGGTCGGTTCGAGGAGGCGCGGGCCATTGCCCAGCTGCCGGAGGATCAACTCCTGAAGCCAGTCGAGGAGCCAACTGGCGCGGCGGAACGGCGGGCCATGCTGGCAATGTATCGCTATACGTGCCTGATGGTCGTCGCGCAGGAAACGGCGAGGATCGGCACGGCGCAGAACTGCGTCGCCGCGTTCGCCGCCTGGGGGGAGAGTCTCCGGTCGCCGGATGTTGGCCGTTACCACCGGCTCCTTTTGGCTCATCTTCAAGAAAGCGGGCTTGGCGCGGCACGGACCTTGGCGGCGCGCGGGGCGTTCGATGAGGCCCTCAAGGTGGCACGGCTTTGCAGTTCGTTTGGCGGCGATGTCGCGATGCCGGCGCTGTTTGTGATTGGCGTGGAAGCGATTCGCCAGCGCCTCCCGGTCACTCGGCAAGATCGGCTAGCGGAACAACTTCAAGCGATCGCCGGCACGCCATCTCCGCCATAGGGCAGTCGCCGATTCGCTCCGCTGAAAGTGGGCGGCATCGGGGCGCAGGAAGAGTCAGGCCGTGCAGGGCCGGGCTCACAGAGACTGCCGCATGAATGGGGACGGGAAACGGTGGCCTAACTTGGCAGGCACCCTGCTACCCAAGGCTTCGCGGGGCAAGAGGTGCCTGCCCCCCATTATTACTGTAGCAGGCAGGGTGCCCACCCCTGGGTTTGTCGAGGCGGTAATCCAACATCCCTCACCCCCGCTTCGCGTACCCCTCTCCACAAGTGGAGAGGGGACGACTATCAACCCTTCCTGCGTCCGGCGGCACTCTGAACCAGCCCCTGTCGGCCCCGGTGTAAGATAATCATGGGATGACGCCTTCACGACCCGCACTCAAACCGTGTCCCCTCCCCCACCCCCTCCCCATAAATGGAGAGGGGGGATGCACTGCACAGGCCAGAGGCCTGCGGTGACTGAAGCAACATGACGCCTTCACGGCAAGCACTCAATTTGCTGTTTGCGCCGGAGCCGACGGTGATGCGGCTGGCGCTGTATTTGCGCTGCCTGGAGGAATGTGAGGGCGAGGGGCAGGAGACGATTTCGTCGGCGGAGATCGAGCGCCTGACCGGCATCGCGGCGGGGCAGGTGCGCAAGGATTTGTCGTATTTCGGGGAGTTCGGCAAGCCGGGCCTGGGCTACGATGTGCTGTCGCTGCGGGAGCGAATTGCGGCGATAATGAACCTGGACCGGCACCAGCCCGTCGTTATCATCGGGGCCGGCAACCTGGGGATGGCGTTGATCGGCTACCTGGGGTTCCGGCGGTCGGGGTTTCCGATCGTCGGGCTCTTCGATGTAGACCCGGCCAAAATCGGGCGCCGCGTCGGCGGCCAGGATGTCGAGGATGTCGAAGACCTGGCCGAGCAGTGCAAGACGAGCGGCGCGACGATCGGCATCATCGCCACGCCGGCGGCCGCCGCGCAAGAAGCGGCGGACCGGCTGGTGGCGGCGGGGATCACGGCCATCCTCAATTTCGCGCCGGCGCGCGTTACAGTACGGGAAGGCATTCGGATTCGGACGGTGGACTTGACGCAAGAACTGCAAATCCTCTCCTACTACTTGCTGCGGCTGCCGAAGGCGCCGCCGGAACGCGCCGGCAAGCCGGCGGCGGAAACGCGCGCCGAGTGAGCGGCGAACTGACCGAAGACACCCAGCGCGGCTTCTCGGACGAGGGGCAGCCGGTCGAGGGAGGCGAGGCGTTCGAGGGCGAGACCTTCCTCGAGTCGATTTGGCGGGTGCTGACCTCGATGCGGCTGGCGCTGATTCTGCTGGGGATCGTGGCGCTGTTCGCCGGGGTGGGGACCATCATCCCGCAGGGCAAAGAGGCGAGCGAGTATCCGGCCATCTTTGCGAAGCATATGTCGGTGGACAACGCGCACCGCATGACGACGGTGGTGCTGAAACTGGGGCTGAACAATCTCTATCACACGCCGTGGTTTTTGAGTCTGTTGTATTTGATGTCGGTGAACTTGATTATGTGCAACGCGCGGCGGGTGCAAATCCTGTGGCGGCGGACTTACCGGCCGCGGGTGCAGGCGAGCGAGTTGGGCGTCCGGGCGATGTCGCACACGCGGGCCTGGCAGTCGAAGGTGGCGGCGGCGCAGGCGAAGGCGCTGGTGGCGGCGACGCTGCGCGGCGAGCGCTACCGGGTGCTGGAGGCGGCGGGCAACCCGGCGACGCTCCTGTACGCCGACCGCGGGCGGCTGGGCAACTGGGGGTCGTATGCGATGCACCTGGCGATTCTGATGATTTTTTTCGGCGCCGCCTGGGGGCACCACCCGAAATACGGGTTCGACAAGGGCTTCGGCCTGGCCGTCGGGCAGTCGGCGAAGATTCCGCAGGACATCCTGCCGGCGAATGAGCCGCGCTTCGACACGCACCGCACGACCGAATACACGCTGACGCTGAACAAGTTCACCATCCCGACGCTGCCCGACGGAACGCCGCGGCAGTATGTCAGCAATGTGACCATCGAGGGGAACGGACAGAAGCAAGATATCGAGTTGAAGGTGAACCACCCGTTCAAGTATCACGGACTGACGCTGTATCAGGTGTCGTGGGGGATGGACGGATTCGTTGTCGAGGCGACGGTGAAGGATGCCGACGGCACGGAGCATCAGGAATTCCTCGCCTACCCGCTCGGCGAGAACGGGGAGTTTCACTTCAGCACCGAACAACTGGGCCAGTTCATCCAGCAGATTCAGCACAACGGCTGGGTGGTCATCGCCCGTGAGTTCGTGCCCGATGCCGAAGTGGAAGGCGATATGCTGGTGGGCAAGTCACGGTTTCCCAACCACCCGTGGGTGCAACTGCTGGCGGTCCGCGACCCCTCGAAGATCACCGGCGGCAATATGATGGAGATGCTGGAGCCGGTCGGCTGGGTGTCGGAGACGGAGACGGCGGAGTTCCACGGCGTGACCTTCCGGCTGGCGGGGGTGAATGTGTTTTCGGGGTTCTCGGTGCGCAAGGACCCGGGGGTGTGGGCGGTGTGGCTGGGGGCGTTGATCGGCTTTTGCGGCATCATCATGACTTTCTACATACCGCACCGGGTGATTCGGGTGCGGGTGATGCAAATCGGCGACACGACGGATGTGCTGGCGGGGGCGACCTGCCGGCTGCCCAGTCAATTCGAGAAAGAGTTCACGGCGCTCGGTCAGGCGCTGGAATAGGAGCAGGCGATGCAGGAACTGAACAATGCGCCGGGGCTGTTCGCCGGGATCAACGAACTCTACCTGTACCGCACGGTGCAGGTCATTTACGCGCTGGCGGGCACCGCGTATCTGGCGCACCTGGTGGTGCGGCGCACGAGTTTCTTCGGGCAGCTCGCCACGATGATCTTCGGCGCCGGTTTGATCGCGCATCTGCTGCTCCTGATGACGCGCGGACTGCAGGCGGGGCACCCACCGTGGATGAACTTCTACGAGGCGGTGATGACGGTGGCGTTCGTGGCCGGCGCGACCTATTTCGTGCTGGAGCGCTTCACCGGGCTGCGCATCATCGGGCCGTTCGCCACCGGGCTGGTGTCGCTGCTCCTGATTCACGGGATGACGCTGCCGCAGGAGTTCCACGGCGGCAACCTGATGCCGGCGCTGCGCGACACCTTCTGGCGCACCATTCATGTGCCGACAGGGATGGTGTCCTACGGCGCGTTCTTCATTTCGATGGTGGCGACGGCGCTGTATGTGCGCAAGCGCGGGCAGTTGTGGGGCTGGCTGCTGATCGCCGGGCTGGCGCTGGCGACCCTGCTGGTGCTGGTGCAATTGCTGCGGGCGGCTTCGACGACGAATGTCATCTACGCAGTGGTGGTGGCGCTGCTGGTCTTCGTGCCGTTGCTGGTGCTGCTCACCAACAAGGGCCAGGCGCTGCTGCCGAGCGAGGACTCGCTCGACACGGCCATCTATCGCACCATCGGGTTCGCCTATCCGTTCCAGTTCCTGCTGCTCATCACGGGGGCGGCGTGGGCAAACGAGGCGTGGGGGCGCTGGTGGGGCTGGGACCAGAAGGAGACCTGGGCGTTCGTCACCTTCATCGTCTACACGCTCTACCTGCATGTGCGGCTGATGCGGGGGTCGAAGGGCTGGGCCTCGGGGCTGTCGCTGCTGGGGGCGCTGTCGGTGGCGATCACTTTCTGGGGGGTGAGTTTCTTCCCGGCGATCGCCAGTCAGTTCCACAGCTATGCGAAGCCACAAGGCACGGAGGACGCCGCCGCGGCGGAGAAGTCACCGGGCGAGGCGGGCTATGGCAATGACGGCGGCGCGTCGAACGCGATGCCGGAAATGCCGCCGGGGCTGACGATGCCGGAGGGCCACCCGGACATCAGCACGATGGAACCGAAGCCGGGGAGCGCGCCGCCGCTGGAAATGCCGCCGGGCGCGTTGCCGCCCGGGCACCCGCCGATCGGGAACGACACGACGACGAACAATACGACGACGAACAACACCGAACCGGCGAAACCGCCGAGCGGGAGCGGAGGGAAGTAGGGCCGAATACATGGCCGCAGCCGCGCGCGCCAGCAGAACCCTGGTGCCGCTCGTGCGCGCCGCCGCGTGTGCGACGCTGGTCTGTCTCGCAATCAGCGCAAGTTCGTCGACCGATCCCTGGTTGGAGAGAACGATTCCACTCGACAAGGGCATCGGAGTGCAGTCCTTGGCGTGGATGCCGGATGGCAAATCACTCCTGATGGTCTGGCACCAAGCATTTGTCAGTAGGTATTCACCGGCGGTCAGCCTTGTCGACATCTCCACCGGTAAGCGCCGTGACTTAGTGCTTCCGGAACACCTCAAGGAACGAGGCGAGCCCATGGGACTGATATCTGACTCGCCTGTGATTTCCCCAGATGGGGCAACCCTCGCAGTCAGGCGGTGGCCCAATCCCGGCGCAGAGACCCGGTTGGAGGGCCTCTGGTTTATCACGGTGGCGACCGGCGCCAAGCGCCAGGTGGTTCAGAACGCCGCGATCCGGCCGCTTGCTTGGGCACGGAATGGACGAGGCGTGTATGTGGCGATTCATCGGACGGGCGAGGAATACGACCTCTGCTTTGTCGAGCGGTATGGTGCGATCACACGGGGGTCGCGCGCCGGCACCATCACGGCGGCCTCGGTGTCGCTCGACGACCGGTGGGTGGCTTTCGAGTCCTGGACGCGCGGCGAACCATCCGTGCAGGTGTGGGACCGGCAGACGAACGCCGTGTCCACGGTTGAACGCACCGCGTGGAGTCCGTGCTGGCAGGATGATGCGCTGTTGTACATCCGCGGCGGTACGAACATTGTACGCTGGCGTCCCGGCGGGAAGTCGGAAACGCTCTTTCCGACAAGCGGGTCATTCAATGGCCATTTCGACCGCCTCGACGCACCGCCGCGCGGCAATGTGGTGCTTGCCAGCCAGGGCGGAGGCGGATACTTCATGGTTGCACTGGGCGCGAAACCGATTCATGGTGTGAATGGCGGCAACGGGCGGGTCCCCGCGTTGTCGCCGGACGCGCGACTGGTCGCCTGCGTCGACCAAGCCGGCGGCGCGCTGCAAGCGCCGCCAGAAATCAAGCTGCGGCGCAGCGAACTCTAGGGCGGGAAGTTTTCTTCCGTATTGCCCCTCCCCATGAATGGAGAGGGGAACATCCCTCACCCCCGAGCCCCTCTCCGACGGGCGGAGAGGGGAGACAAAACTAGTACTGCGCGAGGTGGAGGAAGGGCGGATCTACCCTCACCCGCCCTCCACTGCGCTCCGGGCACCCTCTCCCGACTGGGAGAGGGACAACCATCATCCCTTTTCGGTATCGGCGGCCTTGCCGATCAATATTGCGCGAGGTGCAGGAAGGGCGGATCTACCCTCACCCGCCCTCCGCTGCGCTGCGGGCACCCTCTCCCTGAAGTGGAGAGGGACAACCATCATCCCTTTTCGGTATCGGCGGCCTTGCCGATCAATATTGCGCCAGGTGCAAGAAGGGCGGGTCGGGGGTTTCGACGAGGGGGAGCGGGTCGCTGACGGCGGCGGTGACGCTCTTGCAGACTTGCAGGAAGTGATAGGCGCGGAACTGGCGGATGCGGAGGATGCCCTCGGCGGCGTCGCGCAGTTCGTCGAGTTCGCTCTCGGAGACGGCGCGGGTGTTGAGGCAGGCGAGGACGGCGGCGCCGTTCTCGCGCGCTTCGGTCTGCAGGCGGCGGACAGCGGTGATGAAGGGCTCGCCGCGGGAGGCGCCGCGCACTTCGTTCAGGTCGACGGTGCCGCGGGTGCGGCGCTCGACACGCAGTTCGGCGCCGAGGCGGTCGAGGGTTTCCGCGGGCGGCAGGCCGTTGAGGACGACAGGCACGAAGCGGTTCTGCTCGGCGGCGCGGGAGAAGGCGCCGGACCAGCCGACGCGGTCGGCAAGGCCGAGGGCGCCGTGGGCGCGCATCGCCGGCGCGTGGAGGGCGACGACGCGTTCGCCGCGTTCGATGCCGGTGTGCAGGAAGTTCAGTTCGAGCAGATGGCGCGGCCAGGTGGGCGTTGATTCGAGCAGGTAGAGCCCGCCATACGGGATGCCGCCGCCGAGGAGCGCGTCAAGGTCGGGCAGGCCGGTGCCGGCGGCGTCGGAGAGCGTGTAGGCGGCGGGCCGGAAGGGCGGAATGACGCGCAGGCCGTTGCTCTCGATGAGCACGAGACTGCGCGAGCCGTGCGAGGCGCTGCCGCGCGACTTGATGATGTCCATGAAGCGGACGCGCTGGCCGTCGATGCGCTCGCTGGCGAGGTGGATGACGGCGTCGGCGACATAGTCTTCGACTTCGGCGACGGGCTGGTCGCCCTCGTTCAATTCCCGGATGAGGAGCGTGGTCAAGTGCTCGCGCTTGAGGGCGTTGATGATGCCATAGAGCAGATCGCGGAAGGCGGCGCGGTCGGGGGCGAGGCGGCGGAAGTGGCTGATCGAGTCGACGACGAGGCGCTTGGCGCCGATTTCGCGGATCATGGTGGCGAGGAGGCCGTCGTGGCGCTGCAGGTCCTGCTGCATCGTGTCGGGCGAAGTGAAGACGACTTTGAGCAGGCCCTCGCGTTCGAGGGCGCGGAAGTCCCAGCCGAAGTGCGCGGCGTCGCGGTAGATGTGCTGCGGGAACTCCTCAAAAGTGAGCAGGCAGCCGGGTTCACCGGCGACGGTGATGCCGTGATGGAGGAACTGCATGCCGAGCGAGGTCTTGCCCGTGCCGGGCGCGCCGGCGACGAGGACGGCGTCACCGCGCAGGAACCCGCCGCAGAGCAGCGCGTCGAGTCCTTCAGCGCCCGACTGGACGCGGTCGATGCCGGTGTCCGGGTCTATTTGCGCGAGGGGAGGTATCGGAAGACATCCTCTCCAGGGAACGGAATGCGCTGGATGAAGCGGCTCTGTTCCAGTTCCCGCAGTTCGATTTCGATGTCCTGCACCTGCCGCCCGAGTTTCAGCGCGATCTGGCGGGCGGTCAGGATGGTGAAGGGGTTGCGCTCGAAGAAGTCCACGACCTGGCTGACGGCGGCGGCCAGGGGTTTGAGCGTGGCGGCGTGCCCGTTGCTGTGGCCGTTGCCGTTGCTGTGGCCGTTGCTCTGGCTGCTGAACAGCCGGTCGCGCGCCGCTTGCATGAGGGCGGTGAGGCGTTCGAGTTGCCACTGCAGCAGGCGCTCGACTTCGTCGTCGGGCAGGGCTTCGAAGCGGAGGAGCTCGTCATCGCGCCGGCGCAGAAACATCTCGGCCTCTTCGGCGGCGCCTTCGAGCGTGTAGCCGCGGTCGAGGCCCTGCTTGATGAGGGCGGCCTTCTCGATGCCCGCGTAATCGTAGGTGCGGGCGCCCTCGTCGTTCAGCGAGGGGATGAGGCCCTTCTCGGTCCAATAGGAGAGTTGCCGGACGGTGACGCCACACATGGCGGCGGCGCTGCCGATGCCGAGAGCGAGGGCTTTGACGAGATCGCCGGCGGGGATGGGTTCCAGCGCCGCGTCCGGAGCGTGGAGCGTCTTGCGTGCCATACGAGAGTCTCCCGTACGGCCCGGGCGGGGCGGTTCCCGAGCGACATGCCGTACTGTATACCCAGCCGGGGGCGGCGGGACAGCCGGGCGTGTCGCGGATTCACGACAGATGTTCCATATCGCGTCGGGCGGACGCGACAGGGCTGTGCGCCGGCGGCGACGCTAGCCGGGACCGGTGCGAAAGAAGGCGTAAATGAGCAGGATCAGCAAGACAGTGACGAGGGCGAGGACGAGGAATAGCCAAGCGGGCGGGCTGTGGGAGTCGTCGGGTTCGTCGGGCACGGGAGGATTGTAAAGCACGGGTGTGGGAGGTGGGGTGTGGGAGGTGGGGTGTGGGAGGTGGGGAGGAAGCGAGGCGGGCATCGGTGCCCGGCGATGAACCCTTCGACTGCGCTCAGGACAAGCGGCCGGGCTGAGATCGAGACAAGCCCCGCAGGGGCTTCTCACAGACTCAGCCCGAGGGTTCAGCCCCGGGTGCGGAGGCACTGGAATCGCAGCCGAGTCTGACAGGCAAAGTGCCTGTCCCCCTGCCTCCTCAAACCGTCCTCACCCGGCCTCACTGCGTTCGGCCACCCTGCTTCGCCAAGGCTTCGCAGGGCAAGCCCTCTCCCGAACGGGGAGAGGGAAATGAGACCCCTCCCTCTACCCCCTCCCCATGAATGGAGAGGGGGGATTCTCGAACCGCAACCGAGTCTGGCAGGCAAAGTGCCTGCCCCCCGTTTTGGTGACTACAAGGACGGGCCGGGGACGCGGACAGCGCCGTCGCGCAGACCCCTCCCCCTACCCCCTCCCCATGAATGGAGAGGGGGGACTCTCGAACCGCAACCGAGTCTGGCAGGCAAAGTGCCTGCCCCCCGTTTTGGTGACTACAAGGACGGGCCGGGGACGCGGACAGCGCCGTCGCGGCGCGTGACGCCCCGGCGGTCGAGATATTCGAGCAGGGGCATCACATACTTGCGGGTGGTGCCGAGGGCGTCGCGGAAGGCGGCGGGCGACATCGTGCCGTGCTCGCGCAGCAGGTGGGCAGCGACGGCAGCGGCTTCGTCGAGGGCACGGCGGTGGACGATGACTTCGCCGAGGTCGTGCAGTTCGCCGTCGTCGAGCATCGCCTGGGCGACTTCGGCGGCGCCGTCGCCGAGTGGCGCGATGGCTTCGGCGAGCGCGGGCGGCGCAAAGAGGGCGGCGGTGAAGACGCGTTCGAGCGCGGCGCGGGTGGTCTGCTGTTGCACGGTCAGTTGCACTTGGAAGTCCACGAGGGCGAGGCGGTCGCCGCGGCGCTGCACCGCGCCGCCCGCCAGTAACTGCGCCACCGCGGCCTGCACGACGCGCGGCGGCAGCGCCGCCGCGGCGGCGGCGCGCGCCTGCTCGACGGGCATGCCGGCGCGCAGCGGGTGCGCGGCGTGATAGGCGCGGACGCTCTCCTTGATGCGGTGGCACAAGTCCGCAAAGCGGGCGCCATCGGCGACCCAGTCGGCGCCGGCGGGTTTCACCAGCCCGCCGTCGGCAAGGAGTTGAGCGACCGCTGCCGCGACCTCGGCTTCGGCGAGGTTCCAGCGCGCGGCGACGGTCGCGGGATCGAGTTGCAGGCCGGCCGCCTCGCGGGCGGCCTGCGCCACGAGTTCGGCGGGCGAGGCCGTCTCGGCGGCGGCGAGGCGGGTCGCGGCGGCGCCGCGTTCCTTGGTTCGATGCGGCTGTGCGTACGGTTCGAGGACGGCGCCGCCGCCGAGTGTGGGCGGCGACTTGCGCCCGGCTTCGACAGAGGCGTGGTAGCGCAGAATGAAGCGCTCACCGCGGGTGGCGACGCCGGGGCGGTCGAGTTGGATTTGCGCGAGGGCAGAGGCGCCGCCGTCGAGCGTACGGGCGTCGAGCAGGTGCAGGCGGCCGGGGATGTCGTCGGCGCCGAGGTGGACATGGACGCGCATGCCGGAGCGGATGGGCTTGGGCGGGCGGGCGACGGCGCGCACGCGGGCGTCGAAGCGGTCGGTGGGGCGATAGGCGCCGGGCGCGGCGACGACGGCGCCGCGCGGGATGTCTTCGACGGCAAGGCCGGCGAGATTGAGCGCGACACGCGAACCGGCGACGGCTTCGTCGCAGGGCTCGCCGTGCACTTGAACGCTGCGGACGCGCGCCGGGCGCTGCGCCGGCAGGATTTCGGCGGCGTCCCCCACTCGCACCCGCCCGACGGCGAGCGTGCCGGTGACGACGGTGCCAAAGCCGGGCATCGTGAAGACGCGGTCGACGGGCAGGCGGAAGGGCGCCTGCGCGTCGCGGGCGGCGACGGTCTGCGCGACGCGGTCGAGTTCGGCGATGAGTTCATCGAGGCCCTGGCGCGTCACCGATGAGACGCGCACGATGCGCGCGCCCTCCAGGGCGGTGCCGCGCAGGCCGGCCGCGACATCGCTCTCGATCAATTCGAGCCAGTCGGGCTCGACGAGGTCCACCTTCGTCAGCGCGACGAGGCCGTGCTGCACCTCAAGGAGCGAGAGAATTTCGAGGTGCTCCCGGGTCTGCGGGCGCAGGCCCTCGTCGGCGGCGATGACGAGCAGCGCCAGGTCCAGATTCGTGGCGCCGGCGAGCATGTGGTGAATGAAGCGCTCGTGGCCGGGGACATCGACGATGCCGGCGCGGACGCCGGAGGGCAGGTCGATCCAGGCGAAGCCGAGTTCGATGGAGAGGCCGCGGGCCTGCTCTTCGGACAGGCGGTCGGTGTTGATGCCGGTGAGCGCCTGGACGAGGGTGGTCTTGCCGTGGTCGACATGGCCGGCGGTGCCGATGATCATCGCGGGGGTGCCACCGGGGGATTATAGCGAAAGACCTCCTCACCCCGCGCCTCACTACGATCGGCGCGCCCCTCTCCCGACATTGAGAGAGGGGCCACCACAACTATCCTCTTTCGTTCCCCCTCTCCCATTGGCGGGAGAGGGGGTCAGGGGGTGAGGACGACTCGAAACACAACGGCCCCACACCGAAGTGTGAGGCCGTCGGAATCAGTCGAAGGGCGCCCGCGTCAGCGCGGGCGGAAGAGGAGTTGCCGCGACGCGGCGTCGTAGCCGACGCGCATTTGGAGCAAGTCGGCGAGGAAGCGCGCCGGCACGAGCATCCGGTCGGAGACGATCCGCGGGGCCATCGCCAGGTGGACGGTGTCGCCGTCCACGATGGCGTCCGTCGAATCGGCGGCGATGATGATGCGGCGGCCGCGCAGGTAGATGGCGGCGTGCCGCTGCGACGGCACCCACATCACGACCGCGCCCGAGGCCTCGGCGACGGCGCGCAGCGGCGCCAGCGCCAGGCCGCCGACGAGGTGAAAGGCGACATCGGTCGAGAGCAGCCGGCCGTTGAAGAGCACACCGGTCCGCGCCAAGGCGGGCGCCGCCGGAATCGGCCGGAGTCTGGCCGGCAACGGGGACAACGAGGCGATGCGAATCGGTTCGGCGGGCGCCGCGACGGGCGCGGATTCGGCCTGCGCCCGGGGTGCGGCGGCGGGAACTACCGCGGCGGACTGCGGCGG
>CAYNSX010000015.1:0-15711 GCA_964400165.1 uncultured bacterium
TATGTCGAATCCCCGTTGAACACCGCAGACCTCGCCGACGGCTCTGTCACCACCCACAAACTTGCGGACGGTGCAGTGACCGAAGCGAAGTTGGCGGACGGCGCGGTGGCGACGGCCAAGATCAGTGACGGCGCGGTGACGGGCGCCAAGATCGCGGACGGCTCCGTGACCCCGGCGAAGTTGGACCGCACCTATCTGGAAGGCCCGCTCAACGGCAACGACCTGGCGGACGGCTCGGTGACAACCGCCAAACTCGCCGACAACGCGGTGACCACCCCGAAGATTGCGGATGGCGCGATGACGACTGCCAAGCTTGCCGACGGCGCAGTCGGCACGAGCAAGCTCGCCGACGCGTCTGTCACCCCCGCTAAGTTGGACCGCTCCTACGCGCAGTTGCCGATCAACACCGCGGACATCGCCGACGGTGCGGTGACGACTGCCAAGCTTGCCGACGGCGCGGTGACCGGCGCGAAGATGGCGGATGGCGCGGTGGACAGCGCCAAACTGGCGGACGGCGCGGTGTCGACGGCGAAGGTGGCCGACGCGGCCATCACGCCCGCCAAGCTGGACCGTTCCTACGCGCAGCTGCCAATCAACACGGTGGACATTACCGATGGCGCCGTGACGACCCCCAAGATTGCGGACGGGGCCGTGACCGGCGCCAAGATTGCAGACGGCGCGGTGGACGGTGCGAAGATCGTGGACGGTGCAGTCGGCACCGGCAAACTCGCTGACGCGTCTGTGACCCCCGCCAAGCTGGACCGCACATACGCTGAATTGCCCATCAACACTGCGGACATCGCGGACGGCGCAGTGACTACGCCGAAAATCGCGGATGGGGCGGTCTCCGCCGCGAAGCTGGCTGACGGCTCCGTTGGCACTGCAAAGCTTGCCGACAGCGCGGTGTCGACTGCCAAACTGAATGATGACTCGGTGTCGACCGCGAAGGTGCAGGACGGCGCCATCACGCTGGCCAAACTGGCCGCCGGCGTCCTCGACAACGCCACTATTGCGGACGGCGCCATCACGGCCGCGAAACTGGCCGCTGGCGCAGTTGGCACAGCCGCGCTGGCTTCCGGCGCCGTGACCACCGCCAACATCGCGGCCGGCGCCGTGAACACCACTGAATTGGCAGATGGGTCCGTCACCACGCCGAAACTGGCCGACGCCGCCGTCACCACCGCCAAGATCGCCGACAATGCCGTGACGACGGCGAAGATCGCGGACAGCGCGGTCACCACCGTCAAAATCGCGGATGCGTCCGTGACTTCCGCCAAAATGGCCGACAGCGCCGTCACCACGGCGAAAGTGGCCGACGGCGCCATCACAATCGCCAAGCTGGCCGCGGGCGTCCTCGGTTCGGCGACGGTCGCCGACGGCGCCATCACCACCGCGAAATTGGCGGACTCGGCCGTCACTTCGGCCAAGATGAACGCCAGCGCCATCGTCCCCGGCGGGCTGTTCTCCATTCAGACCAGCACGCACGGACTGATTGACATTAACAGCGGCGTCACTACTACGGTCGTGTCGGTGGCGGTGACCAACACCAGCGCTTACGACGCCTGGGTCATCGCTTCGTATGACGGCCACGGAATGCGCAACGGCGGCAACGGCACCGGCTACGCTACCATCACCTTGAGTGTGCTCGCGCCGGGGACGCTGTCGAAGACCGTGTCGGCCGGCGCTGCGGCGCCGGGCGATGACACCCGCCACGCCTTTCATGTCGGCGGCTGGGATGTCATTCCGGCGGGCGCGACGCGCACCGTCAAAGTGGACATCGCGGCTGTGACCAAGAACTTTCGCGCTTTGGGTGGCGCGGTCGACATCATGCTCGTCCGGCAGGTGCAGTGAGCGTGAACCGCCGCACTACCATCCTCCGCCCGCTCGCCGCCGGGGCGGCCCTGCTCGTCGCCGTCGCGCCCCTGCGCGCGGCCGACAGCCAGGCCGCGGCGAAGCTGGCCACGCGAACGCCGGTCGTGATCAAGCGCGTCACGGGACTGATCGGCAACTTGAGCGCCGGCGGCGGCTTTGCCGCGACACCCAATTATCAGTTGTTCGGTTTGATGGGCTGGCCGGCTCTCGGCCTGGGTGAGGGCGCACAGTATCGTATCGAGGCCGGGTTGGCCTTTGCCTCGGCGCCGCCCGTGCTGACCCTCGACCCGCCCATTATGGTCGCGCCCACCGGCGGCGCCACCCTGAACGGCGTCGTGCGCGTCAGCGCGCGGCCGCCCGTCGCGTCGGCGACGGTGACCCAAATGGTGTTCTATGCGGACGATGTCGAAATCGGCCGCGCCATCGTCACCGACGGCGCCGGCAACTGGTCGATCGACTGGCCGACGAGCGCCTTCTGCGAACGCAACGGCGTCAGTCTCACCGCGCGCAGCCGCGGCGCGAACCAGGCGTTCAGCGAGAGCAGCGCGCCGGTGACAGTCAACCTGCGCAACCGCACTTTCACCGATGTCCCCTGCCCGCACTGGGCGCGGATGTTCATCGAGTCCCTCGCCGTGGCCGGCATCACCAGCGGGTTTCCCGATGGAACCTTTCGCCCGGACTTCTCCGTGAACCGGGCGCAGATGGTCGTGTTCCTTGCTCGATCCGCCGACCTGGCGTTGCACGACCTGGGGGCTTTCACGCCGCCCCCGTGCGGGCAGGAGTCCTTCGGCGATGTCCCGTGCACGCACTGGGCGTATCGCTTCATCGAGTATGCCATCGCCAAGGGTCTGGTGGCGGGCTTCGACGGCCCGCCCAACCCAGGCGGCGGCACTTCTCTCATATTCCGACCCGGTCAGGTCGTCACCCGGCAAACGATGGCGCTCTTCCTCGCCAGGGTGCGCGACTTCAGCGACCACGATTTCGCCGCGTTTGCGCCGCCGGCGTGCGGCAACGAGCGGTTCCCCGATGTGCCATGCTCGAATCCGTCTTACAAGGCGATCGAATACCTCGCTGCGAAGAGCATCACCGCCGGGTTCTCCAACGGCCTCTATGGGCCGGGCCAGCCAGTGACCCGCGCCCAGATGGCCGTGTTCCTGGTCCGCGCCGCGCGGCTCCCGCTCTAGATCCAGAGTTCGGAAGCCCGGGCCTGGGCGTGCGCGATTAGCGGACGCCCCACTGGTCGGTCATCCGGCGCACTTCTTCCTGCAGCGCGAACGATTCATGCGCCAGGGCGTCGCGCGCCGCGCGCACACCGGGGACATCGAACCACGCTGCGCTCACTTGTTCTCCGGTGCGGGACACTGGGGCCGCCGCCTTCGGCGCCCGCAGCCACACCGCGACCGCTTGCCCGGTGCGCCCGGCGTGTGCGGCATAGGATGCCGCGGCGCTTCGCAACTCACTCACCAGTGCATCGCGCTGTTCCCACAGGCGCAGCGCGGCGCGTATCAGCGACTCGGCGTCGGCCCGTTCGGTCGGAATCGCTTCGACGCCGAGCGGAAACGCGCCGGCCAGTTCCGCAACTTTGGGATCATACGCCAGCGCCACTGTCGGCACGCCGGCGCGGGCGGCAAACCACAGCGCGTGCAAGCGCATCACGACCGCCACATCGGCAGCGGCGATCGCCGCCATTGCCGCGCGGGGACTGTCCAGCGTCGCCACCGCCACGCGGTCGGGGCGCCCGAGGCGCTCCGCCACGCCCCGCGCCACCGCCCGCGCGACCGCCACATCATCATCCGGCGTGCGCTGAAACGGCAGGAGCAGCGCGCTGCCGCCGGTGCGCAGCAGCAGCGTCCCCATCGCCTCGGCAACCACCGCGCGCATCCGCTCGTCGTCGCGCCAGGGACGGACATTGACCGCGAACCACGGCCGCGGCCAAGTGCCGAAGACCCCCACCTGCGGCGCGTCCGGCCCCGGCGCCGCCGCCGCGACATCGGGCGCCACCTGGAGGCGCGCGGCGTCAATGCCCAGGTCTTGCAGCAACGCCGCGCTCCCCGGATCGCGCACGACAATCAGGCGCGCCTGTTGCGCGGTGTAGCGGGCGAACGCGCGCCCGAGTGGGGTCACCAGCGGCCCGACACCAAGTGAGAACAGCGCCAGCGGCTTCCCTAGCGCCCGCGCCACCATCGCCAGCCGCGGCGCCTGATACAGCCACGCCGTGTGCCCGCGTGCCCAGTCTTCCCACGACGGCGTGAAGGTGTGGTCGTACAGCAGCCCGCCGCCGCCGAGCAGCACCGCGTCGCATTCGCCGATGGCCCCGGCCAGCGCCTCCCAATCGTAGGCGTCGAGAACTGTTACATCCAATTCGGCGGCACGCGGCGCCAGCGCCGCACCGCCGGCGACGACGAAAGTGGCGTCGGGAATAGCCGCGCGCAGCACGGCCAGCGCTCCCTCGAGGACGGCGTCGTCCCCGAGGTTGGTGTAGCCGGCTGCGGTGTAGAGCAGGAGGCGGGGCACTGCTTTCACTTTCCGCCGGCGACGGTCAGTAAAACATCGAGCGTGCGGCGCGCCGTCTCCACCCAGGAGAACTGCGCGGCCCGCCGCCGGCCCGCGTCACTCATCACGCGGCGCCGGTCGGCGTCGTGCCACAGGGTGCGCAGCGCCGCCGCCCAGGCCTCGGGGCGGTCGGGCGGCAGCAGCCAGGCGGCGTCTCCGGCCACTTCCGGCAGCGACCCGCGGTCGCTGCACACCACCGGGCAGCCGCACGCCATCGCCTCGAGCACGGGCAAGCCGAACCCCTCGTACCACGATGGGAACGCAAATGCCACCGCGCCCGTGTACAAGCCCGGCAAATCGCGGCCGGCGATGTAACCGGGGAAATGCACGGCCCCGCCGACGCCGAGCGACGCGATGCGGGCGAAGAGCGCTTCGTTCTTCCAGCCGCGCGGCCCGGCGATGACGAGGTGGAGGTCATCGCCGCCGGCGCGGGCCAGCGCCAGCGCTTCGACCAGCGTCTCGAAGTTTTTGCGCGGCTGGATGGCGCCGACGCCGAGGACATAGCGCTCCGGCAGGCGCAACTGCGTCCGCAACCGCGCCGCGCCCTCCGGGTCGGGCCGGCAGTAGTCCGGCGTGCCGTGCGGGACGACGGTGATGCGCTCCGCGGTTGTGCCGAAGAGCCGCTGCATGTCGGTCTTCGTCGCCGCCGAGGGTACGATGAAATGCGCCGCCCGCCGCAGTGCGTCGCGGTGCGGGCCGCGCGCGTTGTGCAGCTGTTCCGCCGTGTACCACTCCGGGTTCGATTCGAAAGTCAGGTCGTGAAAAGTGACCACCGCGCGCGCGGTCAGGAAGCGCGGCAGCACCGCATAGGGGAACAAGACCGCCCGCACGCCGTCGCGCCACATCGCGCACGGCAACCCGACCGTCAGCCAGCCGCGTCGCAGCGAGACCGGCCGCGGCCGCAAAGTCGCGGTGCGCGGCAGGGCGTCGACGCGCACGCCCGAGCCCGGTTGGTAATAGAGCAGAACTTCATTGGACGACGCGAGCGCAGCCAGCCCCGCCAGCAGGCCGTGCAGATAAAACTCGAAACCGGTGTGCTCGGTCGCCGCAACGGCGAGCCGCGCCTCGATGCCGACGCGCACTACCGGTCGGCCGGCCCCTCGACGGCCAGCGCCGCGTGCGCCGCCGCCAGCCGCGCCACCGGCACCCGCCGCGGCGAACACGACACATAGTCGAGCCCGAGTGAATGGCAGAACTGAATCGAGTCCGGGTCGCCGCCGTGCTCGCCGCAGATGCCGATCTTGATCTTGGGCTTCGTCCGCCGCGCGCCCTCGATCGCCATCGCCATCAGGCGGCCGACGCCCTCGCGGTCGATGCGCTCGGTCGGGTCGAACTCGAAGATGCCTTCGTCGAGGTAATGCCGCACAATCGGGCCGGCGTCATCGCGCGACAGCGCATAGGTCATCTGCGTCAGGTCATTCGTGCCGAAGGAGAAAAAGTCCGCCTCGCGCGCAATCTCCTCCGAGACCAGACAGGCGCGCGGCACTTCGATCATGCTGCCGAAGGTGTAATCGACGCGCTGGCCGGTTTCGGTCAGCACTTGTTTCACCACCGCCTCCAAATGCTTGCGGATGGCGCGCAATTCCGACGCCATGCCCACCAGCGGAATCATAATTTCAACCCGCGGGCGGACGCCGTCGAGTTCCGCCATCGCGGCCGCTTCCATGATCGCCCGCACCTGCATCGCGACGATTTCCGGGTAGAGCAGCGACAGCCGCACCCCGCGCAGCCCCAGCATCGGGTTCGCTTCGTGCAAGTCCTCCAACTGGTTCAGCAGCCGCTCGCGGCGCGCCAGTTTCTTCGAGCCCGGCTCGATGACGCGCAGCGCGAGCACGGCGCGCCGCGTGTCCGCCTCCAAGTCCGAGAAGAACTCGTGCAGCGGCGGGTCGATCAGGCGGATGGTCACCGGCCGTGCGCCGAGCGTCCGAAAAATCTGCTCGAAATCGCCGCGCTGCAGCGGGAGCAGCCGGTCGAGCGCCTTCTGCCGCTGCGCCGGCGTACGCGCCAGAATCATCCGCTGCACCAGCGGCAGCCGCTCGCCGAGGAACATATGCTCCGTCCGGCACAAGCCGATGCCTTCGGCGCCGAACTCGAGCGCTTCCTTCGCCTGCTCCGGGGTGTCGGCGTTCGCCCGAACGCCCATCGTGCGCACCGCATCCACCCAGTTCATGAACTTCCGAAACGCCGGCGTCACGCTGCCCGACTCGGTGGCGACCTTCCCGAAGTACACCGCGCCGCTGGTGCCGTCCACCGTCAGCCAGTCGCCCTCGCGCAGCAGGTGCCCGTTGCAATGGACGAGCCGCCGCTCTTCATCGATCTCGAGCTCGCGCAGGCCGCACACGGTCGGGATGCCGAACTGCCGCGCCACCAGCGCCGCGTGCGAAGTGCGCCCGCCCTCGGCGGTCAGCACGCCCACTGCGGCCAGCATTCCGGGCAGGTCGTCGGGACTGGTCTGCCGACGGAGCAGGATGACTTCTTCACCGCGCCCGGGTTTGCCGAGGCGGATTGCCGTCTCGGCGTCAAACGCAATGCGCCCCACCGCGGCGCCCGGTCCGGCGTTCAGGCCGGTGCCCATCAACCGCGCCTTCTCCGCCGCGCCTTCCTGTAAGCGGGAGTGCAGGCATTGCACGAGTTGGTCGGGCTGAATGCGCCGCACCGCTTCCTCTTGTGTGATCAGCCCCTCGCGCACCATATCGACCACGATGGCCACCGCTGCCATTCCGCTGCGTTTGCCGCCGCGGCATTGCAGCAGGTACAGCCGGCCGCGCTCGACGGTGAATTCGACATCCTGCATCTCACGGTAATGCTGCTCGAGGCGCTCCGCCAGCTCGCTCAACTGTTGGTAAATCGCGGGCGCGCGCTTCTCGAGTTGTCCGATGTCCAGCGGCGTGCGCACGCCGGCGACGACATCTTCGCCCTGCGCGTTCTCCAGATATTCCCCGAACAGCCGCCGCTCGCCCGTCGAGGGATTGCGGGTGAAGACGACGCCGGTCCCCGACCCCTCGCCCGAGTTCCCGAAGACCATTGCCTGCACATTCACCGCGGTGCCCAGGTCGTCGGCGATGCGCGTGGCACGGCGATAGGCGATGGCGCGCTCGGTGTTCCACGACTTGAAGACGGCCTCGATCGACAATTCCAGTTGCCGCATCGGGTCGCTGGGGAACGCGGCGCCGGTGTGCCCTTCGATGAGCCGCAGGTAGCGCCGGGTCAGGTCGCGCCAGCCCTCGGCGGGGACTTGCGCGTCGGTCGCCACGGCGAGCCGCTCGCGCTGCTCGCGCGTCAGGACTTCGAACGGCGTCGCCGGCATTCCGAGCACAATCTCCCCGAACATCGCCAGGAACCGCCGGTAGGCGTCGTACGCGAACCGCTCATCGCCGGTGAGCCGGATGAGGCCCATGAGGGTCTTGTCGTTCAGGCCGAGGTTGAGCACGGTGTCCATCATCCCGGGCATCGAGTGCATCGCCCCCGACCGCACCGACACCAGCAGCGCGTGCTCGGGATCGCCGAAGCCCTTGCCGGTCTCGTGTTCGACGGTGCGCAGCGCGGCGCGGACTTCCTCCATCAGGCCGTCGGGCAAGCGGCCGAGCCGCAAGAAGTCGCGACAGGCATCCGTGGTGATAGTGAAGCCGGGCGGGACGGGCAGACCGAGCCGCGTCATCTCCGCCAGGTTGGCGCCTTTGCCGCCCAGCAGGGCGCGCTGGTCTCGGTCGCCTTCGGCGAAGGCGAAGACGCGGCGCGTTACGGGCGCTGCGGTCTTACTTCGGGTTGCCACCCGGGGCCGGTTTCGCGGGCACGCCCTGGCCGGAAGGTTGTGTCGTATTCCCGGAAGTGCCGGAGCCCGGCACATAGGGCTCGATCTCCTTCGGGACGTCCACCCTGGCGGGCGCAACCGGCTGTCCTCCCGGCACGGGTGCCGCGCCGGTTCCCGTTGGGGCACCGCCTGGAGCGACGGGAGCGCCGCCCGGCTGCGGCGCGGCGCCCTTTTGCTGGTCGTAGAACGCCTGCAAATCCTTCAGGGCCGGGTCGCTGATCCTGACGGTCGCCGTGCTCCAGAGACTCTGGAAATACGCGAAAGTGTCCTGGCTGATGGTGGTGTTCGCTGGCGCGTTCAGGACCATCACCAGCATCACGAAGGCCTTCACCTCGTCAAACGACCGCTCAACCGCTTCGCGGATGCCGGCGACCTGCACAATTTGAAAGGCGCCCTCGGGAAACACCGCCGGAAGCGGCTCGGTAACTTCGCCCTCCTGCATCGAGAACACTTGCGGCAGGCCGGGCGGCGGATTGTCGGCCGCCTTCCAGCCCCAGTCGCCGCCCGAGGCCTTGGTGGTCTGGTCGACGGAACTGGCCTTCGCGGCGTCCTCGAACTTCAATTCGCCCTTCAGGATGCGGTCGCGCAGCGCCGCGATCTCGTCCCTGCTCCCCATCACAATGCGACGCAGATGCACTTGCTTCGCATCATTGAACTCGGCCGTGTGCTCGTTGTAAAACTGCTGTGCGTCCTGCTCGCTCACCACCATCTTGGCGATCAGCAAATTGCGCTTCAGGAGCGCGCGCAAGTCCTCTCTGCCCGCCCCCGGCGCCGCCGCGTCCAGCAGCCCGCCCTTCGCGTCGGAGAACTTCATGATGCTGTCAATCTCTGCGTCCGTCACGATAATCTTCTTCTCCCGGGCATCCGCTTCGAGCAGCCAGGTGTCAACGACATTGCGCAACAGACGCTGCGCGTCGCCGTTGCGCTTGGCTTCTGCCCAAACCTCATCGCGCTTGATGCGGTGGCCGTTGACGATGGCTTCCACCTTGGCCTGGCACCCCAGCAGCGGCAACAGCAACAGCCCCACCAGCAGTACCACCAGAGCCCTGGTGAACACGACGCGAGGGGACGGACGGGACATTCACTTCTCCTTTTCGGGGCGCCGACGGGAAAACGAGTCATTGTAGGCGGGGGGTCGGCGTCGGGTCAATGCCGCCGGCAACATGGTATACTTCCCCGGCTGACACAGAGGACAAGGAGCCAACACGGATGACGCGAAGTCGCCGCGCCGCCGGTTGGAGCGGATACCGCTGGGCGATCCGGGCCGCGCTGTTCAGTGCCCTCTTGGGCATGTTAGTGCCGGCCGGGTCTCGGGCCGCCACCCCCAAGACCAGCGAGCAACTCCGGTCGGAGCTCGAGCAACTGCAGCGGGAAAAGGCGCGCCTGGAGAAGGAGCGCAGCAAGGTCCAAGCCCGGGTACGCGACGCCAACCGCCAGCGCCAATCCACGGAAACTCGGTTGCGCTCGACCGCCAACGATGTCGACACGGCCGCCCGGCGCGTCCGCACCCTGATCACCCGCCTCGGCGAAGCCCGCCAGGCGCTCGAAGTATCCAAGCGCGACCTGGAGCGCCACCTGCGTGATTTCGCCCAACGCATCGACTTGATGTATCGCTACGGCGAGCCCTCGACCCTGGAACTCCTCTTGAGCGCCAAGGATTTCGCTGATTTCTCGGATTTGTCCGTCTATCGCCAGGCCATCATGCAGCAGGACGCGGAACTGACCGCCGCGTTTGAGGAGTCGCGCGACCGCGCCATCGGCAACCTCGCTAAAGTGGACCAGTTGGAAGAGAACGCCAAACTGGCGCACGAAATCCTGCGCCACGAAAAATCGCGCCTGACCTCGCTGGCCGCGGAGCACACCGCCGAATGGCAGAATGAGCGCGCCCGCCTGCGCGTCATCGACCAGCGCCTCGCCCAGTTGGAAGCGGCGCAGCGGAACATGACCTCCGAGTTGGATCGCTTGAGCCAGACCGCCGAAGGGCGCGCCCGCGCCGCGCGGACTTTCACCGGCGGCTTTGTCCGCCCCGTGCCCGGTTCGGTGTCCAGTCCGTTCGGTTGGCGTGAGCGGCATCCCATCTACGGCGACCGGCGGTTCCACGCCGGCGTGGACTTGCGCGCAGCATCCGGGTCACCCATCAAAGCCGCGGCGACGGGCGTTGTCATCGTTGCCGGCTGGCGCAGCGGGTACGGCAACACCGTGGTCATCGATCACGGCGGCGGCGTCACCACCCTCTATGCGCATTGCAGTTCGCTCTATGTCCACGAGGGGCAATCGGTGAAGCAGGGCCAGACCATCGCCGCCGTCGGCAGCACCGGCGCCGCCACCGGCCCGCACCTGCACTGGGAAGTCCGCAAGAACGGCGTCCCCACCCAGCCGCCCCTGTAACATCGAGACACCAGGAGAGCAGGGAGGCGGGGAGGCAGGAACAACAGAGTCTTCAATTACTCACGCGTCGCACAGCGACACATCACGACCCGATTAACTGATTTGACTGCCTTCCCGCCTCCCCGCCTCCTCGGTCCCTAGCCCTCCTTCACCGGCTTCTCGGCGAGATACGCACGCAGGCGGGCGAGTGCGCGGTTCTGCAGGCGCGAGACATGCATCTGCGAAATGCCGAGTTTGCGCGCCACCTCCGTCTGTGACAGGCCGGCGAGGAACCGCAGCCGGATGATGTCCGCCTCGCGCGGCGGCAGCGCTTCCAGCCCCTGCTTCAGGTTCGCCGCCTCGGCGAAGTCCGCCAGCCCCGGGTCTTGCTGCCCGACATAATCGGAGAGCGTGCCGCCGTCGTCGTCGGAGGTTTTCAATTCGCTGTCGAGCGAAATCAATTCGTACATATAGCCGAGTTCCAGCGCTTCGAGCGTGTCTTCGTCGGAGGCCTGCAGTTCGGCGGAGATTTCCTTGAGCGTCGGCGTGCGTTCCAGGCGCGAAGTCAGCCGTTCGATGGCCTTGTTGGCCGCCAGGTTCAGTTCCTGCAGGCGGCGCGGCACCTTGATCGCCCAGCCGCGGTCGCGGAAATAGCGCTTGATTTCCCCGACAATCGTGGGCGTCGCAAAAGTGGTGAAGCGGATGCCGCGGTCGGCGTCGAAGCGGTCGATGGCGTTGAGCAACCCGATGGTGCCCACCTGGATCAGGTCATCCACCGGCTCGCCGCGACCGGAGAACTTGCGCGCCAGGTAGCGCACCAGGTTCATGTGCCGGTCGAGCAGCTGCTCGCGCAGCCGCGGCGCGTGCGTGCGCCGCAGTTCGTGAAAGATGGCGATGGTCTCGTCCGCCGGGTCGAGGGGACGGGCGGGCGGGCGCGATTCCTCGCGCTTGGGCTGCGTCACCTGCGCTTCACCAGCCGTATCGCGTGCCCGCCCTCGGGCAGCGCCTCCAAGGCCACTTCGTCCATCACCGCCCGCATCACGAGCAATCCCAGCCCGCCGCGCTCGAGGTCTTCCTCGTCGCCGGCGTCCTCGGCTTCGGCGCCGGGGCGGCCTTCATCGCGCACTTCCACCGTCAGCGCCGCGTCCTCGATCGTCCAGGTCACGCTCACCATCGTTTCGCCCAGGATGCTGCCGTGGCGGATGGCGTTCGTGCACGCCTCGCCGACTGCCAGTTTCAGGTCCTCGATGGCGTCATAGTCGAAGTCCAGCTGGCTGGCGAGCGCGGCCATCAGCATCCGGGCCGCCCGCAGGAACTCCGGACGCGCCGGGAATTGCAGGTGCACCGTCGCCGGCGTCCGCACCATCATCCCGACGCCTGCCGCATCCCGGCGAGCGCCTCGCCCGCCGAGGCGAACACCGGAAACACTTTCGCCAGCCGCGTCACTTCCAGCACGCGCTGCACTTGCGGCGGCGGGTTGAGCAGGCACAGTTCGCCCTGCGCATCCCGCGCCCGCTTCAGCGCCCCGATGAGCACGCCGAGTGCGGTGCTGTCGAGGTAGGCGACCTGCTTCAAGTCGACCGCCAGCCAGTGCGTGGTTTCGAGGGCGTTGAGCAGCGCCGCGCGCAACTGCGGCGCCGTGTACAGATCGGCCTCGCCGGTTACTTCGATCACCACGAGCCCGTCCGCTTCCTGCCGGGGCGTCACATGGAAATCCATAATGGCGCGCGGCCCTACCCTTGGCCGCGCTCATCCTCCAGACTCTGGCGCTTGCCGGCGGCGGCCTTGCGGCCCGCCTCCACCGCGCCCTTCAGGTCTTCAATGATGCGCTCGCCGCGCTGGCGCAGGTCGCCCAGCAGCCGGTCCACTTTGTCCTTGGCGTCGCCCGCCTTGTCGCGCAGGTCGGTCCGCAATTCCTCCCCGCTCTTCGGCGCATAGAGCAACGCCAGCGCGCCGCCCACCAGCGCCCCAATCCCGACTCCCGCCAGGAAATCCCAGACCACCGAGTGGTCGTCGTCATGCGATGGCATCGTGTCCTCCATTCTCACCGGGTGCGGTGCGCAGCACGCGGGCGATCACGCCCCCGCACATCACCCGGTCGTCTTCGTAAAAAACCGCCGCCTGCCCGGGCGCGGGCGCCCGCACCGGCGCATCGAATTCGGCCAGCAGCGCGCCGTCGTCGCCGCGGGTCACCGTACACGCCGCCGGCGGCATCGATGAGCGCACCTTGCCGGTCAGCCGCCGCGTCCGCACGCCGTTCACCCAGCCCATCGCGTTCGCCTCGCGCACCTCGATGCCGCGCGCATCCAGCGCCTCCGGGCCGCCGATAATTACGGCGTTGCGCCCGGCATCCACTTCGACGACATACCGCGGCTCCCCTGTGGCGAGGCCGAGGCCGCGCCGCTGCCCGATCGTGTAAAACGCCACGCCGCGGTGTTCCCCCACGACGACGCCCGCTTCATCTTCGATGGGCCCGGGCTGCTCGACTCCGGGCGCAGCGCGGCGCAGGAACTCCGCATACCCGCCGTCCGGCACGAAGCAGATGTCCATACTCTCGGGCTTGTCCGCGGTCACCAAGTCGAGCGCCCGCGCCAGCCGGCGCGTCTCGTCTTTGTGCAAGTCGCCGACGGGGAACCGGCAGCGCGCGAGTTGTGCCTGCGTCAGCGAGTACAGCGCGTACGATTGGTCCTTGGCCGGGTCAATTCCGCGCGCCACCATCCAGCGGCCGGTCGCCTCATCGAAAACGCGGCGCGCGTAGTGGCCGGTCGCGACGGCTTCGCACCCGAACGCCTCCGCCCGCTCCATCAGCACCGCGAACTTGATGTGCCGGTTGCAACGGATGCACGGGTTCGGCGTCCGCCCCGCGGCGTACTCGCTGATGAAGTCCTCGATCACCAGCGCCTGGAACGGCTCGGTCAAATCCATCACATAGTGGCGGATGCCCAGCGTCGCCGCGACGCGCCGCGCATCCTCGACTGCGCCCAGCCCGCAGCACGCTTTCGTCGCGTCGAACGCGCCCTCACGCCCGAGCCGCATCGTGACACCCACCACCTCGTGGCCGTCCTCGACCAGGCGCGCCGCGGCGACGCTGCTGTCCACGCCGCCCGACATCGCCACCAGCATCCGTTCAGCCATCGTGTCCCGTCTCCGGTGCGTCCTTGGACTCCGGCGCGGCGCCGAAGCGCTCGCGCCACCACGCCGCCAGGCGCTGCCCGATCTTCACTTCGTAGCCCTGGTCGGAGGGGACATAGTATCGCGGCAGGGGCCGGTCGTCCGGCCCGTATTGCTGCGGCGTGAAGTGCCCCGGCGCATCGTGCGGATACTGATAGCCCGCGCCGTGTCCCAGTTGCTTGGCGCCGCGGTAGGCCGTGTCGCGCAAGTGCGCCGGCACGCGCCCGGGCGCCCGCTCGCGCACATCGCGCTGCGCCTGGTTGATGGCCGTGACCGCGGCGTTGCTCTTCGGCGCCGTCGCCACATAGGCCGTCGCCTGCGCCAGCGGGATGCGCGCCTCGGGCAGACCGACATATTCCACCGCGTGCGCCGCGGCGGTGGCGATGAGCAGCGCCATCGGATCGGCGTTGCCGACATCCTCGGCGGCGTGCACCACCAGCCGCCGGGCGATGAAGCGCGGGTCTTCGCCGGCCTCGATCATCTGCGCCAGCCAGTAGATCGCCGCGTCGGGGTCGCCGCCGCGGATGCTCTTGATGTAGGCGGAGATGATGTCGTAATGCGCGTCGCCCTGGCGGTCGTACCGGAGGACCGGCCGCTGCAGCGCCTCCGCCGCAATCGCTTCCGTGACGACGGCGCTGCTCTCCTGTTCGGCGAGAAACGCGGAGAGTTCAAGCGCGTTCAGGGCGGCGCGGGCATCGCCGTTCGAGAACTCCACCAGCCGAGCCCGCGCCGCCGGCTCCAGCGTCACCGCACTGCCGAGGCCGCGCTCGGCATCGGCGGCAGCCCGGTCGAGGATGACGCCGATGTCTTCCGACGCCAGCGGCTCGAAGGTGAAAATGCGCGCCCGCGAGAGCAGCGGCCCGATCACTTCGAAGAACGGGTTCTCCGTCGTCGCGCCGATCAGCACAATCGTGCCGTCCTCGACGAACGGCAGGAACGCGTCCTGCTGCGCCTTGTTGAAACGATGGATTTCATCCACGAACAACACCGTGCGCTGCTGATGGAACTCCCGCCGGTCGCCCGCCGCCTTGATGACGCGCCGCATCTCCGCCACGCCCGAAGTGACCGCGCTGTAGTGCTCGAACTCCGCCTGCGTGCTGTGCGCGATGATCCCCGCCAGCGTGCTCTTCCCGCACCCGGGCGGGCCGTACAGGATGCACGACGACAACTCATCTTGCTCGATCGCCAAGCGCAGCGGCTTGCCCGGCCCCAATAATTGCTGCTGCCCGACGAATTCGTCGAGCGTGTGCGGGCGCATGCGGGCGGAGAGGGGAGCGGACGCCGCGGCTTCGGCTGTGGCTGGTTTGAAGAGACTCATAGACACCCCAGGCACCACCAGGTGCCGGCAAATCCTAACACCACGCTTGCTTGCCCGGCAACCGACCGGCAGGACTGGGCTGGGCCGTGGGGTACACTAGTCGCGGGAGGGGAAGCGCCCCGAATGAACCGCCGTGCACATCGCTGCGCATTCACGGGCTTTGCCGCGCTGCTGACCGTCGTGTTCGGCAGTCCGGCGGCTGCCGCGACCGGCGGGGACACCCTCACCGGCATCGTGCGCGCTCGCATTCACACCCCCGCCGACTTCGCCGGCGAACCGCTGGTCGTCTGGGTGTTGGAAACCCCGCAAGGCAAGTTCACGCTCGAACTCGCCGAACTGCCGGCGGAAGACCTGACCGGCATGGAAATGACTGCCCGCGGCCGGCTGCACGACGGGACGCTCGCCGTCACCGGCTATGAAGTCAAACCCGGAATGCAACTGCATCACAGCGGCGGCCCCGAACCCGCTTCGCACCAGACCGGCATTCAAAACACCGTCGCGCTCCTGAATAAGTTTGCCGACATTGCCACCGAGCCGCAGCCTCCCTCCTTCTTTACCGGGCTCATCTTTGGCGCGTTTCCCTCGCTGAAGACTTTCTGGGAAGAGAACTCCTACAACG
>CAYNSX010000015.1:15721-28892 GCA_964400165.1 uncultured bacterium
CGATGACGCTCGGCGGCTCCGTCAACGGCTGGTGGTCGCTGCCGCGGACACAGGCCGATTACAACAACTTCTTGAGTTTCGGCGCCCGGCTCGACCAACTCGTCGCCGACGCCCTCACCACGGCCGCCGCCAACGGCATGGCCGATCTGCCCAACGGCTCGCGCTTGCTCCTGTACTTCAATGGAACCTTCGGTTGCAGTTGCGCTGTCGGGACGCTCGGCTTCGAGAACTGGAACACGCCCTGGGGCGTGCGTACTTTTTCGGTGGCCTGGCTGCCCGGAGGGTCGCTGGCGACTTGGGCGTGGTCCGTGGATGTCACCGGCCACGAAATGGGCCACAACCTCGGCTGGTGGCACTCGGGTAATGTGTACTTCTCCTACGACTCCAACTTCGATGTCGTCAGCCGCGGTTGCAAGGACGAGGGCTCGCACACTATTGCATTCAACAAAGTCGCGGCGGGCTGGTTGAGCGGCCCGAACGCGCCGGCGCTCTTCCCCGGCACGATGTCCACCTTCACCGTCTTCCCCACCACCCGCACCAGCGGACTGCGCGGCCTGACGCTCGACATGGGCGACGGTCTGCGCGCCTACAGCATCGAGGTGCGTCTGCACGAAGGCCACGATGCCTGCATTCCGCAGGAAGGCGTTCTTCTTCACCGCTGGTATAAAGAACTGCAAGACTGGGCGAAGAAGCCGGTGGACGCCACGCCCGGCGACGGCACACTCACGAACGCCCTGTGGCTCCCGGGGATGACCTTCGGCGACCCTGTCTACGGCCTCACCATTCAGGTGTGGCGTCAGAACCCGAACGGATCGTTCGATATCGTCGTTTTCTGGCCCGGCCCCGCTTTCGTCGGCTGCGCGGGGGTTCCCTCCAGTACTGCTGCGGCCGTGGGTATTCCGGGTTTCGCGTCGCTCCCCGTGCGAACACTTGCCGCGATGGTCTCGCCCATCGCCGCGCTCATGCCGTCTCCGCTCCCGTGTAACTGAACCCTCTAGGGGGGCAGGCTTCCTGCCTGCCAGCCGGGGCGTTCACTCTTGGAGCTTGTCTCCCTGCCGTTTGACACCTGACACCTAACACCCCTTCACCGAAGGGCAATCGGCACCCCCACCTCCGGCGCGGTCACCTCGCACCACTGCCCAAAGTTCTGCGTGAACCACTCCGGGTGTTCGGTGTGAATCGGGATGAGGCGCTTCGGGCGGATGGTCTCCACCACCCAGCGCAAGTCCGCCTCCGGCGCGTGCCCGGAGGCGTGATAGCGCGCCTGCCCCTTCACACACGGGTCGCCAACAAATTTCATCCCGAAGTGATCCAGCCAGGCGCGGAGTCGCTTTACATCGAGTTTCTGTTCGTCATCATAGGGCTCGCTGGTGGAGTAGATATAGATACCGCCCGCGGGGCGGATGTCCACCAGGTCGTTCGTCTGGAAGAAGGAGAAGCAGACGATGAAATCGCCCGGCGCGTCGCCGATGGCACGGGCGGTGACAAGCCGGTCTTGCAGTCGCGACCACACGGAATC
Source organism: uncultured bacterium (assembly GCA_964400165.1). Taxonomy (GTDB): domain Bacteria; phylum Armatimonadota; class Hebobacteria; order CAYNSX01; family CAYNSX01; genus CAYNSX01. Next base: position 17,241 of record CAYNSX010000015.1, read on the forward strand.
CCGCCGCCAGGCGCCGGGGCTGGTCGTCGGTTCGTTGAAGACGCGCAAGCGCGGATGGTCGGGCGCCGGCGCGCCCGCGAAGCCCACCGCGGCGAGCGCCTGCAGCAAGTAGGCGTCCTTATCAAGAATGACCAGCAGCCGGTCGGTGGCTTCGGCGATGTGCAGGAAACTCTGCAGCCGCTCGACATTGCGCGGCCCGAAGTCGGCAATCACCAACTGACCCGGCGCTGCGCGGACTGCCTCCAAACAGTTGGCCGCGACTTCCTCCTCGGTTGGCGCCGGGCGCTCGTCCTTCACCTGCATCGCCGTGCCTGATTCCCACTCTTTGCCCAGTCGCGTCCCCTCGCACAGCAGGGTCACGCCGTCGAGCGCCGCCGCGGCCTCCGCGAACGCGCGCGTATCGCCCGCGGCGCGGCCTTGCAAGCGGATGTCCCCGCTGTAGGCCAGCGGCCCGGCGCTCGTCTCCAGTAGGCACGCGCACGCGCCCGGAATGCTGTGGTCAACCGGCAGCAGCCGCAGCGCCGACTTCCACACCGCACTCGCTGCCTGCCAGGGCAGGTCCTTCAGCGGTCGTTCGCCCGGCGTCGCCCCCCAAAACTCAAGTGCGTCGGCGCCCGCCGGTTCGCCGGTCAGATAGAACGGCCGCATGCGCGCGGCGAATTTGCTGGTGCTCGACTTGAGGAGTCCGAGACCCGCCTTCACGCGCTGCGTGTTGACCGCCGCCTCGATCGGGTTCTTCTCCGGCTCATACGGCACCCGATCCGTCGCATACACGACCTCGCCGGCCATTGACGACTTGCCGCTGTCCTGCACGCCCTTCGCCAGGAACGCCGTCACTGCCCCGCAGAAGATCGGGAGCGCCGGATCGAGGAACGAAATATCCGCCGAGTGATCGAGGTGCGCGTGTGACAAAATGACGCCGCGCAGTGGATCGCGGTCAAATCGCGTCGGCGGAAACTGCGTCCACACATCGGCGCCCGGCGGCTCCAGGTCCGTGCGATACAAGCCGCGCAATCGGGGCAGCAGCCCCAATTCGAGATAATCAATCAGCCCCCGCCCGCCGCGCGGTTTCAGAAACTCCTCGAAGAACATCCCGTGCCGCTTGAACGACATCCCAAAGTCCAGGAACACCGACCAGCCGCCGTCGTCCACCAGAATCTTATTGCCGCCGATTTCTCCAGCCCCGCCGTAGACCGTGATGGTGGTCATTGGGGCGTCTCCGCCGGCCGCGGCTCGCCGCCGAAAATGAACAGCCCCGCATCAATCTCGGCGATGGCCGAAGTTGCCCCTGCGGCTTCCAACGTACCCGGCGCCAATTCCAGGACTCGCCGATATGTCCGCAACGCACGGTCGCGCCAATTCGCGGCCCGTTCCGCATCAGGCTCAAACCAAGTGTACGACGCCTGTAAGTAGCGGCAGAGAAAAGCGATCCGCGTCAGGGCCTCGACGCGCAGGGGCGTCGTCGGAAAACGAGAGAGGAACTGCTCGCACTCTGCTACCTCGGCCAAGGGACCGGGCGGATGGTTTTCCCATTCGCCGTCGTCCGGCGCGTTCACCAGTGCCCACGCGGCATCATCGGCGAATTCGCTGTCAGGATAGTCGGAGACAATCCGCCGAAAGGCGTCCATGTCGTAACGCACGCTGCCATAGTGCCCCACCCCATACCGCACGCCCCAGCGTTCGAAATGAGCGACCTCGCCGTTGAATTGCGTATTGGTCTCGCGTTCGCCGCGGATACCCCGTTGTTCAAAATCTCTGCGGATAATTCCCAAGCGGACTTGCAACACCGGCACCAACCCATCCGCAGCTCGTGCGAGCCGCCACCACGCCGCCGCGCGGTACGGCGATTGCTTGAAGTTCTGCAAAAGCGCCCAACAGAGTCCCATCTCGGACTCCGGCGTCCCGTCAGAGTACCCGGAGATGTTCCATTGTGCCCGTGCCAGCAGCGCCGCATCCGCCGCCGACGCGTTCAAGGCCAGCAGGCCATCTCCATTGTGCGGAATCCATCCCTCAATCTTCACCGTGCGCTGCTTCCCCTTCGCATCCCACACCGGACCCACATAACGCACTTTCGCATACCGGCTGAAGCCCCGCCCGCGCTGAAACTCAAGCACCAGCACCTTGTCCCCCGCCCGCAGCGAACCGACCGTCGTGCGATCTGCGTAGTCCATCGCCGAATGGACAGTCAACGGCTCCAGAAGGAACGCGTACTCCCCCGCCTGCGGCGCCAGCACATACACCGGCTCGCGCGCCGGCCCGGTTGCCTGAAAGACCAGAATTGTCAGCAGCGGCCACATCGTCCCCCTCCTTCAACGGCCTCCCATCTTCGCATACGCCGTGCTGCGCCGCGCCCGCCCGTTGTCGCCGCCCTTCCCCCCTGTTACAAGATGGCGTGCCCGGCGACCCCGACCCCCGCGCCCGCTCCCCCTGGTGGCGCCGTTCCGGCCTCATCCTCAACCTGCTGTTCCTCGTCGTCTTCGCCTGGGTGTTGAGCCGATACAACTTGCTCGTCCTGCGCGACATCGCCAACCCGGCCGCCGTCGCCCTGATCGCCGCCGCCGTCGCGGTCCGCCTCGCCGGCGAATCGTGCAGCGGCCTCGCCTGGCAGCGCCTGGCGCGCCTGCAAGGCATTCCCCTCACCCGCGGGACGGCCGTCCGCGCCGCCTTGAGCGCGCAGTACCTCGCCCGCGTCACGCCCAGCCGCGTCGGCGAATTCATCCGCGTCAGTTATCTGATTCACGCCAGCGGCCGCTCGGTCGGCCTGGCGTTGAGCAGCGTGCTCGCCGAGCGGATGGCCGCGCGCCTGGTCAGTCTCGTCTACCAAGTCGCCGGCGCGGTCTCCTTCATCGTCGTCCTCGGCGGCGCCGGCAATCAATCCCCCTGGTGGGGCATCGGCGTCTTCGCCGCCGCCGTCATCGTCGCCACCGGCCTCGCGCTCGTGTACCTGTGGCGCCCTCTGCACGAGCGCCTGATCGCGGTCGTCGCCCGCCTCCCGTTCCTCAACCGCTTCTCCGACCCGCTGCGCGACCTGGTCGTCCACTACCACGCCGGCCTGCAGGTCTTCCGCCAGCGCGGCGTCTGGTGGGCGATCCCGCTGGTCGCCCTGGCGCAGTCCGCCATCTACATTGCTATCTTCTGCGTCTTCCGCGCCTGGAAAGTGCCGCTGCCCTTCAGTCATTATCTGCCCTGCCTGCTCACCGCCCACCTCGTCTCGCGCCTCGGCCGCCTCTCGTTCATGGGAGTCGGCACCAACGAGGTCTTCACCGGCGTCTTCCTCGGCGCCCTCGGCTATCCCGCCCGCACCGCCGCCGCCGCCGTCGCCTCGGTCACGATCGGCTATCAACTCGCCCTCAATGTCCTCGTCCCGCTCGTCGGCCTCGGCTTCTGGCTCCTCCATCCGGTACCCATCCTGGGCCGCCGCCCCGCCCCGGAACCCGGCCCGGGCTAGACGGGGCCGCCCTCACCCGCCCTTCGGGCACCCTCTCCCGACAGGGAGAGGGACAACGCATCTCCCCAGTGGCACCCCGCTGGCCATGCGTCATCGGCCAAGCGAAGGAAGGGGGTGAGGGATTTGGCTGGTATAATTGGATAAGTCTGGGGCGAAGCCCCAGCGCAAGGAGTGCCAGAAACAAGCCCGAGACGGTCGGCGCAACGCGGACCCCCGGCTTGGAGTACGCACTACCGGAAAGGAACGCACTATGCCGACCGGCAAGGTCAAGTGGTTTAGCGCCGCCAAGGGCTATGGCTTCATCGAGACCGATTCGGGCGATGTCTTCGTGCACCACAGCGAGATCGCGATGGACGGCTTCCGCACCCTCACCGAGGGCCAGGAAGTCGAATTCGAGATCAAGCAGGGCGCCAAAGGCCCCGCGGCCACCAACGTCCGCCCGAAGGTCTAAGCCACCCTCACTGCGACGGTCAAGCGCCGCCCCGGCTTCGGCTGGGGCGGCGATGTTTTGGGGGGTGCTTCAAAGGTACCGCAGGCCGCCAGGCCTGTTCCTTGTGCTTTCCCCTTTCACAAAACGCAGCGGCCACAACGAGAGCCGTGGCCGCTGGTCACATCCCGCCCGCCGCCGTGACAGAGGGATTGGGTGAGGCACCGCACACCGCTTTCGAACACCCGCCCGTGCCCGTGCTGCGCGGACACTGGTCAAGTAGCGCACACGGCACCTCGCGCCGGCTATCCGTGAATCTACGGAGGCGCTGGAGCTGCGGGGCGTGCGGCGGCAGCGATATAGGGCCTCACTTGGGACGCGAACCCATGTGTTACTCCACTAGGAAAATGAGTTTGCCGAATGGACTAAGTCAACTAATTGGGACAGCATTCTCTTCGATTACTGCCCGCAAACTTGACCGCCCGCAGTTCCCACTCCGGAAATGGGAACAGCCGAGGAGTCCACGATTCGCACTTGAGCAAGACTGACCGAAGTGCATCCGGTTGTCTTCGGGCGCACGGTCACGATAAACAGCGTCCCCTGCCCTGTGATGACATTGGCGCTGGCGAAGGCAATGTCCACTCTCCCGGCCGCGTTGTCGATTCGATGATCCCAGACAAAGCCGCTCAGCATGCTTCCGATCGTGACACTGACCACTTCGAGACCTGCGGCCGAGAAGGTGATCACGATGTCTCCACCACTCACGGAACGAGCATTCACATTGGAAAGATTGATCGCCAGAGTTGTGGATTGTCCCACTGGGGAATTCACAGAGGACGGTGCAACCGCTATGCTTATGGAAGGCATGCCCTCGACTATCGTTCCTCCACTGCTACATCCAGCTGTCAACACGCACATCGCAAAAACTGCCGCACCCACCACAGCAACGCGGCGCGAAAGCTCTCTCTTTCTCCGCTCACACTTGATTTCTCTCATCGTGGACCTCCTGCTGAAAATCACGCGTCACCGCAAAGGGAACGTGTCGCCGCGTGTGTCAAACAGCATCACCCGCTGAAGACTGACCACCGGTGGCGCCGCCGTCCGACTCGTCGAGCGTGCCCGCAAGGTCAGCCAGTAGAGTTCAGTCCGGCCCGAGAGAGCCGCTCCCGAACCGGCAAACACAATGCGCAGCCTTCCGGAGGACGGGCGCCCGTCCACATGCAGCATCCCTGCCGTCGCTGACCCTGCGTCGACTCGATCCAGCATGAACGATTGCGTGTCGAGCCGCAGTTCGATAAGGCCGGCAGTCATACCGCCAGACTCGCTGATGCGAATCGGTACACGCCAAGCGGAACGATTGAGGGTCGTGGCGTCCCCGATCCAAACACGCCGGCTTGGTATGGTCTGAATTTCTGCGGCGGAACTCCCGGCGCAGAGAACTGGCACTTTGAAGACCGCTTGGGCCAATATGAGGCTCACATCGAACGGGTCGCGGTCGCCGTCAAAGTCCACATCCGCCTGGGCCAGGTTGGGTAAGCTTGCCAGCGACCCAGCGAGGTATTTGAGCAACAAGACAGCATCTGAGGAATTCACGGCCCCATCAGCATTCACATCACCGCGCAGCTCGCGGGAGCGTACCGTCCACTCAGCAGACCAAATGGATGTGCCGGTGGCGCCGCGTGTTCGCACGCGCCAGCGATAGCACGAGAAGTTACGGAGGCGCCCTTGATACATCGATTGGGCGACCGAGAGTTGTTCGTACCAGCTTCCATTGCAACAGGCATCAAAGGCGATGTCGTATCCAGTAGCGCCTGAGACATCCGTCCAATCAAAGACCGGCGAACAGCCGGTTGTCAGGCCATTGGCTGGCGAAAGGAGGCTCGGCGGCGGCACAATTGTTGCGTAAACGACGGTCGCTGTGTGGTTCGTGTCCATCAACACTGTGATGGGATCTTGGCCTGCTGGTCGAGATGTCCCGTCCACGACCCAGTGGTCGAAGGACCGCTCGCCGCAAGTGCCGAACGCATCAAGCGTCACCTGCCTGCCATTGTTGTAGGTCCGGATGAAGGAGGTGGTGCCATTCCCGTTTTCATTGTTGTCTGCCGGGCTGACCGTCACCGAACATCCGCTGCTCGGCGATGATTGAACGGTCAACATCCAGGTCGGCGGCAGATACACCGCAACAGCCGTGTGATCCGCGTCCATGGTAATGGTGATCGGGTTTTGCCTCACGGGCCGCGCCACCCCGTCCACGACCCAGTGGTCGAACGACAGTCCGCCGCAAGTGCCGGACGCATCAAGCGTCACAGGTGTGCCGTTGCTATAAATCCGGGTGAACGGCGTGCTACCGCCCCCTGCCCCATTATTGTCTGGGGGAGTCACGACGGTTGAGCATCCGCTCTCTGGCGACGACAGTACAGTGAGCGCATATGTAGGTTGAGGTGGCTTCACTATGATGTCCAAGCACTTGTCGGCGTTGTTTGTCTCATCTGAATCCTGGATTGCGTTGGTCGCGTCAGCATAAGCGAGCACATGATAGGTTGCGGGAGGCAGGCTGAGCGGTACGGGGATCACAACAGGCTGACTGGGAGCGAAGAATTCCCCGGCCTTGAGAGCCGGCACAGCTATCGGGATGACTACCGGGTCCGAATCATCCGGACCGCAGTCAGGTGATAAATAGACCTTCGTCGTACTCGGGACTGTTGCATCGCCCGTCCCGAAGTTGGCGGTCACCACTTCCGCAGAGATGCTTTCGCCCGGGTAGACGTCTGTCGGCTGGCTGCGAATTGAGAATATTACATAGTCAGGTTTCGGCAACAGAATCCGAACCGGGTACCAGCCGACATTATTCCCCTCGTTGCTCTCCGTGACCACGCCGTGTTCGTCCGCCCTTGCACAAATGAAATAATCACCTTCGGTCGTATTTGCGGGAATGGTCACATCGAAGGGGTGGGCGTGAGCAGCCCCTGCAACCAAGGGCGGAACATCGCTGTCATCTCTCAAGAAGACATCATCAGCATCACCGACGACTTGATTCCTGGACAGGAACACGTGTGTATGACTCGGGACCGTGGCATCGCCCGTGCCTTGGTTCAGTGTTGCGACATCGACCGTAATTGACTTGCCCGGTATGCCAGACCCCGGACCTCCGACGCTCGCCACGTAATCGGGCAGTCGCTGAAACTGGACGATCAGCTTCGGCCTATCTCCGGGAACCGATGCAGTTTCCTTGCTCAGGAAGGATGGAACATCCGTGACAGATGCTCCGGTCCCCAGGATATCGCTCAGGGCTGCCAACACCACACCGAAGTTGGAGGACGGATCAGAGAGCCACTGCTGCACCACTGCTACGTCAATGTTCCATGCGTAGCGGCCAGGGCCCGTCACAACTCGGGAATCCACGGGGGTCCTGCGACGCCCCGGCTGGTTGCTGTACGTCAGGGAACACTCTGTCCCATTACCTGGCCACGGGTCGAGGCCGTTGTGCACAAGAATCGTCTGATTCACTGACGGATCGTCGAAGAACACTTTCCACGACGTTAGTTCGAGTCGAGCGGAAGTGACTTTCACTCCTTCCGGGATCGCTGAAGTCAAGTCAAACTTCAGCCAGGTTCGGTCCCGGATAAAGTTGATAAAGTCGTCGTGGCCTACATAGAGGTGATCCGTGCAGTTATTCTTGACTGGAAAGTAGAACTCGACATAGGTATCGGCGGTCGCGTCGAGGGACACGGTGTCTCCGCCACCATTGGAAACATCGACGCGACAGGCAGGTGACGGTCCTCCCGCTGTAGAGTAGACATTCCCCGCAGTGACCGTCACGAAGTATGAACCGACAGTCGGATACTGATGGGAGGAGGCGAAGAGGCTTCCGGAGGGAAGTGGGCCGACGCGTGTCGGCGGCGAATTGTCCCCCCAGTTGAAGGTCACGAACAGGCCGTCATCGTTTGGATCACTGGCCCTGACGACAAACGACAGGGGTTTCATCGGGGGAGTGGTTTGGGGACACGGAGACACCCAGCTCGGGGCAGACGGAGGGATCTGGAACCAGATCGGCGCCGATATGACCCATCGCGTGGAAACGGCGTTTTTCAACTCCGCTTTCACATACATCCAATCACCGTCGGTAACAGTGTCTGTGAATGGCAATGATTGGGAGGTACCGAAGAAATTCAGATCTGGAGATTGGATCGCGTGTGGATGGACGGTCCCCCCCACCCGACCATGCATGATTGTCAACTGTTGCCACCTGAACTTGAAGAAATCGGCGATGCTCATCGCGCCGTCAGGATTCTTGAGGTCGATTCGAAGCGATATGGCTGTGGCGCCGGATATGGGCACAATGCTCCCCATTGTGCCGCCCGCCCCAGAAGTGAGACTGAACCCCACAGTCGCGTCTTGGTCCCAAGTCGCGTTTGTCTTCCGGGCGCGAAGCGCGGCGATAAAGTCGCTTTCAGTGACGGTTCTCGTCGTCGGGATCCCGAATAAACGCGTGTGCATTTCATGCGTATAGTCGTCGGGGTAGCTGTTGGGGCCGGGGCAGTCGCCATTAAGATAGTGAAGGTCCTGCGCGATGAGGGGAGCGACTCGCCACCCGTTTAGAAGAGCCTTGATATAGCCGGGCTCTCCCTCTTCGGGTTCGTCAAAGTCAAAGTCACCGACAGCCGCGAGCTTGTTGCTGTGAGCAACCTCCACTCCCACGAGAGTGTCCACGATCTTCGAGAACGTGATCCAATCTGGCTTCCCGGAACCATCGACCGGTTTCAGAAGGTCATTGAATCCGTGCACGGTTGAAATGTCGTCACTGTCGATAGGGCAGAGGTGCGTAAACGGATGGGCAAACCAGGCTAAGGGATTTTCGCCAGGCTTGCCGGCGCGATCGCCCAGCCAGCTGTACATATCCTGGAGACCGTCCGGTTGTCCCGCCAAATCGTTGTGTCCGTTTTTGTCAGCGTCCTCATATGCGGCCCAATCAGACGTACCGATGACGGCGAGATGGCTCCAATAATTGCGATTGCAATCACCGGGGTGCCCACTATCTGATGTCCACTCAAAGCCTCGCGCCACAACCCTATCGTTTGCATAATGGGATTGGATCTGCCCATATGTTGTCCACTCAGATTCATTATTCGGCCGCATACCCTTCGCTTGTAGGGTGACGAAGCGATAGCCATCGTTTGTGGTCGTGTGGTTCGCAATTTCCCAGGGGTCGCCACAGTGGGTGGGCCCATCAAGAACTGAGTGGATGTGAAAGAGGGCTGGATACGCGTCACCGATGGGAACGAGGGCCGCGGTAACAGTGAAGGTAGGCATCGGCTGCCACGAGTCGCCGGTTTCCAAGTCGATGTCGCTCCGTTGCGTGCGAAGCGTGACTGCATTTGCGCGGGTGAAGTAGTCACCGGCCTCATTGATGACGACATACACCACGAAATCGCCGGAGGCTCCAGGTGGCACAGCGTGCGGAACGCTTCTCTGTTCGATCTCGACCAAGGTCTCCGGCGCGCGACTGACCTGGAGGCGCACGCGAAGTGTCCACGGCTCCTCTGTCTGGTTGAACACTCGGGCCCAGATGGCAACCACATCGCCCGGGCGGAAGTTTCCTTGCGGTGTTCCATCGAGAGTCGTGACCCACACATCAGTGATGACAAATGGCTGCCACTCCTGCGACGCCTCGATCTCCGGGTGCTGTAGCCCTTCGGGGTTGCCGGATGCCGATGGAGCACCGCCGGAGAGAAAGACACAGCTGAGAGCAATTGCAGCCGGCAACGGCCACCAGCGGGACGCGCGGCGAAGCCGCCGCTTGACGAATTCAGGCATCCGACTTCCTCCGATGGAAACGCGCTCAAGTAGCGCGCCTTTGCTGCATATTGCTGTCCCGGAGAGAACTGTTCCTACTAGTAAATCTACGTACGAGACACGCCCGCGTGGTCTGAACCATTGCGAAGGCGCCGGAAGGGGGTGGTTGCGTTACCGCGCCGGCGGGAGGTCGGTGACGCGCACGAGGTTCCCGCTGCGGTGGGCGACGGCCCAGAGGGCGCCGTCGGCGACGCCCACCCAGTAGGGTTCGTCGTCGCAGCGGTAGTTCTGCTGTTCGAGCGTGGCCGGATCGATACGGGCGATGGCCCCGCCGTATGTGAGCGGCACCCAAACATAGCCGTTGGCCAGGATAGGGCGCGTCGGGCCGTTGCCGACCCGGAAGGGGTCGCCAATCACGCCGCCCGACTGCGGGTCGATGCGCGTGATGGTGTCGGCGTCGGTGTTCGCAACCCACAGTTCGCCGTTGACGAGCAGCAGCCCGTTGGCGCCGTCGCCGGTCCGGACGCGGGTGATTTCCTCTCCGGTCTGGCGGTCGAACAGCGCCACTTCCCCGATCTTCGGCAGCGACACCCACAGCCCCTCGGGCCGCGGCAGGACGCACGCCGGCGTCTCGCCGATGGCGAAGCGTTTGAGTCGCCTGCCCTCTGGCAACTGCATTTGTGTCACGGTCTGGTCGCCGGCGTTCGCCGACCAGACCGTGTCGCCGTCCTCGGCCAGCGAGACCGGACTGGACCCATTCGGGTTCGTGCCTGCGGCGACGAGCGTTCCATTGGCATCGGGCGCGACGGGACCCACGGGGAATCGCCCCAGCACCTCACCGGTTGCCAGGTTCACCCGCACCACTTCGCCGCTGCCCGAATTTGCCAAGAGCAACTCATCGTTCCACCGCACCACTTCCGTCAGGTTGCCGACGATCGGCACGGTTCCGGTCACTTGCAGCGTCTGCGGGTCGATAACCAGCAGCGATTGCTTGAACCCCTTGTTCTCCGTTGTCCAGATGTGCTTCCCGTCGAAGAGGAATCCCCGCGGATACTCGCCGAGCGACACCCGACCGTGCCAGCGGTCCCAGGTGGCGGCCATCCACGCCCGAATGTCCCCACCCCACAGCCGGATGAGCACCGTGCCCAGCGTGCTGACCATAAACAGAATGATGACCGGGCCCAGCCAGCGGTGCTGCCCGCCCAGCCGGTGTTGCTTGGCGAATGCTTCTTCGACTCCGAAGTCATCGGCCGCGCCGTCGCGCTCTGCTGCGCCATTGCGAGCGTCACCCCCATCCGCGGCGACGTTGCGACCATCGCGCACACCGGATGCGCCGTCGGCGCCCGCCGTCCGCGGTGACCCGTCTCCGTTCTGGTGCAGCACCGCGACGGCTTGCAGCGTGGTCTCGACATCGAGTTTGCGGCGGATGTTCTGCAAGTGCGATTCGACGGTGCGGACGGAAATGCCCATCCGCCGTGCCACGGCTTTAGCGTGTCCGTGGCCGGCGAGGAGTTCGAGCACTTCGCGTTCCCGCTCGGTCAGCCGGGCCAGTTGGTCTTCGGGCGCGGCGGGGGTGCTCATGTGCTGGCGGGGAGTCGAGCGCGGGCGGCGCGCCCGAGCGGGCGCGCAGCCCCCATAGGTGTGGCTAACCCGGTGCGCACCAAGCGATCCCAGCACTACTTTATCCGGCGCCCCGGGCTTTTCCTGTCGGACGGGCTACGGAAAAATACGGAGGCGACCCGGGCAGCACTGTTCTTCCAACAGCCGTGTGCCTGCCGCTTGGATGGTCGCCGGCGCGCTGCGACCCCACCCCCCAGCCCCTCCCCGCACGCGGGGAGGGGAGATTCTTGGGGGCACTTTCCCCCGGCCCTCAAGGGCCGGGCTGAATCAGAACAGCCACAGCCAGGTGTCTCGCCTTGGGCTGCCCGTCCCGAGGCCAGGGAAGCCGGGCGCCCAATGACCGTCCTCATCCTCCTTCGCTCGG
>CAYNSX010000015.1:28902-45954 GCA_964400165.1 uncultured bacterium
GCCCCCTCCCGAACTGGGAGAGGGAACGGAGGGGATGCCTACCGGGCGCCGGCGACGGCCTGCGGCAGGTGCTGGGCGTAGTTCTGCAGCGTGAGCGAAATCGTCGGCGGCTCGGCGGCGGTCAGCAGGTCGAGCAGGCCCATCGTGCGCTCGACGGCCTGGCGCTTCGTCTTGACCTGCGGGTCGCGCTGCAGGATGGTGTTCATCTCATAGCAGGCGCAGACGCGGTGCATCATATGGAAGAGTTCGAATTCTTCGTAGAGTGTTTCGGGCAGGTCGCGGCCGGTGTGCGCGGTGTAGGCGTCGTAGAGCGACGCGCCGCCCGCCTTCGCCTCGGCTTCCAGCCCCTTGATGAACACTTTCTCGCGTTCGTCGTCCACCGCGCGGTAAGCGTTGTACGCGATCTCGCGCTTCTGTTCCGGCGTGATGCCGAGCAGCAGGCGCTCGATGAACTTCGGCCGCGGGAGCCGCGCGACGACTTCCTCGCGCTCCGGGCTGCGCTGCAAGAGGATGATGCGCGAGAGTTCGACCGGCTCGAGCGGGTTGGTGAAGACCTTGTCGGCGCCGAAAACGGGCACGATGTCCAGCATCGCCCGCGTGTTGTCGAAGGCGTACATCCGCGCCAGCAGCCGGCGGCGGGCGCCGGGGTCGAGCAGCCGGAAGTGCTCGGCGTGCGACGGGTCGGGGTCGTCGAGCGCGCCGGCCTCGAGGTCATCGAGGATGCGCGCCTGCTCGCGCAGGAAGCGCTCCGTCACTTCCGGGCAGTTCTCGAACTTCGACTGCAGCATATCGAACGCGATGCCGGGGAAGTTCTCGACGAGGTTCGACCGCAGATAGAACACCTTCTCCGAAGTGTAGGCGAACCCGCGCGGCTCCGTGCCGCGGTCGAGTTCCGCGAGCGGGAACGACACCAGCCGGTCGTCGAGCGTCCGCCCGCGCAGCACCGCGGTCCGGTCGTCTGTATGCGCGTCGAGCCAGCGATAAATGCGATAGCCCTTCACCGGCGCGCCCGAGGCGGGTGTCACCGTCAGCGGCTGCACCCAGTCGCCGTCGCGGTGGCGGTAGCAGTAGCGGACATACACCCAGTCGTCGGAATGGAACCGCGTCTCGGGCAGGCCCATCAGGCCGTAAGAACTGGTGGACTTGCCCGTCCCCGTCGGCGCGATATACAGGACGCCGCGCCCTTCGCGCTCGATGCAAGCCCCGTGAATGGAGTGGATGCCGTGGTCGGCGGCAAGGATGCGCCCCACGGCGCCGAGCGTCCAACTCTTCAGTTGCCCATAGTACGAGGTGTTGAAGAAAACAATCGTGTTCTTGTCGCGGCTGTAGTACGCCGCTTCCTCTTCGCCGGCGACGCCGCCGAGCGCGTACACGGTGATGTCCGGCTCGCCGGCGAGGGCGAGGCCGGTGCGCTCCTGCCATTCCGCCAGACTGAACCAGTTGTCCACCCAATAGTCGTACAGGTGCGCGCGATTGGTGATAGCCCGCGCCTTCAGGCCGTGGATGACGACATCATGCTGATAGAGCCGGTCGCTCGCCGCTGCCTGCCGGCGGGCGGTTTCGATCAGATCGTCGCGGCGGGCGGGGGTTTCGTCGAGGGCCTTGTTGTGGACGGCGGTGCGGGTCTTCGTGCGGGTGATGACATTCGAGACCCCGATCGGGTCGCCGGACCACTCCTCGACATCGGCGGCCGGCGGCGCGGGAAAGACGAAGGGCTCCTCGGTCGTCGGATTCATGCACTCCTCGGCAGTGGCGGGCGGTCCGCGCGGTGGTCGTCGCCGGGCGGGCCCGCGTGGCTAAAGCCGCAGAGCGGCGGCCTGCGCCGCCGCGGCCTCCGCATCGGAGGTGCGGCCGAGCGAACGATACACCGCCGCCAGCGCGTCATACAAGCGTGGGTCGTCGCGGATGATTCCGACCGCGCGTTGCAGCGTCAGCGCCGCTTCGGCGCTTGCCCCGCCGTCGATCAACTGGCGGCTCAAGGTCAGCCACAAATCGCCGCGCTCCGGGTGCGCCGCAATCTCCGTGCTCAACGCGCGCAACGCCTGCTGCCGCGCTTCCATCTCCCCGCTGCGCTTCAGCAGGGCTTCCGCGCGCGTCAAATCCTGCGGCGTTCCGCGCTGCCGGTAGACTTCCGCCAGCCGGGGAAACGCCGGCAGCCACGGCTGCGGCGCGTTCACCGCCTGCTCGAACAGCGCAATCGCGTCATCGAGCCGGCCCATCCGCGCATAGGCGTCGCCGAGCAGCGCCAGCGCGTGCGGGTCCTGGAACCCGCCCTGCACCACCTGCGCCAGCGCCGGCGCGATGCGGCTCGGGTCGCCCTGCGGCGCTTCCAATTCAATCTGCATTTGCACGGGCACCACATCCGCCGGCGCCGCCCCGCCCTGCCGCGCCCGCTGCGCCGCCAGCCGCGCCTCGCCGTACCGGCGATTCGCTAGGTGCAGCCGCGCCAGTTGACTCAAGACGGCTGGATGGTCGCCGGCGACCTTTGAAGCCGCCTCCAGCGCCTCCTGCGTGCGCCGCAGGTCGCTTTGCAGAAAGTACGCGGCCGACAGCCCGAGCAACACGCCGACATCCGTCGGCGCCAGCGTCCGCGCTCTTTCGAAAGACGGCGCCGCGTTGTAGCCGTCCTGTACCTCGAGGAACACCTGCCCGAGCGCGACATGCGGTCTCACTTCATTGGGCGACGCCGCGGCGGCGCGCTGCAAGAACTGCACCGCCAGGTCGTACTCGCGCCGCTGCCAGTGCCAATAGCCCATCCGCAGGTTGGCGTTCGGGTGGTTCGGACTGAGTCGCAGCGCGGTGCGCAACGCCTGCACCATGTCGCCCTCGCGCTCCAGGCCGTCATAGACCACCCCCAAATTCACATACAGTTCCGCATTGCCTGGCTCGTCCTTGATCTGCGACTCGAGGCGCGAGGCCATCGCCAGCAGCGTCGGGTCGGTCGATTTCGGTGGCGCCGGCGGCGGCGCCGACGGCCCGCCACTGACTGCCCACATCCGGATGCCGACCGCAGCCGCCAGCGTCAGCCCCACCGCGATGCCGCCGGTGATGAGTTGCCGTCGCAACGACTTCGGTTTCGGTTTGCGCTTGGGGGCGGCGATGGGTTTGGCGGTGTCCGGCATGAGTGTGGGCATTCTACCCGCCGCTATCGGTCAACGATTGGACGCACAACGGGCCACGCCTCCCCGGCGGGATACGCCTCGCCGGTCCGACCTCCGTACCGGATGACGAAACACTGGTCTGCCGCCACGCCGCCCAAGTTCATCGTCGTCCCATCAGGCCAATGCACGCGCACTGCATCCGCCGTCGTCAGACTGCCCAGCCCGAAATGCGCCCGTGGTTCCGACTGTGAGAGGTAGCTGCCTCCCGCCTGAATCCACTCGCGCTGCGTCATCCCCCCCGCCACCACTTCCACCATCGCGCCGATCGCCGCACGGTTCGGTGCGTCGCCCGCCACCATGACCGTCAGCCAATGCGCATCGGGTCGGCCGCCGTTCATCAGCACTTGCCCCGGTCCGCCGTTCGTGTTCACCACCAGGTCGGGCCAGCCGTCATTATTGAAATCCCCGGTCGCCGCCCCGCGCCCAAGCACCGGCTGCGCAAACACCGCCCCCGACTGCGCCGAGACATCGGTGAACTTCCCGCCGCCCGCGTTCAGCAGCAGCAGCGGCGGCTCGCGGAATTTCACCACCGGATCGGTCCGCTCGATGTCGTCGAACACATGGCCGTTCGTGATGAACAGGTCGCGCCAGCCGTCGTTGTTGGTCTCCACCGCCACCGTCCCGAACCCGAGCAGCGGCGCCGACGGCAGAAACACGCCTGCCTCCCGCGCCGCCTGCGTGAACAGCATCCGGCGCGTGTCGGTGCGCTCGAAGAACCCCAGCCCGTCCTGGGAGAAGTTACTCACCGCCACCGCCAGCGACCCGTCGTTGCGGTGGTCGAACACCGCCACCCCCATCCCCGCCATCACATTCATCGTCGCCCCGTGCGTCAGCCCGGACACGACGCCGACCTCTTCGAAGCGTCTTCCAAGATTGTGATAGACCTGCGTCGGCACGCGGTCGTTCGCCACAATCAGATCGGGGCGCCCGTCTTCGTCCAAGTCCGCCGCCACCGCCCCCATCGCCCGCGCCGGCCCGGTCACACGCCACTCTGCCGACACATCCATGAACCGCAGGTCGCCCTCATTGCGATAGAGCACATTTCGGCTCGCCGGATACGAGTCGGGCCCGCAGTAGGCCGTGCCCCGCGGCGTCCCACATCCCGCGTCGTTCGCCGCGCTCCACCCAACATAATTGGCGACAAACAAGTCCAGGTCGCCGTCGCCGTCCATATCGAACCACACCGCCCCCATCCCCCAGCGCGCATCGCCGACACCGGCGCGGTCGGTGACCTCTTCGAAGCGCGCGCCGCCGACATTGCGAAACAGCCGGTTCTTTCCGACCGCGGTCACATACAGTTCCGGGTAGCCGTCGCCGGTCACATCCGCCGCCGCCGCCCCCATGCCGTACATCGTGACCGCCAGTCCCGCGGCGACCGTGACATCAGTGAACCGCTCCCCCCCCGCATTTCGATACAGGCGCAATGTCGGCGCCGCTTCCGGCTTCGGCGTCTGAGGCAACGGCGCGCCGTTCAGGAACAGGATGTCCATCCACCCGTCCTGGTCGTAATCGAAGACGCAGACCCCCGACCCGATGATTTCCGGATACCAATGCCGCCCCATCGCGCCGGTGTAATGCACAATGTCGATCCCGAGGTCCTTCGCGCGATCCGCGAAGGTCACGGGACGGGACGCTGGCGTTAACCCCATCGGCGCGACCGGCGTGGTTCCGCCGCCGCGCCCGCAGCCGACCGCGCCGACCGCCAGCAATACCCACCCGATCCGCGCCCCCGCGCCGCGCACGCTAGTGCGCCGCAGCGCGCTCGCGTTCGGCGTCAGCGCCGCGCCCGGCCGCCGCATAGCGGTCCGCCAGCGCCCGGTGCAGTCGGGCGTTGCCCGGATTGAACACCAGCCCGCGCCGCAAATAGAAGATCGCGTACCCGTCCAGCCCTTGTCCGTGCAAGTGCTCGGCCAGGCGCAGCCACAACTCCGGCTGCTTTGGGTTGCGCGCTAAGCGCGCGGTCAGGTCACGCAATGCCGCCGACGCCTCCGTGCTCGCCGACTCCCGGCCCTTCAGCGCTTCCGCGTCCGCCGTCCGCCCCACCTCCCTATACACCTCCGCCAGCGGGCGATATGCGTCCGGGTACGGCGCGTCCCCCTGCACCGCCGCCTCGTAGCGCTGCACCGCGTCCTGCGGACGATTCATTCGGCGGGCGACTTCTCCCAGCAGGAACTGCACCTCCGAGTCCGTGTAGCCGCCCTGTTCCAACTGCTGCAGCCACCCCTGGGCTGTCTCGGCGCTCCCCTTCGGGTCGCGCAACTCGACCTTCGCCAGCGACTTGCGCGCGTCGATTTGCGCTTCCGGTTCCCGGCTGATGGTCAGCACCCGCTCCAGGGTCTCCCGCGCCTCCCCGAACTGATTCACACTGTAATAGAGGACGCCGAGCCGCTGCAGCGCCAGTGGATTGTCCGGCTGCAGTTGCACCGCTTTCTCAATGTGCGATTGCGCGGTCTTGAAGTCTCCCTGCAAGAAATACGCCAGCGTCAGGTCCATCTCGATTTCCGCCTGCAGGTCGGGTTCCGGCGGCGTCAACTGCGCCGCCCGTTGCAAGTACGGCATCGCCGCATAGCCGTCCGCGAACCGAAAGAACATCCGCCCCATCGCCACGAGCGCGCTCAACCGGTTCGGTTCCAAGTCGAGCGCCGACTGCAAGTGGTCGTGCGCCCGGTCAAAGTACCCGAGGTCCTGATAGATCTGTCCCAACACCAGATGCGCTTCGATGTACTTGGGATTCAACTCGAGGCACCGCTTCAGACTCCCGATGGCGTTCTCGAGGTCGCTCGACATCGCATAGGCCTGCGCCAGCCGGAAGTGTGCGTCGGGGTTGGCCGGCTCGGCCGCGACGCCGCGCCGCGTCTCCTCGAGCGCCGCCTCCACTTGCATCTTCAGCCGCGCGTCCACCGCCGCCTGCGGGTCGACGGCGCCGCCCGTGTCGTTCTGCGGGGTCACGTTTGACGCCATCATCTGCACCTTCACCAGAATCGCACCGCCCGCGACCAACATCACCGCAGCTGCGATCAAGACCATGCGCAGCGCGCGCCCGCGCATTACAAATCTCCCTGGGGCTGCGGGAACTCTGGCGCCGCGGCGCCCGCCGGCGCCCGCGCTACAATGCCCTGTCCCTCGCGGATCAGCATCATCTGATCGGCTTCCACATCGGTGAACTCCTCGGTCTCGCCGCTGGGCCATCTCACCCGCAATCGCTCCACCCGGGTCTGGCTCCCCAGTCCGAAGTGTACACGCGGATCTCGGCTCGACAGATACGACCCGCCGCTCATAGCCCACCGGCGCTGCGTCACCCCGGCCACCGTCACTTCGACCCGCGCGCCGAACGCGTCGCGCCCACTCTTCTTCCCCTCGAGGCGCACGCTCAACCAGTGCCGCCCCGCCTGCGGCTGATTGATAAACACCTGCGCCGGCCCGTTGTTCGTGTTCACCACCAGGTCCAGCCAGCCGTCGTTGTTCAGGTCACCGACTGCCACCCCGCGCCCCACCACCGCCTGCTGCGCATCGGCGCCCGCTGCCGCGGACTTGTCTTCGAACCCCCCCTGGCCGTCGTTGAGGAACAGCAGCGGCTTCTGCTGGAAACTCGTCGTCGCCACGAACTGCTCGATGTCGTCCTGCACATGCCCATTGGCGACGAAGGCGTCCGCCCACCCGTCATTGTTCACATCCGCAAAGACGACTCCGAACCCGAGCGTATCAATGGACGCTTGGAACAACCCCGCCGCCCGTGACCGCTGGGTGAAACGCGTCGGTTCCTGCTGCACGAAGAAGGCCAATCCCTCACCTGCGTAATTGCTGATGAGCACGGCCAGCGTCCCGTCGTTGCGGACATCGGCGACTTCGATGCCCATGCCCGCGACCGATTGGCCCATCACTTCGCCGTACATCATTCCCGAGTGCGGACCGACATCGGTGAAGTGTCCTGTTCCATCATTGACATAGACATTCGCCGGCACCCGGTCGTTCGCCACCAGCAGGTCCAGCGCGCCATCGGCGTCGATGTCGAACGCCACCGCTCCCATGCCCTTCGCGGTCGGCGTCCCCACACCCGCCGCGGCAGTCACATTCGAGAACTTCCCTCCGCCATCGTTGCGGAACAACACATGCGGGCTGCCTGGATAGGCGTCCGGCCCGCAATAAGTCTTCTGTCTGAGGGAATTCCTGCAGAACTGGTCGTGCGCCACCGTCCAATCCACATAGGTCGGCACGAACAGATCTAAATCGCCGTCGCGATCCATATCGAACCAGACCGCGCTCATCCCCCAGGCGGTCACACGCACTCCAGCCGCCTTCGTCACATCCCTGAAGGTCCCGTTGCCGTTGTTGTGAAAGAGGCGGCTGTCGCCGACGCCGGTCACATACACATCCGCGAAGCCGTCGTTGTCGTAGTCGCCCACCGCGGCGCCCATCCCGCATAGCGACACCCACAGCCCGGCGGCGCGGGTCACATTCTCAAACCGTCTCCCTTCATGATTCTTGAACAGCGCCAGACTGGGCTTCAGTTTCTGCCGGCTCGCAATGTCGCCCGTCCAGGAGGTGCCACTGACGAACAGCACATCCATCCAGCCGTCGTTGTCGTAGTCGAATATGGCGCAGCCCGACCCCACGGTCTCCGGCATGTATTTCTTTCCTGCCGCGCCGTTGAAATGCGTGAAGGCGATTCCCAGGGTCGCGGCCGCGTTCACGAACTGCGGCGCCTCGCCCGATGCCGGCAACCCGGACGCGGGCAGCGGGGGCGCAAGCGGCGTGCGCGAGCACCCCGCGAGGCCCGCCATCAGGACGCACATCGCGACGCGCAGGAGTCCACCGGACCGGCACAAACCCACCACGCGCGAATGATACCATCGGCCCCGATGCCGACCGCGCCGCCCGCCGACCTTCGCCGCGTCCTCTCCGTCCACCAGGTGACGCGCTACTTGAGCACCCTCATCCGGCGCGACCCGGCGCTCGGCGACCTCTGGGTGCGGGGCGAAGTCAGCAACTGCACCCACCACTCCTCCGGCCACACCTATTTCACGCTGAAGGACGGCCAGAGCGAACTCCGCTGCGCCCTGTTCCGTGAAGAGGCGCGCCGCGTCGCCGTCCGGCCCGACGACGGCCTCGCCGTCGTCTGCCACGGCCTGATTTCGGTGTACGAAGCGCGCGGCCACTACCAGATGATTGTGGACGGGGTCGAGGCCGAAGGCGCCGGCGCGCTCTACGCCGCCTTCGAGGCGCTGAAGAAACGCCTCGACGCCGAAGGGCTGTTCGCGCCCGAGCGCAAGCAGCCGCTGCCGCGCTTCCCGCGCCGCGTCGCCATCATCACCTCGCCCGACGGCGCCGTCGTGCGCGACTTCCTCACCATCGGGCGCCGCCGCTGGCCGTTCGCGCACATCGAAGTCATCCCGTCCGCCGTGCAGGGCCCGTCCGCGGCGCCGCAACTGGTGGCGGCCCTCGAACGCTGCGGCGCGCGCGGTGACCTCGACGCCATCGTGCTCGCCCGCGGCGGCGGCTCGCTCGAAGAACTGTGGGCGTTCAACGAGGAGCCGGTCGTGCGCGCCATCGCCGCCTGCCCGATCCCCGTCGTGTCCGCCGTCGGCCACGAGACCGATTTCACGCTCGCCGACTTCGCCGCCGATGTGCGCGCGCCGACGCCCTCCGCCGCTGCCGAACTCGTCTTTCCCGACGCCGCCGCCGTGGCGCGGCAAGTGACGCAACTCGCCGAGCGCGCCGGCCATTTGCTCGCCGCCCGCTGGGCGCGCTACGAACGCCTCTTCCACGCCCTCACCCAGCGCGCCGTCCTCACTTCACCCGCCCGGCTCCTCGCCGACGCTCGACAGCAAGTGGACGAATGCGGCGCCCGCGCCCACCTCGCCCTTGACCGCCGCCTGCGCGATCACGCCGCCCACCTCGCCCTGTTATCCGAGCAAGTCGCCGGCCGCGACCCCCGCGCCGCCCTGGCCCGCGGCTTCGCCCTCGTCTACCGCGACGGCGCCCTCGTCCGCTCCACGAAGCAAGTCCGCCCCGGCGACCCCCTCCGGGTGCGCGTGCAAGACGGCGAGTTCCCTGCGGAAGTGACCCACCACGTGCGTCCTCCCTCTCCGTAAACGGGGAGGGGTCAGGGGGTGGGGTTCGCCGCGCTGGTGGGTTCGCTTCGGATATGACCAAGATGATTGCCCTATTGATTTTCTCCCCTCTCCATTTATGGGGAGGGGCCGGGGGAGGGGTGTCTACGGGCGTGCTCCGCGTGCCCGGCACTGAAGTGCCGGGATTTCTCACAATCCCCTCTCCTCACAGGAGAGGGGTGCCGACTTGTCCTTCGTAGCCCGAAGGGCGAAGGAGGAAGGCGGGGTGAGGACAGTTCCGCGTCACCAACGGAGACATCTCCGCGGAAGTGACATAGACAACCGCCTAAGTGATTCTTCTCCCCTCTCCATTTATGGGGAGGGGCCGGGAGAGGGGTGTCTACGGGCGTGCTCCGCGTGCCCGGCACTGAAGTGCCGGGCTGAATCACACAGCCACAGCAAGCGGTCTTGCGCCCCCGACTGAAGTCGGGGCGCCCTCGTTTCCTCGTTTCCTTGTTTCCTCGTCTTTGTCTCCCTACAATCCCTCCCACACTCACCTCGGAGCCGCCCTATGTCCCGTCGCCTGGCCGTCCCCCTCGTCCTCGCCATCCTCGGCGTCGCCGCGGCGCAGCCCGCGGCACGCGTCCTGGTGCCTCCAATTCTCACGCGCGTCGTCACCGCGCCCGGTCCGATCCGCCCCACCGTGCCGGCGCTGACCGACTACACCCACCTGACCCCGCCCGCGCAGCCCTTCGCGCGCGGCCAACTGCTCGCCGCGCTCAACGCCTATGAGCCCACCCGCCAGGCGCTGCTTGCCCGCAGCGCCCGCCCGGGTGGCAATCCCGATTTCCTGCGCCCTCTCGCCACCACCGCGCCGCACGCGCCGTCATTCTCTATGGGCCTGCTGCTGACGCCCGGCGAACCGGCCATCGGCGGCGCCGGCTGGCTCGCGTCGATGCAGCTCTTCGGCATCACGATGGAAAACGGCGCCGCGAAACTTCGGGACGCCATCACCGAGGGAGTCATTCCGCTGCGCGCCACGCAAGCCGGCCAGTGGCTGTTGAGCGTGCATCTGATCCTGCCCAGTGCGGGACCGGGCAATCCGCCCAGCCCCTACGCGGTGTGCTTCGGCCTCGTTTCGGACATCAGCAAGCCGCTGCACGCGAGTGACTTCACGCTCGAATTCCAAGCCGAACAAGAGACCATCACTATCCCTCTCGGCGAACTCCCCGACAGCCGCGGTTTCGTCGCCCTCATCGACGCGCCGCCCGGCGAGGGCTGGATGTTCCTGCGCGCCCGCCGCCCCGACCTGCTGCTGCGTTTCACCTATGTGCAACTCGTGAAAATCTGATTCCTCGGACTCTCCCCTGCCCGTGCACGGGGAGGGGCCGGGGGTGCTAGCCGTAACTGCACATGATGAGGAACCGAGCTTAAGCAGGGCACAGGTTCAAGCGCCGTGTGCCGCGAATGCTGCTAAAATGAACAGAAGGTGAGCAATTCCTGGATTTATTTGATCCCCGTTGCCGTGGCCATCCTTGTTCTTTGGGGTACTCGACATCACAGACGGGATTTCAAGACGACCGATATGGTTGTCGGAGTGTTTGTCATTCTCTCACTGTGCGGCTGGGTAGCATTTCTCATTGTCGATGGCAGCCCCAGATTCCCCTTTGTGACTGTTGGTATTTTTCTAGCAGTCGTGCTTGTGACCGTCGTTTTGGCAATGTTCGGTGGGAGGCTAAAGAGCTAGTCGATTTGCAACCAAAACCACTCCCGTTGCTCATTCGTCCCCTCCCCCGGCCCCTCCCCACTGCGTGGAGAGGGGTGACCGAATGCTTTCTCCCCCTCTCCGCTTGTCGGAGAGGGGGCTGGGGGGAGAGGGCCGTCAGTCCGTCCCCACCTGAAACCACTCCCGTTGCTCGTTCGTAATCAGCAGCGTCTTCCCGTCCGTCCAGCAGAGGCCCTCCGCCTGCTTCACATTCGTGACCGTGATCTGCCGCGCCGGGCTGGACAGGAACTTGTCGCCGCTTGCCGGCGTCTGGAACAGCCACACGCTCGCTATGGGAAAATTCGTCAGCACCGCCAGCGTCTTGCCGTCGGGCGACAGATTGGCCGCCGTCACCCACCCGCCCAAGTTGCTCTTGCTGTCCACCTTCACCAGCGGGTTCACCTTGTCCGTATAGGCGGTGTCGAGGCGGTAGAGGTCGGCGGAAATCTCCGGCCCATTGATCTGCCCGGGCGCTCGGTGTTTGGTCACGAAATAGAGTTTCCCGTGAAACACGAACAGCGCCTCGCAGTCGTAATGCCACTGTTCGCCGGGAAAAGTCTTCTGGCCGGGATAGGCGACGGGCAGAAATTTGAGAACCCGCTGCCGGTCGGTCGCCCGCGGGTTCGGCTCGGGCAGGACATAGACGCCGAGGTCGCGGCGGGCGTTGCCGTTGTTGCCGACATCGCCGATGTAGAGGGTGTCGCCGTCGAGGGCGATGTCTTCCCAATCTACATTCGAGGCGCCCTCGATGAGCAGGCCGGGATAGGGCTGCTTCGTCCCCACCGCGCCGCCGGCCGCATCGGGGATGAACTGGTCGCCGAGCCACGCCGGCATAATCACCTTGCCGTCGGCGGTGAGGGCGAAGAGGCGGGCGCTGTCGCCACTGTCGTTGTGCACCCAGAACACGCCCGGAAAAGTGTGGCTCATCACGATCCCGCTCTGCTCCGCGATCGGCAGATGCACCACCCGCGCCACCGGCTCGAGTTTGACCGGCATCGCCGGCGTTGCGGCGACCAACACAATCACACACAATATGGAGAGTATTGCGAACCGGCCGACCGACACGCGTCTGCTCATCAATAACCTCATTTCCTCGGCTCCTCAGTTCCTCGCTGCCTGCCATCGCTCTATTCAGCCACCACTGGCATCGCGCCTGCCCGAATAATGGAAAGTCTTTGGGAACCCTGGAGCCCCACTTTCGTCGAAGAGTACGGGGAGGGCGACAATGATGGTAGTCCGTACCCTGTGTGCCTTGATGTGCGCGCTCGTGGCATGCGGCTGCACTGCACCGACCCGGTCGGCACAGCCAACCGTCGTCGCCAGCCAGCCGACTCCGGACGGATGCACCCGGATGCTGACTGGAATACAGACTGTGTCTGACGAGTCACTGCTCATACTGGGCGGAACCCACACGCTCACTCACCAAGGAGCCGTGTCGAACCATTCAGAGAGAGAACTGATTGCGTTCGATCTCTCGACACACTCAGTGCGCTGGCGCTTGGCCGAGAAAGCGAACGACTGGACCGAGGGCCCCGGTCTCCTCCAATTGCGGAAGGGTGGCAAGGTACTCGTCTCCTCGATCGGCGGCACAGGATTCGCCCATCGTGTCAGTGACGGAAGGGCCCTCTGGGTTTATGTCCCTCCGCTTGCCAGAGACCCGGACGAGCGATCAGGTCGACTCGATCCCGATGACCTGATAGTCATCAAGCCAAAAGTCGCGCTCACGAGCGAAACCGCACCGTTAGACAAGCTGTGCGTGCGAGCGGTGGACGCCAGGACTGGCCACTTGGTTTGGGCACACATGGTGGCAGTCCCTGCTTTTCCTACCATGGAATGGCCGGACATCGGGACGCCAGTTCGCGTCGGCGACATTGCTCTCGTCATGACACGGTTTCCAGAGCCCGGCGGCTGGAAATCTCCCGGTTTGCTATATGCCTTTAACATCGCCGACGGGACATTGGGCTGGCAGCAGGAAGTGCATGATCTGCCGCAATCGTTTTGGCCATCGCTCTTCGGGAATCCGCTCGGTAACGCTTTCTACCGGCTCGACAAGCAATGGAGTCCGGGCCATTCGGAAGTCGTCCTACACTCATATGAAACTGCGTCGGGGCACTCGCTTTGGAACACCACGATCAATGCGGGGAACGATGTAAACTTGCGACCTCACAGCGCATCTGTCACTCCCGGCGGCAATGCTCTACTCATCGTCACTGGCGGCTTCCCGGCCGGGGTGAATGGAAAGGAGACTTCGGAAACAGTCACCGTCACCCGGGTCAACGCCTCCGACGGCTCGATTGCGTGGGCACGGGACATTGTTCTCGAACAGCACCTTTGTGCTGAAGCAATCGTGACTGCCTGCGCCTCCGGTTCGTCGGCCGTCGTACTCCCAACCGCTTCACAGAAGCAAGGGGAAGAAATTCGTTTTGATGCCTGTCTTGTTGCTCTGGACACACATGGCCAGGTGATTTGGCAACATGACTGCCTAAGTGATCTAGCTCCGGCTTTCGCCGGACTTTCTCTCCGAGAACTAACACTCCAGACCACTGGAGACCAGATGTTGGTGGCCGGAGTGCTTGAGAAGCCCCGGGGCTCTGCCCAGTGGCTGGTTCTATCGTTCCGGGCGCAGGGCGGACACTTGCAATGGTTTTCTGAATACCCAGAGAAGCCGGAGCGCCACGGGGAAGCTGCGCCTCAATAGGCTCCCCGAACCAGTCAGACTGCTTCGTTGGGCCACTTGCAATTCGTCCTCCGTTGCCCGGTGCTTCCCTTCGCTTTCAATTCTCCAGTCTTGCAATCCGTCCGTCACTGCCTGATCCGTGGAATGAACCGCGGCACCCGCGCCGCGTACGCGCGCCATTCCTCGCCGAACCGCTCGGCCAGGAACGCCTCCTCGCGCACCAGCCGCACCCGCAACGCCGCCGCCACAGCCCCCGCGGCGATGACGCCCGCCCAACTGCGGAAGATGAGCGCCAGCCCCAGCGTCGCCACGATGCCGCCCAGGTACGAGGGATTGCGCACGAACCGATAGATGCCCTGCGTCTGCAATCGGTGCCCCTCGATTTCCCCGACGACCGGCAAGTGCCGGGCTCCGAGCGTGACGCGCGCCGTCAATCGCACCGCGGCGCCGACTAGAAACAGCGCAAGCCCCGCATAGCGCAGGGCGTCGCTCTCCGGCAACACGAACACCCCGCGGCGATCCCCAAAGGGCCCCAGCCAGAACAGCGTCGCCACGGCTGCCGCCAGCACCACCCAAAACCACCACGGGTCATCGCGCCGCTGCTTGGGCCGCTGCAACACCTTGCCCACCCCATGTCCGAACAGAGTTGCCACCGCCAGCGCCACCCAGCCAACAATGAAGACTGCCACCACCGCGCTGCGCGCCGGATGCGCGAAGTATCCCTGCACATCATCCCACCCCCACGACAACAGCAGCGCGCCCAACAGGACGGCCACTCCCGCCGCGGCGAGTAATACAGTAAGGAGGCGCCTTAGCATGTCTTTGGCGCGGGCGCGCGCAACGAGCTCACCACCTCCGCAGCCGCGAGGACTGTGCTGTCGCGTTCAATCATCTCTGCTTCCGGCGCAGCGTCAGCAGACGCCACCATGCAAATGCACCCGGCAACATCAGCACTCCCGGGATCCAGATCAAGCTGAGTCCAGCCATGCCGAGTTGTCCACGCAGCGACAAGTTTACCGCCGCAATGACACTGTAAATGGCCAAACCAATACTTCCCACCAAGATGAAGGCAAATCCTGTCCTCTGTGACATCACCACGCTGATCCCCCCCGCTGTCATCGCAACACTGTAGGCGACCAACACACTCAATGTCTTGATGCTGGTTCCGCCCAACCCACCTGTTGCAAGCTCCCACAACACCCACACCAACAAAAGCGCGCCCAAACCCACCAGGGCCATGAGCACTCCAACGACTTTGTCCCAGACGCCAATCCCACTTTTCCCGATCATTCGTTCCCCCGTTCACGGAACCCCATGGCATCAGATTCGGCCGCAATGTTACTTGACCTGGTTCAATGCGGATAGTGATCGCTCAACCGCATGGCAGTGGAGTTTACCTCCGCCGCGGCCGCTTGCTTCCTTTCGCCTTCACCTTTTCCGTCATCAAGTCCGGCGGGCGCTTCCACATCCGCGGCGGGCGCGGGCGGCGCCCGCCGGCATCGCCGGCGGCGTCCTCACCCGTTTCGGTCGCGGCGGCCACTGCGACATCCTGCGCCAGCGACATTCGCCGCCCTTTGACCAGCGCGATGCGGTCGCGCAGCAGCGCCGCCTCTTCGAAGCGCAACTCCGACGCCGCCGCCCGCATCTCGTCCTCCAGCGCCTGAATCAGCACCGGCAGGTGGTCGTCGTCCACCTGCTCCACCAGATACTCGCCCCGCTCCTCCGCCACGACGGTGCTCTGCACCAGCAGCGCCCGGATTTCCTTGCGCACCGACTCGGGCCGGATGCCGTGCGCCACATTGTATTCGAGTTGCCGCTGCCGCCGCCGGTTCGTCTCGTCAATCGCCGCCCGCATCGAACGCGTCATATTGTCGGCATACATCACCACCTGCCCCGCCACATGCCGCGCCGCCCGCCCCATCGTCTGGATGAGCGAAGTCTCCGAGCGCAGGAAGCCCTCCTTGTCGGCGTCGAGGATGGTGACCAGCGACACCTCCGGCAGGTCCAGCCCCTCGCGCAGCAGGTTGATGCCGACGACGACATCGTAAGTCCCCTGCCGCAGGTCGCGCAGGATTTCGCTGCGCACCAGCGTCTCGATTTCCGAGTGCAGGTAGTGCACTTTGATGCCCAGGTCGGCGAGATATTCGGTCAGGTCTTCCGCCATCTTTTTGGTGAGCGTTGTCACCAGCACCCGCTCGCCGCGCTCCGTCCGCACCCGGATTTCGCCGATCAGGTCGTCCACCTGCCCCTCGGTGGGCCGGATGATGACTTCCGGGTCCACCAGCCCGGTCGGCCGCACGATCTGCTCGACGACCTGCTCGCTCGTCTGCTGCTCGTAACGCCCCGGCGTCGCCGACACGAACACCACCTGGTTCAGAAAAGTGAGGAACTCGTCCCACTTGAGCGGCCGGTTGTCCATCGCCGACGGCAGCCGGAAGCCGAAGTCCACCAGCGTCTGCTTGCGCACCCGGTCGCCCTCATACATCGCCCCGATTTGCGGCACCGTCTGGTGGCTCTCGTCGAGGATGAGCAAATAGTCCTGCGGGAAATACTGGACGAGCGTGAACGGGTGCGAGCCCGGCGCCCGCGAATCGAGGTGCCGCGAATAGTTCTCGATGCCAGAGCAGTAGCCGACCTCGCGGATCATCTCCATGTCGAAGAGCGTGCGCTGCTGCAGGCGCTGCGCTTCAAGCAACTTGTCGCGTTCCTTGAACCATGCCAGCCGCTCGTCGAGTTCCTGTTCGATCGCCACCAGCGCCTTCTCGACCTTGTCCCACGGCGCCACCCAGTGCGTCGACGGGAAGATGACCGCCCGCTCCTTCTCCGCCAGCACCTCACCCGTCACCGGGCTCAATTCCGTGATGCGCTCCACTTCGTCGCCGAAGAACTCGATGCGCACCACCTGCTCGCTGTCCGACGGCGCCACTTCGAGCACATCGCCGCGCACCCGGAAGCGCCCGCGCACCAGGTTGCTGTCGTTGCGCTGATACTGTGTCTCGACCAGCCGTTTCGTCACCTGATCGCGGTTGTAGGACTTCCCGACTTCGAGCGTGACCGTGCCTTCGAGATAATCCTGCGGCGAGCCCAGCCCGTAGATGCACGACACCGACGCCACGATGATGACATCACGCCGCTCCATCACCGCCTTCGTCGCCGCGTGCCGCAGCCGGTCGATCTCTTCGTTGATGCTGGTGTCCTTCTCGATGTAGGTGTCGGTCTGCGGGACATACGCTTCCGGCTGATAGAAGTCGTAATAGGAGACGAAGTATTCGACCGCGTTCTCGGGGAAGAACTCGCGGAACTCGCTGCACAATTGCGCGGCGAGCGTCTTGTTGTGCGCGATGACCAGCGCCGGCCGCTGCACCTGCGCGATGACATTGGCCATCGTGAAGGTCTTGC
>CAYNSX010000016.1:0-2860 GCA_964400165.1 uncultured bacterium
GTGTCGCCCTCACGGCGGATTTGCAGAGGTTTCCCTGAATAGGGGTCGAGGGGGATGGCGGGGAGGTAGGCGGGGACGAGGGCGTCGAGGGTGGCGGGGAAGGCGTGGTGGTCGAGGCGATACCACTGAATGGCGGCGGCGAGTTGGAGGGCGCGCGTGGCGGCGATCGTGTGGGCCTCCCGGGAGGCAATCTTGGAGAACTGTTCCGCGTTGAAGAGTGCCTGACCGATGGCGTCTTTCGGATGCGGAGGAGTGCTACTCGGCTGCAAGCACTTCGGGAACCCCTGTTCGGCGCGGTGGACGAGTTCCTTGAAGTGATCGGCCAAATTGCGTTGCGTGCGGGGGAGGAAGAGGCGCAAGTCGAGGAAGACCTGGGCGTCCGACCATTGGAGGTGTTGCCAGGCAAACTCTTCGGATCGTTGGGTCAACAAGTTGACGCCGGAGGCAATCGGCTGCCGGGCTGCCCAGTCAAGTGCCGAGCGCATCATTAGATATTCTGCTCGCAGGGTATCGGCCAGCGGCCAGCGACCGTTGTCAAGTTCGGTGATGGCTGCAATCAGGTGGCGCAGGGATGTCTTATGGCGGATGCGACCGGCCGCCAGCGCGTCCCAGAGGGTCTCGGCCACAGACTGTTCGAATCGGGTCGCTGGAAGACGGGAGAGCAGGGGCGCGTAGGCCGGCAAGTGATGCGCGGCGCGGAGTACTAGCAGCATATCCTCCACGGCACGCGTTTCGTCGGCGGAGCGGAGCGCGAGTTCAAAGTCGAATTGCAACAGTGTCAGACACGCGTGGACATTGCTCGGGTGGGGCAGAAGGATGTCCGCGGTGGGGCGTCGTTCGACGAAGAACGGTTTTTCGGTGGCTTGGCGGAAGGTATCGAGCACGTTCTGGTGGGCTTCGAGCCAGCGACGGGCCCGTTCCGCGAGCTGTGCGTTCCAAAGAGTCGGAGGGACTCGTTCCAGGGAGTCATCCTTGAACTCGTTCAGTAACGCCACGACTCCGGGGCCGGGCGGTATGCGGTCGCTTTCCAGCTTCCAATAGAGGTGCCAGGCGTTGTCGGGGCTGTGGAACTGGTCTTCGGGCCAATTGAGCGCGAGTTCCGGCGGAATGGGGACGGTGGCGGTCATGGAGTGGATTCGCAGACCGGCGACGGGCGCAGCAAGAGTGACGAAGGTGACAGCGAGCCAGAGGAGCCAACGCCATTTCGTCTTTCGTCCGGGCGCGGGCGGAAGTTCACGCATCGGTCATCGCTTCGTCGGGGGCTGCACACGGAGGACGAGGTCGCCGATTTCGCCGGGGTTGTGCAAAACGAGCGGCAGCGCCTTGTGTCCGAGATCGTCGAGCAGGTCGGGGCCGATGCTCCAGACGACCCAGGTGTCGCCCTCACGGCGGATTTGCAGAGGTTTCCCTGAATAGGGGTCGAGGGGGAGTGTCGGGAGGAAGACCGGCACTAGAGCGGTGACCGACGGCGGGAATTCGCCGTGCGTGAGCCGGTGGGCCTGCGCAGCGGCGGCGAAGGCGAGAACGCGGCGGCGCGCCTGCATGCGCAGTTCCTGCTCAAGCGTGCCCGACGACGAGAACCCGACGAGGTTCAACAGGGGATCGTGCGGCTCGAGCAGCGACTGTGCTGATGGGTTGCGAATGAGGTCGAGCGGGTCGTGGTCGGCTAACTCAATGAGGCGCCGATAGATGGCCGCGGCCTGTCGGTGCGATGCGCCGAGGCGCAGGCGGGCGGTGGCGAGCAAGAACCATTCGCGGAATTCGTAACTCGAGGTGTCGAAGGCGGGGTCGAGCGGGTTGAGCGAGACCGGCTGCGCGGCCTTCGCGCCCTCGGCGCCGATGCGGGCGAGGATGTCGTGTTGAACGGCGTATTCGACTTGGTAAGTCTCGCGGAGCGGGGCCGCGTCGGCTTCGGTCTGTAAGAGGGCGGTCGCCAAGCGCCGATAGGTGTCGGCCTGGCGATAGCGGCCGTCGCCGATCATCCGCCAGAGATGGACCTCCGCTCCCCACTCCAGCGCATGGGCGGTCAGCCGTGAACTGAACGGGCCATAATGCGTGATGTGAACGGCGGCGCGCAGGAGGGTGGCGTAATCGCCGACCGCCGCGGTCTCATCGCCGGCGCGTTCGGCCAGTGCCGCGCGGGCGACCAGCCATTGCGCGAGGATGTGGAACTGTCCGAGATGGGACAGGTCGGTATTTTGGTGGATGGCTTGTTCGACGAAGTACGGCTCGCGGGTCGCCTGTTCGAAGACAGCCAGGGGCGCGGCGAAGGCGCCCACGAAGGTGTGGACGACGGCGGCTTCCTCATCGGTCCAATCGGCGGGGTCCTTGCGCTGCCACGCGGAGAAGCCGTCCATCGGCTGCAGCGGGTCGCGTGGCTGCTTCACCTGTTCGGCGAGTTGCGCGGCTTGTCGGTAGAGGTGCCAGGCGTTGTCGGGGCTGTCGAATTGGGCTTGCGGGTAGGCGAGGGCGAGGTCGGGCGGGATGGGGAAGGGGGCGGGCGGGGTGAGCAGGCGCCAAGCGATGAGGGCGATGGCGAGGACGAATGCGAGGCAGACGACGAGGAGGGTGAGTTTGAGGCGGGAGGGTTTGCGGGCGGGGGTGCCTGGGGGGTTCATCGGAGGGCCAGGGAGATTGTACGCCGCGGCGACCTCACACCTGTAAGGAGCGGGGGTATCGATTCACCCGGCCATGAAGTCCCTCGACTTCGCTCGGGGCAGGCGGCCGGGCTAGAACGGGAGCGCCCCATGAATGGGGCGGAGCAAAGTTTGAAGGCATCGAGTCGCAGCGGATTCTGGCAGGCGGCCATGCTTCGCCAAGGCTTCGCAGGCCAAGAAGTGCCTGCCCCCCGAAAATCCCC
>CAYNSX010000016.1:2960-14607 GCA_964400165.1 uncultured bacterium
TCACCCCCGCTGCGCGTACCCCTCTCCCAATTTGGGAGAGGGGACTACAGGCACCGCTTTGCATTGGGCGAGTGCGTTTACTTTCTGATCATCACCCAGCAGGGGCCTCCGCGGCTCCCTCACCCCCGCTGCGCGTACCCCTCTCCCAATTTGGGAGAGGGGACTACAGGCACCCCTTGGCGATGGTTGAGCGCCATCACTTTCTGATCATCACCCACCAATGACCTTGGCGGTCCTCACCCGGCCTGCGGCCACCCTCTCCACGAGTGGAGAGGGACTACCCATCAGCGTCTGTTGCTGGGCGATCGACTTCCCTTGCGAATCATCACCCAACAGTAGCCGGGGCGCGAGTCGGGGGGGTCGAGGCGGGTGCGTTCGACGGTGAGGATGCGGAAGTGGCGGCGGAAGAGCGGGCGCACAGTGGCCAGGGTGAAGGGCGCGTCATCGGGCTTGCGTTCGGCGGAGGCGATGGAGAGCATGAGGTAGACGCTGCCCGGATGGGTGTGGCGGCGGAGGCCGTCGAGGTAGTACTTGCGATCGCGGGGTTCAATGAGGTGGAAGCAGAGGCGGTCGAGGACGAAGTCGGCGACGGGGAGGTCCCAGAGGTCGGTGGCGTCGGCCCAGTGGAAGCGAACCTGTCCGGGCTGCGGGGTGCGCGTGGAGAGAATGCCGGCGGCCCTCGACTTCGCTCGCGCAAGCTTCAGCGCGCGCTGCGAGGCATCCACGGCGGTGACGGCGAAGCCGCGGCGGGCGAGGTAGAGGGCGTTGGTGCCGCTGCCGCAGCCGATTTCAAGGGCGGCGCCAGTTTTGACTAGCCCGCTGCGCAGCGCGGCGACGAGGTGGCGGGAGGGGCGGCCGGTGTCCCAGAGGCGCTGATGGCGGCTGCGACGATAGCGGAGGTCCCAGTGAGATGAGAGGGGGCGGGGAGGGGGGCGCATTGAGCAATGATAGCGCGGCCCGGCCATGAAGTGGCCGGGCATTGTCCCCACTGGCGTGGAGAGGGGGAGTGACGGCGAGGAAACGAGGAAATAAGGAAACGAGGCTTGGTCGCCCGGGGCTGAACGCCCCGGACTCACTGTGGGTGCCCGCTGAAGCGGGCGCGAAGCAAGGAGTGCCGGGAGGATCGAAGCGCGGCCGGTGCTGGCAGGTGATGCACCTGCCCCCCGAAAGTCCCCTCATCCTGTCCCCTCCCCACTGGCGTGGAGAGGGGTGGAGCGACCGAGAACAAAGGGTGAGATGATGGCAGGCAGGATGCCTGCCCCCCTGAATCACGGCACAGGCGTGGACGCCTGCGGTGACTGAAGTGGTCTTGTACAATGCGGGCATGGCACCGGTGGGAGCAGACCTGGAGGCGCGGGCAGCGTGGTTCCGCGAGCAGTTTGCGGCGGTGCGCGCGCAGATTGCGCGCGTGATCGTCGGGCACGGCGAGGTGGTGGACCAGACGCTTACTTGTCTGTTCGCCGATGGGCATGTGCTGCTCGAAGGGGTGCCGGGGATCGGGAAGACGCTGCTGGTGCGGTCGCTGTCGCAGTCGGTGCGGCTGAAGTTTTCGCGCATTCAATTCACGCCCGACCTGATGCCGGCGGACATCACGGGGACGAACATACTCGTTGAGCAGCCGGGGGGCGGGCGCGAGTTCCGCTTCCAGCCCGGGCCGATTTTCGCGCACATCGTGCTGGCGGACGAAATCAACCGGGCGACGCCGAAGACGCAGTCGGCGCTGCTCGAGGCGATGCAGGAGCACCGGGTGACGACGGCTGGGCAGGTGCGAACGCTCGAGGAACCGTTCATGGTGCTGGCGACGCAGAACCCGATCGAGATGGAGGGCACCTACCCGCTGCCGGAGGCGCAACTCGACCGGTTCCTGTTCAAGGTGCTGGTGGGATCGCCGTCGCTGGCGGAGTTGGAAGAGATTGTGGACCGGACGACGGGCGCGGAGGTGCCGAGCGCGGAGCCAGTGGCGGATGGCGAGACGGTGCTGGGGATGCGGCGGCTGGTGCGGGAGATTGCGGTGGCGCCGCATGTGGAGGAGTTCGCGCTGAAGTTGATTCTGGCGACGCACCCGGACACGGAAGGGGCGCCGGAGGGGGTGCGGCGGTTCGTGCGCTACGGGTCCAGCCCCCGCGGGGCGCAGGCGTTGATCTTGGGGTCGAAGGTGGCGGCGCTGCTGGACGGGCGGTTCAATGTGTCGTTCGACGACATCCGGGCGATTGCGCGGCCGGCGCTACGGCACCGGATGATTTTGAATTTCGAGGGCGAGGCGGAGGGCGTGCGGACGGATGAGTTGGTGCGCGAGGCGGTGGAGGGGTTGGAGGCGGGGGCAAGGCCGAAGGTGGAGGTGTAACGACCCCTCCCCCAACCCCTCCCCGCAAACAAGGGAGGGGAGAGAGAACGGCGCCCTCACCCCCCGGCCCCCTCTCCGACGAGCGGAGAGGGGGGCAAAGGAACGGCGAAGAAACGAGGAAACGAGGAAACAAGGTTAGGGCGCCCAGGGAAGGAGCGCTTCTTCTTTGTACGGGTCGGCGACGAACCCGGCCATGAAATGGCCGGGCTAACAAGAAAACCGCCCCATGAATGGGGCGGCACAAAGCTTGAAGGCATCGAGTCGCAGCGGACTCTGGCAGGCAAAGTGCCTGCCCCCCGTAAGACCCCTCCCCCAGCCCCTCCCCATGAATGGAGAGGGGTATCGTCCTCACCCGGCCTCACTGCGTTCGGCCACTCTCTCCCGAACTGGGAGAGGGAACGGAGACCCCTCCCCCAGCCCCTCCCCATGAATGGAGAGGGGTATCGTCCTCACCCGGCCTCACTGCGTTCGGCCACTCTCTCCCGAACTGGGAGAGGGAACGGAGACCCCTCCCCCAACCCCTCCCCATAAATGGAGACGGGAGTCAGTGACGAGGAAAAGAGGAAGAGAGGAAAAGTGAAAGAGACGAGGCCGCGCGGCCTGGTCTCTTTTCCATTTTTCCTATTTTCCCCAACCCCTAAGTTGTCACCACTTCTCTGGCGATGACGGGGGCCGTCGGTGGCCCTCACCCTCCTCGCTGCGCTCGGGTTCCCTCTCCCGAGTGGGAGAGGGACGACGCGTCAGCCCTAGTCGCGCGGCGGACAACCCCACCCCAGCCCTCCCCGCGCGGGGAGGGGGCAACTTCACCCCCATCCCCTCTCCGTCTCACGGAGAGGGGGGGAATGAAGGTCAGGTGGTGACGACTTCTTCGGCGATGACGGGGGGGCCGTCGGTGGCTTCGGGGGCGGGGCCGGGGCGCTCGATGTGCTGGCGGATGTCGCGGAGTTCGATGAATTCGTCGGCGACATCGAGGAGTTCGTCGCTGGCGCGGAAACTGGCGCGCACCCAGGCCTCGTCGGACTGCGAGGAGACGACGACGGTGCGGACGCCGCGCTCGCCGAGCGCCGACACGAGGGGGGCGAAGTCGCCGTCGCCGGAGACGAGGATCTGGCGGTCGCAGCGGTCGGCGAGGGTGAGCATGTCAATGGCGAGTTCGAGGTCGAGGTCGGCCTTGGTGTCGAGACGGCCGTCGCGGGTGCGGCGGATGCGGATGGCTTTGCGGATGACACGGTAGCCGTTGCGGCTCAAGAAGCGATAGAAGCGCTGCTGGCCGGCCT
Source organism: uncultured bacterium (assembly GCA_964400165.1). Lineage (GTDB taxonomy): Bacteria > Armatimonadota > Hebobacteria > CAYNSX01 > CAYNSX01 > CAYNSX01. The sequence goes on from CAYNSX010000016.1 coordinate 6,582, forward strand.
GGAGGTTGAGCAGGCGGGACTTCTCGCGCCCGAAGGACTCCTGGTCGGTGAAGCCGCCCATATTGAGGTAGTCCTCGACGGAGCGGTCGTCCCACTCGCCGATGTAGTAATAGGCGCGGATGAGGATGCCGCCATCGGAGAGATAGTCGAGGAACTTGGTGTAGTCGATGCGGAGGCCGAGGCCGTCGTAGGCGGCGTACTTGAGGTTCCAGCCGTCGATGAAGAGGGCGACGCGGCGGCCGGCGCCCGGGGTGGTGTGTGACATTGTCTGGCTCCTTGTCTGTCGCCCGGGCAGTCGCGGTGAGGGTCGCCCTCACCCGGCCCTGCTTCGCCAAGGCTTCGTAGGGCATCCTGCTTCGCTCGGCGCGCTGCGCCGAGCTTCGCAGGACAAGCCCTCTCCACTGGGGTGGAGAGGGACAGCGCGTCTACCCTGGGCTCGTGGTGACACCCATTTCGAAGACTCAAGTGTCTGGACTTTCTGTACCGCGGCGGGGCGGCGGTGTCAAGGGCGAGTTGCGCGGGGGAGGCGACCTCACCCGTTCTCGCTGCGCTCGGGGCATCCTGCTTCGCTCGGCGCGCTGCGCCGAGCTTCGCAGGACAAGCCCTCTCCACGGAGTGGAGAGGGACAGCGCGTCTGCCCCGGTGGAAGCGCGGCTTGAGAAAGTGGTCGCAGGCCAGGCGGTTGCGCTTCGGAAGTGCGATTCGTAGAATGCCGCGGCTGCATGTCCCCTCCCCCCAACCCCTCCCCACTGGCGTGGAGAGGGGAGAATGAGTGAGCGATCGGGCGGGAGGCCGGCGGTGACTGACTGTCCCTTCCCCCAGCCCCTCGACGGCGCTCGGGGTAAACCCCTCCCCACGAAGTGGAGAGGGGAGGCGGCGAACAAGAGCGAGCAGACGACGCCGGAGAAGAATCAACATAGAAAGAGGCGGACGGATGAGTGCATTTGAGGGGCGGGACGCGATCACGATGGAGTGCGCGGCGGTGGTGCGGCGCGAGGGGCAGGTGCTGCTGGTGCGCGATTGCTTCGGGCGGCGGCGGCTGCCAGGGAAGCGCGTGGACTTGCTGCGGGAGAGTCCGGAGTCGGCGGTGCGCGGGGCGCTGCAGGCGCTGGGGCTGACACCGCGGCGCGTGCTGTTGCGGGCGACGGAGGCGGGGGTGATGCTGTTTGATGCGCGGGTGGAGGGCGAGCCGGTGGACGATTTGTTCGTGCACCCGGAGTGGGTGGAGGCGCTGGACGCGCAGTGGCGGTTGCCGACGGCGACGGCGTATGCACTGGCGCGGTTTGCCGAGACGCCGGAGCCGCCGGAGGAGCAGGCGGCGACCGCGGAGGGCACGGGCGGCGCGAAGGGGACGCCGCGGGCGCACGGGCGCGTGCCGGCGCGGGCGGCGCTGGAGCAGGCGGGGAAGCTGGCGGCACGGTAGAGGTCGTGTGACGGGGAAAGTGTCAGGTGTCACGGGAACAGAAACCCTTCCGTGAGGGGAGGCGATGTGCTATTGTCGGGCTACCGCCGGGAAGAATCCCGGCATACCCGAGGAGACGAGGGGAAAGGAGTTTCACCCGTATGAGTTCACGCGTTCAGCGCGTTTGGGGAGCGGCAATTGTCGTAGCGATGTGTGTGGCATTCGTGGCGCTGGCCGGCTGCAGCAAGGCGCCTGACAACACCACGACCAACAACACCACCAACAACACGACGGGCACAACCACCGACGCGGGCACGGGCACGATGGCGTCGGGCTCGGGCGGGGCGATGACGGCTCCGGCGGGCGGGACCGACGCGGCCGCGGTGAAGTGCGCGGTGTGCGGCCAGACCGGCGGCACGCCGATGACCGTGGCGTACGAAGGCAAGGACTTCACGGTGTGCTCGCAGGCGTGCAAGGATGCCTTCGAGAAGGAGCCCGCGAAGTGGGCGGCGGCTGCGTCCGGCGGATCGACGAACTAGGCCAGCCGCACGCCCGGTTACCGGTTACAGGATTGGCAGTGATGTCGGCCCGGCCCACTTCGCGTGGCGTTCCGGGCCGAGCCGGTTTCTGGGCGGCGATGATGCTCGCCGCGCTGGTGTTGGCCGCGGGCTGCGGGCGGTCGCCGGCCGCGCGCCGCGCGCCGGGCGGGCACGCCGTGACGGCGGCTGGGGATGCGTCACCCTATGTCTGCGCGCTCTGCGGGCGCGATCTGTCGCAGGACACGCGGCGAATGGCGGCGCCCGGGGACGACGGCAACCTCCTCTACTTCTGCTCGCCCGACCACCGCGACCAGTATCGGGAGGGGTTGCGCGCGCCGCGGGATGTGCCGTACTGCACAGTGTGTTTGCGCACGGTGCAACGCAACGACCCCGCCGTGCGGGAGCTGGAGCACGGCAGCGCGAAGTATCTGGTGTGTTCGGAGGTGTGCGCGGCGCAGTTCACGCAACAGCCGGAGTTGTTCATTCGGGCGGACACGCAATAACTCCCTGATTCGCGGCGCCTTTGCGAGCCGGATGCTTGCAGTGGCGGGGGAGTTCCGTCGCCGATGACGAACCTCACGATAAATCCAGCAGGGGGAGCGCGATGCCGGCACGCCTGATCTATCGCCCGAATCACTACTACCAGTACGCCGAACTGGAGGCGTTCCTGCGGCAGGCGGTGCGGGCGCATCCGAAACTGGCGAAGTTGCACCGGATCGGGAAGAGTTACCAGAAGCGCGACCTGCTGCTGCTCGAAATCACCAATCAGGCGACCGGCCCCGGCGACGAGAAGCCCGGCTATTGGATGGACGGCAACATGCACGCCACGGAGGTGTCGGGGAGCGCGGTGTGCCTGTATTCGATTTTCAACCTGCTGACTAAGCGGCAGAGCGATGTGCTGGTCGGGGATCTGCTCGACCGGTGCGTGTTCTACATACTGCCGCGGTCATCGCCGGACGGCGCCGAGGAGGCACTGACGAGCGGGCGGCGGGTGCGGTCGAGCATGCGCTATTACCCGTTCCCGGAACCGCAGGACGGCCTCATCCCTTCGGACATCAACGGCGACGGGGAAATCCTGCAGATGCGCATCGCCGATCCGCTCGGTGAATGGAAACAGTCCACCAAGGATCGTCGGCTTCTCATCAAGCGGAAGCCCGACGACCGAACCGGCAAGTTCTACCGACTGTATCTCGAGGGGACCTGGCGGAACTTCGACGGCTTTCACCGGCTCGGCGCGGCGCCGGAGCACGGGCTCGACCACAACCGCAACTACCCCTACGACTGGGCGAACGAGGCGCGCCAGGGCGGGTCGGGCGAACTGCCCCTGTCGGAGCCGGAGACGCGGGCGATCGCCGAGTTCATCGTGGCGCACCCGAACATCGGCTGCGGGCTGAACTATCACACTTTTTCGGGGGTGCACCTGCGGGCGTATTGCGACCGGCCGGACACCGAGTTCAACGACTTCGACCTGGCGGTGTTCAAGGCCATCGGGGCGCGGGCGACGGAGATCACCGGCTATCCGACGATTTCGACGCATCACGACTTCCGCTATCACCCGACGAAGGGCATCAAGGGGGATTTCACCGACTGGCTGTACGAGCACCGCGGCATTTATGCCTATGTGACGGAACTGTGGTCGATGGCGACGCACGCGGGGATCGAGGTGAAGGACTTCATCAAGTTCATCCGCGAGCGCACGGAGGAGGAAGACCTGAAGTTGCTGAAGTGGACGGACCGCGAACTGAAGGGGAAGGGCTTCGCCGACTGGACGCCGTTCGAGCACCCGCAGGTCGGGCGGGTCGAGATCGGCGGCTGGCGGACGATGTACACCTGGAGCAATCCGCCGGCGCACTTGCTGCCCGCCGAATGCGAGAAGAACTTCCGGTTCAATCTGGCGCACGCCGCGGCGCTGCCGCAGTTGGTCATCAGCGAATTCCGGTCCGAGCCGGTGAGCGACGGGGTGCGGAAACTGACGCTGGTGATCGAGAACCGCGGCTGGCTGCCGACGCAAGTGTCGCAGAAGGCGGTGGAGAGCAAGGCGGTGCGGCCGATTCAGATTGCGCTGAAGTTGCCGCGCGGCGCGAAGTTGCTGAACGGGAAGGCGAAGTTCGAGCAGAATCACCTGACCGGGATGGGGAACGCCATCGTGGAGCCGTGGGCGACTTCGTTCTGGTTCGGCGGCGCGCCGAACACGCACCAGGAGCGGTTCGAGTGGGTGGTGCAGGGCGCCGGGCCGGTGAGCGTCGAGGTGAAATCGCAAAGGGCGGGCGTGGCAAGGGCGGGGGTGAAGTGACTTTCTCCCCCCAGCCCCCTCCAACGCAAGGAAAGCGGAATCACTCTTTTCTGGATTGTCTCCCCTCTCCGCTTGTCGGAGAGGGGTCGGGGGAGAGGAAATGAAGTGGAGCGGCGATGGAGCCTGCTGACGAACAACTAACATTGGAGGTCTCGCCGGCACTGCACGCGCGAATGACGGATCTTGCGCGTCTGTTGCGACGCGCGCCGACGGCCAGTGAGGCGATTTCGTGGGATGAACTGCGGCGTCGCGGGCTGGCTGGGCGAAAGGTGCGACGGCAGCAGCCCATCGGGCCGTTCATCGTGGACTTCTACTTCCCAGAGTCTCGCCTCGTTGTTGAGGTTGACGGTTCGATCCATGAGGAGCTGCGAGAGGCGGACCGAGCGCGACAGGACTTGCTGGAAGCCCTCGGTTTGCGGGTTATGCGGCTCGATACGAAGGCGGTCGAAGCGGATGTGTACGCTGCGGTGGAACGGATTCGGCGGGCGCTGAAGTCACCTCTCCCCCCGGCCCCCTCTCCAACGAGTGGAGAGGGGGAGTTGAGGAAGGGATGAAGTTGAGCTAGTCATGCCTGCAATGGAGATGAGCAAACAGCACATTCTGACTCTCATCAAGCGCATCGCTGCCGAAGGCGATGGCACGCCACCGGGCTTTAGAAAGTTCGCCAAGTTGACAGGGATAAAGACCCATCAATGGCGAGGAAAGTACTGGAGTCGTTGGCCAGAAGCACTTGGCGAGGCAGGCTTTCAGCCGAACAGGCCGCCGGATCGCCTTGACGAGGATTCTCTTGTTGCGTCCTTCGTGCGATTTGCTGAAGGATTTGGGAGGATTCCCACTCAAAGCGAGATGATGATGAAGAATGAGCAAGACAATGCATTTCCTGGAGAATGGACTTTCCGTAGACGGTTTGGCTCAAAGCAAAGCCTGCTAAAGGCATCGTATTCTTGGTGTTTGTCACACCCGGGGCACGAGTCATTCGTGCAGCTGCTTCCCCATTCGGTTGTCGCAAGCGTTAGTTCGGAGGCTGAAATTGGAGAGACCCACCCGGTGGAAGGAGAAGTCTACCTGATACAGTCAGGAAGGTATTACAAGATTGGAATGAGCGTTTCGACAGGGCGTCGCCTGTATGAGATCGGGCTCAAGTTGCCCGAGCAGCCCAAGGAGGTTCATGTGATCAAGACGGATGACCCGCGGGGCATCGAAGAGTATTGGCACAAGCGCTTTGCCGCGAAGAGGACGAAGGGAGAGTGGTTCGATTTGGACGCACGCGATGTCGCCGCATTCAAGCGGCGAAAATACCAGTGACCGAATTGCGAGTGTGCGGCGACAGTACGACACCTGGTGAAATGAGGAAGGCCGCGATATGAGTGATGTCGTGCTCGCAGGCAAGACGGCGCTGGTGATGGGGGTGGCGAACCACCATTCGATCGGGTGGGCGATCGCCGAGGCGCTGCACGGCGCCGGGGCCCGCCTGGTGCTCACTTATCAGAACGAGCGGATGGGGCAGCGGGTGCTGCCGCTGGCGGAGACGGTGAAGGCGCTGACTTTCGAGTGCGATGTCGCCGAGGATGCGCAGGTGGATGGGCTGTTCGCGCGGCTGGAGAAGGAAGTCGGGGCGCTCGATTGTGTGGTGCACAGTCTGGCGTTTGCGCCGCGGGAATCGCTCGAAGCGCAAGTGGTGGACTGCGGGCGTGAGGGCTTTCGGATGGCGCTCGACATCAGCGCGTATTCGCTGATTGCGATCGCCCGCGGGGCGCGGCCGCTGATGAAGGAGCGCGGCGGGTCGATCATGACGCTCACCTATCTGGGCGGCGAGCGGGTGGTGCCGGGCTACAACATCATGGGCGTAGCGAAGGCGACGCTGGATGCGATCGTGCGCTACCTGGCGGTGGAACTGGCGCCGGAGAACATCCGAGTGAACGCGCTCTCGCCGGGGCCGATCCGGACGCTGGCGGCGTCGGGCGTGCCGGGGTTCGTGAAGATGCTGGAGCAATTCAAGGCGAAGTCGCCGTCGGGGCGCACGACAGAAGCGGAAGAGGTGGGCGATGCGGCGGTGTTTCTCGCCTCCGATGCGGCGCGCGGGGTGACGGGGCAGACGGTGTACTTGGATGCGGGATATAGACTGCTAGGTTTGTAGGGAAAAGGGAAGAGAGGAAAAGAGAAAGGGCGACAGACAACGGCGAGGGAAGTCGGTCGTGGGGTCGTGGGGTCGTGGGATCGTAGGACAAGCGACCACGGCCATGAACCCTTCGACTTCGCTCAGGGCGAGATGGCCGGGCTAACGAAGAGCGCCCGCTAAAGCGGGCGCGCAAGGAAAGTGAATACGGAAAGTCGGTCGTGGGGTCGTGGGGTCGTGGGATCGTAGGACAAGCGACCCCGGCCATGAACCCTTCAACTTCGCTCAGGGCGAGATGGCCGGGCTAACGAAGAGCGCCCGCTGAAGCGGGCGCGCAAGGAAAGTGAAACCGGGAAGTCGGTCGTGGGGTCGTGGGTGGTAGGTTCGTCGGAAGTATAGAGTTGCTGGCTGAAATGTTTTCCGACTTTCCTGCGACCGACGAACCGACGATCCCACGAGCCGCTGTTTCAGTTGTTTTCAGGAACGGGGTGAGCTCGCGCTATACGCGCGCGAGTTTGACGGCAGTGCCGCACGCGGTGACCATCAACATCGAACCGGATTGGCCGACGGTTTCGTAATCGAGGTCCACGCCGAGGACACCATCAGCGCCGAGCGCCTGGGCCTGGGCTTCCATTTCGCTCAATGCGATTTGCCGGGCGCGAGTCAGTTCTTCCTCATAGGCGCCGGAGCGGCCACCGACAATGTCGCGGACACTGGCGAAGAGGTCTTTCAAGATGTTGGCGCCGACGATGGCTTCGCCCGTGACGATGCCCAGGTACTCGGCGACTCGAAAGCCATCAATGGCGGGGGTGGTGGTGATGGTCATTGGCTGGAGCCCTCCGCTGGAAGGGTTCCCGGCACGGGGCGGCCCTCCTGCGGGGGTCGTTGTCCACAATCTGTGCACGACTTGTGAAAGGAGGGGCCTCGATTCGGCCTCGGACTAAGCAATTTGGCTTGCTCGGCTGGTGAGCAGGAAAGGAAGTGAATTCGGCGATGTGAGGGCTCAATTGGGGTTGTGGATGCCGCGAGCGGCAATTCGGGGGCTGGCGGCGGCTCCTCTCGGGCGTGTACACACCTTATGGACAGGTGTGGACAAGGGTTTTGCACGGGGTTTGGTGGCTTGGAAAGCCACGAATCGGCCGGTTGGTTGGTGGGCCGGGGGAGTGGCCGGACGGTGGCCCATTCCCGGCCCTGAAAGGGCCGGGCGGCCGAGGTCCGGGGCTGAAAGCCCCGGACTCACAGGAGACGCCCGGTGAACCGGGCTCAACGCACTCATGCGGCCCCAGTTTCACGCCCTCACCCGGCCCTGCGGGCCACCCTCTCCCGAAAGGGAGAGGGACGGCGCATCTACCGGATGCGATGCGGACTACGCGCCGGACTTGTCGAAGCGGGCGGCAATGCGGGCCCAGTGGGTGGCCCTCACCCTCCTCGCTGCGCTCGGGTTCCCTCTCCCGAAGGGGAGAGGGACAGCGCATCTGCCCACGGGCGATGCGAACAGCTGCACCGGCCTGGAGGCCGGCGGTACCGAACTACGCGCCGGACTTGTCGAAGCGGGCGGTGATGCGGGCCCAGTGGGTGGCCCCTCACCCTCCTCGCTGCGCTCGGGTTCCCTCTCCCGAAAGGGAGAGGGACAGCGCATCTGCCCACGGGCGATGCGAACAGCTGCACCGGCCTGG
>CAYNSX010000016.1:14707-45742 GCA_964400165.1 uncultured bacterium
CACCGGCCTGGAGGCCGGCGGTACCGAACTACGCGCCGGACTTGTCGAAGCGGGCCGCGGTACCCACAACACCCCTCCCCAACCCTCCCCATGAATGGAGAGGGGGGAGTTGAGAAAGGCGAGTCTGGCAGGTGGAGCACCTGCCCCCCTTGAGTGGTAGGACAGGCGGGACGCCTGCGGTGACTGGGGTGTTAGTTACGCGCCGGACTTGTCGAAGCGGGCGGCAATGCGGGCCCAGTGGGTGGCCCTCACCCTCCTCGCTGCGCTCGGGTTCCCTCTCCCGAAGGGGAGAGGGACAGCGCATCTGCCCACGGGCGATGCGAACAGCTGCACCGGCCTGGATGCCGGCGGTACCGAACTACGCGCCGGATTTGTCGAAGCGGGCGGCGATGCGGGCCCAGTGGGTGGCCCCTCACCCGCCCCTCGCAAATGGTCGGGGCACCCTCTCCCTGAAGAGGAGAGGGACGACCGGCAACGCAAGCGCGTTGCGAACTACGCGCCGGACTTGTCGAAGCGGGCCGCGATGCGGGCCCAGTGGAGGTTCTTGAGGAAGGCCTCGATGTAGGGCGGGCGCTTCGGGCCCCAGATGCGGTAGTAGGCGTGCTCCCAGACATCGATAGCGATGAGCGGGACCGCGCCCCAGACGGCGCCGTCGTGGTGGAAGTCGCAGATGTAGTTGTGCAGACGCTTGTCGCCCGGGTCATAGCACAGGATCGCCCAGCCGCGCGAGGCGGTGGCGCAGGCGACGAAGTCGGCCTTCCACTCATCGAACGAGCCGAAGTCCTGGACGATGCGCTTGGCGAGGGCGGAGTTTGCGTCGGGCGTGCCGTTGCCGCCGAGGTTGTCCCAATAGACTTCGTGCAGGATCATGCCGGAGGCGTTGAAGGTCTCCTCGCGCTTGAGGGCGCGGAAGGCGCTGTAGTTGGCGTTGGCGCCGGCGCGGTCGGCCTTGGCGGCGTCGGCGAGGGCGTTCTCAATCATGTTGCGGCGGTCGACATAGCCCTTGTGGTGAATGTCGTGGTGCCATTCGACGACTTCTTTGGTGATGTCGCCGAGCGTGTCCGGTGCGTAGGGCAGGGGCTTCAGTTGATGGTCGCCTTGGGCGGGCATTGCGTCCTCCTGGTGTCGGTGTCGTGGTGAGCGGGGCGAGGGAGTCGCCACCCGTGATGTCACTTCGCCGCGGGCCGGCGGCGTCCTGCCGTGCGTTGACACTCACCGCCGCGCACCCGACAATACCGACCATGCCGGTACCCGAAGCGAAGCGCTATGTCTATGTCTGCACGACCGACGAAGCCGAGCGGTGCGGGCAGAAGGGCGGGATCGCCGTCCTCGCCGAGTTCCGCCGCCTGCTGAAGGAACGGGGGCTGGGGAAGGACTTCAAGTGCACGCACTGCGGCTGCACCAGCCAGCACGCGGAGGGCCCGATTGTGCTGGTGGTGCCCGAGGGTATCTTCTATCGCGGAGTGCAAGCGGCGGATGTGCCCGAGATTATCGAGCAGCACCTCATCGGCGGGCAGGTGGTGGAGCGGCTGTTCCTGCGCCGCGCCGGAGATGTTACGGCGCCCGAGCCGGTCTAAGATGCGCCGCGCCCTCGTTGTCGCCCTCGTGTTGTCGCTGGCGGGCTGCGCGTCGAACGGCCCGAGCGGCGCCGGCCCGAGCGCGCGCATCGGCAGCGCGCGCGGAGAGGTGGCGCCGGACTTCACGCTGACTTCGCTGGACGGCGACATCGTGCAACTGTCGTCGCTGAAGGGGCAGCCGGTGTTTCTCGACTTCTGGGCGACTTGGTGCGGGCCGTGCCGCAAGTCGCTGCCGGAGACGGAGCGGCTGCGCAAAGAGTATGCGGACTCGGGCTTGCAGGTGTTCACGATCAATGTCGAAGAGACGCCGGAAGAGGTGAAGCAGTATTTAGAGTGGGCGAAGATCGAGGTGCCGGTCTTGCTCGACCGCGATGGCAGCGTCTCGAAGTCGTATCAGTTCGGCGGACTGCCGAGTTTCTTCGTGCTTGACCGCGACCATATCGTGCGGCTGCGAATAACGGGATGGGGCGACGCGGGGCCGGCGATGATTCGGGGGGAACTGCGGGCGGCCGGGGTGGAACCAGAAGTTCAGTCGGGGCCGGTGAAGCGGTGACGCAGGATGTCGCGCGTCGCCTGTTGGACGATGAGCGGCCACGGGGGTGAGTCGGGAGTCTGACTGACTGCGGGGGCCGGCTCAATGAAGCGGACCGGGCGTTCGCCCGGTTTCACATTTCCCATGCGCCGTAGGGCGGCCTCGGTGCCCTCGGGCGACTGCAAGAACTGCACTTCCGAGTCGAGTGCGGCTTGTTCGCGGGCGAGGCGGTCGTGTCGGTATTGCAAGTCGGCGAGGTCGTGGCGGTTGCGCCATAGCGCGTAGCCGGTGCGGCAGAGGTTGACGACCATCAGCGCCCCGAACAGGAGCACTGCGACCAGGGCGATCTGCTGCCAGCGCTGGGTGCGGCGGCTGGCGACCATCACTCGAGGGTGCTCACTTGGACAAGATTGGTGGTGCCCGGGGTGCCGATGGGCCAGCCGGTGGTGACGACGATGCGGTCGCCGCGGCGCAGGCGCAGGCGGCGGCGGGCGGCGGCGCGGGCATTGCGCAGGACGGTATCGGCGTCGGTGGTGCGCGGGGCGAGCAGGGCGTCGACGCCCCAGCACAGGGCAAGGCGGCGCCGGACGGCGTCGGAATGGGTAAGGGCGAGGATGGGTTGGCGCGGGCGGAAGCGCGAGACCATGCGGGCGGTGAAGCCGGAGGTGGTGGCGGTCAGGATGGCTTTGGCCTGCAGGTGGTGGGCGACATCCACGGTGGCGCGGCAGATGGCCTCGGTGATGGAGGCGTCGGCGTGGTCATGGCGCGGGGCGGTGTGCTCGATGTGGCGCTCGGTGCCGGTCACGATGCGGGCCATGGCGCGGACGGCCTCGACCGGGTAGCAGCCCTTGGCGGTCTCGGCGGAGAGCATGACGGCGTCGGTGCCGTCGAGGATGGCGTTGGCGACATCGGAGGCTTCGGCGCGGGTGGGCTGCGGGTTCATCGTCATCGATTCGAGCATCTGCGTGGCGGTGATGACGGGTTTTCCGAGGCGGTTGGCGACGGCGATCATGCGCTTCTGCAAGAGCGGAACGCGCTCGAAGCCGACGGCGATGCCGAGGTCGCCGCGGGCGACCATGACGCCGTCGGCGGCGGCGATGAGGTCGTCGAGGTGCTCGCAGGCCTCGCGGTTTTCAATCTTGGCGATGACGGGCGTGCGGGCGCCGGCGCGGGCGATGGCGCGCTGCACCTGGCGAATGTCTGCGGCCGATCGCACGAACGACATCGCCACCCAGTCCACCCCCTCTTCGAGGCCGAAGCGCAGGTCACGGCGGTCTTTGGCGGTGAAGGCGCGGGGCGCACGGACGGCATCGGGGAGATAGACGCCCATCCGGGAGGAGAGTTCGCCGTCGTTCTGCGCCCGGGCGATCAGGCGGGGGCCGGCGCGGCGCTGCACGCGAAAGGCGAGCGCGCCGTCGGCGACGAGGAACCGGGCGCCGGCGCGCAGGCCGGCGGCGGCCAGGTCGGGAAAGGGAATGTCGCCGTCGCGGGCGGGGCCGGCGGTGAAAGTCACGGTGTCGCCCGCGGCGACGCGCACCGGGCCGTTGGCGAGATCGCCGAGGCGCGGCTTGACGCCGCCGAGGTCGAGCAGAATGGCGATGGGCCGGTCGAAGGCCTTGGCGAGGCGGCGGACGGCGCGGATGCGGCGGCGGTGGTCGGCGTGGGTGCCGTGCGACAGGTTGAGGCGGACGACATCGGCGCCGGCGCGCAGTACTTGGCGCAGAACCGCGGGGGTATCGGTGGCGGGGCCGAGGGTGGCAACGATTTTCGTTCGGCGCATTGAAGGTCAGGATAATCGGAAAAGAGGAAAAGAGGAAAAGCGAACCCTCTCCCCAACCTGGGCGCGCAGTGATGCACAAGTTGAAGTCGCCCCTCGGCTCCGCTCGGGGTAAACCCCTCTCCCATGTACATGGGAGAGGGGAGGGGGGAGAGGGTTGAGGGCGCCCCGACTTCAGTCGAGGGCGCAAGACCACTAGCCGTGTCTGTGTGATTCAGCCCGGCACTTCAGTGCCGGGCACGAGCAGCGCGCCCGATGGCACCCCACCCCTGACCTCCCACTTCGCCAAGGCTTCGTGGGACAAGCCTCCCCGTACAGGGGGAGGGGGGGACGATCACGACCTCACCCCCGGCCCCTCGACTTCGCTCGGGGTAAACCCCTCTCCGTCACACGGAGAGGGGAGCAACTAGAGCGGCAAGCCAGAGGCGCGGGGTTAGGGGCGAAGTCGGCGAAGTCCGCGCACGATATACAGTCCGTCGCGTTTCTCGAAGGCGAGCGCGTCGCCGTCGGGAGACCAGCCGAATATGCTGGTCGCAAACTGTGACAAGGTGATCAGGGCCGGCGACCGCGGCAGCGCGATCTGCAGCCGTGCGCCTTCAACATAGGCGAGCAAGGCGCCGTCGGGTGACACGGCGCAGGCGGTGCCGGCGAAGGAGAGCAGGCGGGTGGCATGGATGGCGGGCTTCACCTCCCAAATGTCTGTCCAATCGCCTTCAGTGCGCTTGAAGGTGACCGTGCCTTGGCGGACGGCGAGAATGGCACCGCGCAATTGCTCGTCGGTCGTGGTTTCTCCAGTCCGCGTGTTGAAGACCATGAGTCGCTGGCCCGTCCCGCCCGGCGTCCAGACCAGCAGGCGCTCGGCATCCAGCCAGCGGATGTCAGACGAGGAGACGGCGCGGCCGTCCGCCAGAGCGCCGGTGGCCGGGTCGATCCAGTACAGTGTTTCCTTGTTTTCACCGGCCGGATCGGTGAGGACGAGCGCCAGGCGCGATCCATCCGGCGCCCACGAGATGCCATAACATCCGCCGGTCAAGGGAAGCCGGAGTGTGGATTGCCCGGCGAGAGCCATAATGACCAAAGTGTATTGGGGTGGTGTCGTCGGGTCGTCATACTGATCACTCGTCTCGATGTATGCAATGCGGTCGGAGGCGGGCGACCAGGTGGGTTGAGACCAACTCAACGAGAAGTCCGATGGCTCCATTTCGCTACCCGCGGGAGGCGGTTTGTGCACGGCGAGTTCCCTTACGACGGCGCCGGTCGCGTCCAGCAGGACCAGGCCAACCGATCCGGAGAGATCGGAGATTCTCGCCGCAATCCAGCGTCCGTTCGGGCTCCAGGCGGCCTCGAAGACGAAAGGCGCCCACTCCGGGCCGATCTCGCGCGGCTCTTTCCAGCCGAAGCGCCAGACGCTGGCGTGGGACTCGCCTGACCCCGGCCCCGAGAATTGCACCAGCAGGGCGTCCGAAGTGGGACTCCACACGGTGCGGTTGCTGGTCCACCGGCGGAGACGCTGCTGTGGGAATTGTCTTTCGTCGGCGCTCAAGGCGGGGCCGGAGATGACGGCTGTGGGGCGACCGCCGGAGGCCAGACCGAGGACATGATCCGCGTCTACTTCGATGATTGCCTCGCTATACGGAACGGACTCGAGACGAATAGTGACCGGGGCGTTCGCGTCGCGTCGGTAAAGCGTGATGTGGTCGTGCCGCGCCAGTTCGGCGCCTTCGGGGCTGCGCAGCACGATTTCGACCAGGGCGGTCGGCTCGTTCCCGACATTCCGCAGCGTCACTTCGGTGACGGCTAGCCCTTCGACCGACGAGACCTTGGTGTCCTCGATGGCGACGGCGGCGCGGCCCTGGCCGAGCGCACCGTACACCCGGATGACGCCATCGCTGCCCCACGCCGCCCAACGGCCATCGTTGCTGGCGGCGAACAGGCGAGTCGTAGTCGGAAGCGCCACGCGATGATAGAAAATCTGCAGCCCGTCGCTAGTCACGCGGCCGACGGCGAGCACGCGGGTGGCGGGCAGGAAGGCCAGGCCGGAATTGGCGCCCCCCTGGGACAAGTCCGCTTCGTTCAACTCTCCGCCGAGGGGGAAACCGAGGATCTCCGTGCCGGCGGCGCCATCAACTTCCCCGGCCACGGGATTCTCAATGGGCAACGCGGATTCCCACAGAGACTGCAGCGAAGCATCTCTCACCGTGACCAGAATCCCAGCCCGGCCATTGGGCACGCTGCGGCCACCCGTGGTGCACACAAGGAGCCGCTGGGATTCGCCAGCCGGGTCGTTCCATCCGAGCAAGCGGAAGGGAAAGCCCACCTCGCGCAGATCGCTGTCATTCCAGGGGATGGTCGTTTCCAACCGCCAGTTCGTCCCGTCGGCGGAGTGGAAGACTTCGATTCGCGGTGGCGGTGATGCCGGCCCCCTCCAAATCGCGATGTGGCGCAGGCCCGTCCCATCGAATTGCACGGTGGTCAACGGGAAGTCGACAGTCACCGATCCTCGTTCGGCAAGTGCGCCGTCACGCCATTCCACTGTGGTCCCCTGCGCTCCGCGCTCGAGCAGGAGCAGTTCCTTGGCGCCCGCTGCCGGTCGCCCGAGATTCCACAGGGCGTTGCCACCAGGTGTTCGTCCGGCTTCGCGCAGACCCGTGGCGGCGAATTCGAACACGATGAGCACACTGGCGGGGGTCAGCGCGAGGAGTTCTGGCTGGTCGTCGCCGAGCACATCGGCGAAGACTAGCTTGGGCACGACGGGATCGTGGAAGTACTTGGCCGCGGACACTGCAGCGAGCAGCGGGGGCGCGGCAGAGGGCCGGTCGAGATCGGTGGTGGATGGAGCGCTTCCGAGGGTGAGCAGGGGGAGCGCCGTCGTGGTGGCGACCACCGCCCAATTCGCGACGAGAGGTCGTCGCGTTGTGCGACGAACGCGTGGCCGCGGCCGTTCAGTCATTGGTGAACCCATCGAATCGATTATACGCAGGCGCGGCGGGCGGCAAGTTGTTCAGAACGGCAGGTGGGCGGCGCGGGTGTCCCTCACCCCGGCTTCGCCCCTCGACCGCGCTCGGGGCAAGGCACCCCTCTCCCATGTACATGGGAGAGGGGAGGGGGGAGAGGGTTAGAGCGGGAGGCCGGCGGCGCGGGTGATGAAGACAGCGAGTTGGGCGCGGGTGACGCTGATGCGGGGGCGGAACTTGCCGTCGGCGAAGCCGCTCACCAAGCCCTTGGACTTGGCGTACTCGACAAAACGGTACAGCCCGAAGTCGCAGGGGACATCGGGGAAGGTCTCGCTGCCGCAGGGGGGCGGGACGAAGGCGGCGAGGTCGTGGTCGCTCAAGTCCACGAGGCGCGAGAGGACGACCGCGACGGCGCCGCGGCTGATGGGTTCTTCACCGTCGAAGTACTCGGCATAGGTCTCTTTCATCAGGTTGTGGTTGACGCAGTACATGATGAACTTGTAGAAGGCGTCGGTGCAGTGGACATCAATGAAGCCCTCGAATTTGCACGGCGGCGGCGTGTACGAGGCGAAGTCGCCGAGGACGCGGTCGGCGGCGCGGGCGACGAGCACCGCGGTCTCTTCGCGGAGCACCAGCCGGTCGGGGCGGAAGGTGCCGTCGGGGAAGCCGGAAATGAACCCGGCATCGGCGGCGGCCTCGATGAAACGAAAGGCGAAGTGGGTGCAGGGGACATCAGGGAAGGTCGGCACGCAATCGAGCGGGACGATGAGCCGCGACGCGCCGGCCGGGTTGCGGGTGGACGCGGTTGCCGCGTGTGATGACATGATTGTGGCGAGGCAGATGACACATAACAGGACGGTGCGGGCGCGTGCAAACGACATCGCAACCTCCCAAGCCGGGGTGCGGTGTGGATTCGGTACGCGGTGCGGGGCTTCCTGCGGGGGCCTACTCGCTCTCGAAAGGGTGACGGGCGGGGGGGCGGTGCAAGTTATAGAAACTGCGGGGGCCGTCGAAGCGGCCGGAGCCGCCGAGTTCTTCTTCGATGCGGAGCAATTGGTTGTACTTGACGACGCGCTCGCCGCGGCAGGGGGCGCCGGCTTTGATCTGGCCGAGGTTGAGGCCGACGGCAAGGTCGCTGATGGTGGTGTCGTCGGTTTCGCCGGAGCGGTGGGACATCACGGTGGTGTAGCCGGCCTGCTTGGCGCGCTCGACGGCGGCGATGGTTTCGGTGAGGGTGCCAATCTGATTGGGCTTGATGAGGATGCTGTTGGCGACGCCCGCTTCGATGCCGCGCTCGAGGCGGTCGAGGTTGGTGACGAACAGGTCGTCGCCGACGAGTTGCACGCGGCGGCCGAGGGCGTCAGTGAGCAGCCGCCAGCCCTCCCAGTCGTCTTCGGCGAGGCCGTCCTCGATGGAGATGATGGGAAACTGTTCGATCAGTTTCTCGTAATAGGGCACCAGCGCCTCGGCGGTGCGGTCAACACCCTCGCCGGCGAAGCGGTAGACGCCGTCGCGGTAGAGTTCGGTGGCGGCGACATCGAGGCCGAGGGCGATGTCGCGGCCCGGCTCGTAGCCCGCCTTCTGGATGGACTCGAGGAGCAGGCCGAGCGCCGCTTCGGCGCCGGGGAGGTCGGGGGCGAAGCCGCCCTCGTCGCCGACGCCGGTGCTCAAGCCGCGGGCGAGCAGGGCGTCCTTGAGGGCGTGATAGGTCTCGACGCCCATCCGCAGCGCCTCGCTGAAACTGCCGGCGCCGAGGGGGATGAGCATAAACTCCTGGATGTCGATGGCGTTGTCGGCGTGGCGGCCGCCGTTGATGACATTGAGCATCGGGACGGGCAGCAGGCGCGCGGCGGGGCCACCGAGGTAGCGATACAGGGGGAGGCGGAGCGACTGCGCGGCGGCCCGGGCGCAGGCGAGCGAGACGCCGAGAATGGCGTTGACGCCGAGCTTGGATTTGTTCGGCGTGCCGTCGAGGTCGAGCATCACCTGGTCGATGGCGGACTGCAGCGTGACATCGAGGCCGAGGATTTCGGGGGCGATGGTCTCGCCGACGGCATCCACCGCGCGTTGGACGCCCTTGCCGCGGAAGCGGGCTTCGTTCTCGTCACGGAGTTCGAGGGCTTCGAGGGAGCCGGTCGAAGCGCCGGAGGGGACGCCAGCGCGCCCGAAGGCCCCATCGTCGACGAAGACATCGACTTCGAGGGTGGGGTTGCCGCGCGAATCGAGGATTTCGCGGGCGGCGATGCCGACGATGACGGCGGGGTCGTTGGACATGCGACTGGGTCCTAGTATCCGCGCGCGGGCGGGGCGGTCAAGCGGGGTGAAGAATCGTCAGCGGCGTCCCTCGACGCTGCTCCCTTCGACCTAGCTCAGGGCAAGCAGGATCGCCGAGACTACCGGCGGCGCGAGGGGGAGGGGCGGGTGAGCGAACCATCGCCATTGGAGGGGCCGTTGTCGCCCGAGGTGCGCTGCTGCTCTTCGATCCAGCGGTTGAGGACTTCCCGGTCGAAGCGCCAACTGCCGCCGACCTTGAAGGCGGGAATCTTGCCCGCCTGCGCGAGCCGGTAAATGGTCATCCGGTTCATTCGCAGGTAAGCCGCCGTTTCTCGAACCGTCAGTATGCGGTGTTCCATCGTCGCTCCGGCCAGCCGTCGCACCGGCGAGGGTGCGCGTTCTTACTTGTGTATTCCACGGATACGCCCCTTTTTCTACCCGTTGTGCGCGCCTTTGCGACCTGGCCGGGATGCCCTCCGGGGTCGGAAGCGGGTAGGATACACTTAGACTCCAGCCCGTTGGGGAGGGTTTTGCGATGTTTTGCGGCCAGTGCGGCGCGCAAGTGGACGACCGACTGCCCTTCTGCGACGAGTGCGGGGCGCCGTTGAGCACGGACAGCGACATCGGCGAGGCCGATGCCGAAGTCTTTCCGCTGCTGGCTGCCGCCAACCTGGCTCGGATGCGCGGGGACTTTGACGAGGCCTCAACGCGCTGCATCGAGGTGTTGCGCAGGTTTCCGAACAACGCCTCTGCCCATTCGCTGATGGGCGACATCTACCGGGAGCAGGGCCAGCCGCGCGACGCGATCGAGTGGTACAAACTCGCGCTCGAACTCAATCCGCGCGGCCAGAGCGACCGCGTCAAACTGGAGGAATTGCTCGACCAAGTGTATGAAGCGCCCGAAGCGCCGCCGGAGGCGGTGCGGGCCGGATGGGATGCAGTGCAGGAGCGCTTCGGCATCAGCCGCGCGATGGCGATCGGGGGGCTGGCGGCGATCCTGGTCTTGGTCGTGGCTGTGGGGGGCGTATACCTGTGGCGGTTGAGCATCAATGCGCGCGTGGAGCGAGCGGCGGCGCAGCCGCGGCCGAGCAGTCTTGTCTCCGGCAACACGCAGACGCCGCCGCGCCCGGACCGGGCGACGGTGGCGCCGCCGCAGCCGCCCCCGGAAGGGTCGGTGCGCGACTGGGTCGAGCAGACGCCGACCCCGGAACCGAAGCCGACTCCACTGTCGGAAGAGGGCCGGTTGCGCGAACATTTGAGCGGGGCGCTGCCGAGCACGGCATGGGTGGAGACGGCGTTCATCGACCCGCGCGACCATTCGGTGGAGATTACGGCGCAAGTGCGTGTCGGGGAAACCGCCGGCCAGACGCGCGACCGGATCCGGGCGATGCTGCCGACGCTGGTCGAGGGGACGCGCCGCGCCGTCGAAAGTCTGTCGGCAATCCGGTTGAAGGTGTATGTGGTGAGCGCGGATGAGAAGAATCCCGGCGTGCCCGACAAGGCGTTCGTGGCGGACTGGCGGGGGGTGGACCTGGGGCTGCTGCCGGCGGTGGGCGTGACCCCGGACGACCTGCTGACCATCGCGCAATCGCCGTGGTGGCACCCGACGCTGGTGCCGGGGACGGCGCCGTCGTAAGCGGCGCGGCAGGGGTCGTGTAGAATGGCGTCACCGATGGCGCCCGCAGACCCCGTCGAAATCCGGCTGGACCTCGAACGCGTCGCCGAAGACCAAGGCAACATGGAAACGCTGGTCTTTCGCGCCGCCGACGGCGAACGGCTGACCATCGCCATCGGGCCGTGTGAGGGGCTGGCCATTCGCCTGTCCCGCGACCCGCGCTTTCAACGCGGCAACCGGGCGCGGCCGATGACGCACGACCTGCTCTCCATTCTGCTCGACCACTTCGGCGCCCGCCTGCAGAAGGTGGTCATTGATGACTTCTGGCGCGGCACCTATTTCGCGCGCCTCGAATTCGATGCGAACGGCGAGCCCTTCCATCTGGACGCCCGGCCGAGCGATGCCATCGCGCTGGCGCTCCGCAGCCAAGTGAGCGTCTTCGCCACGGACGCGGTGCTGCATCCGAACGCCGACGCCGACGCGCCGGGCCGCCTGGCGGCGGACGACGCGCCGCCGAACCACTAGGCGCGGGGTGCGGGGGACGGCGTGACGCGCGTGCGAGTGCTGCTGACCGTCGCCGCGCTCGCGCTGCTGGCGGCGGTGCCCGCGCCGTCGCAGGACCTGCAGATTTCGGTCAGCGCCGGGTTCGCCGGATTGGGGAAGGCGAATCAGTGGCTGCCGGTAACCGTGACGGTGTTCAATCCCGGCGAGGCGACGACCGGCACGCTGGTCATCCCGCCGCCGCCGCAAAGCACTTCGCGCACCGAGTACCGCTACGCGGTGGACTTGCCGAAAGGCGGGCGGAAGCAGTTCCGGATGTACTACCGGCCGGGCGAGACGGATGCGGTGGTGCGGGTGCGCCTGACGACGCCGCGAGCAACGGTCTGGAACGACGGGTCGCTGCGTTTGCAGAGCCGGAACGGACTGCTGTTTCTCGTCGTGGGCGCGCCGGCGGGCAGTTTCGCCAGCATCAACCAAGAGAGCTTCCCGCCGCGTACGAGCGCCGACACGGATCCGTCGGGCTCCGGCGAGGGCAGTCTGGCGCAGGTGACCTGGGTGTTGCCCGACGACCTGCCCGACCTCCACGCCGGCTATCAGAGCGCTGATGTCGTGGCGCTGACCAGCCCGGCGCTCGACCGCGTCACCGACCAGCAGGCCGATGCACTGCGCCGGTGGGTGGCGGGCGGCGGGACGCTGGCCGTCTTCGCCGGCCCCGAGGGTGCGAATTTGCAGGTGCCGTGGCTGGCCGATGTGCTGCCGGGGTCGGTGGGGCCGCTGCTGACGGTGCCGTCGCTCTCCGGATTGGCGCGCTGGCTCGGCGCCAGTCCGCCGGCGGTCGAGACGGTCATCAGCGCGCTGTCGCCGCGGCCCGGCGCGCGCGTCCTCGCCGAGCAGGGCGGGTCGGCGCTGGCGCTGTGGCGGCCATACGGCGCCGGGCAGGTGGTGCTGGCGGCGTTCGACCCCTTGCGCCGCCCGGTGGAGGGCTGGCCGGGACTGGATGCGCTGTGGAAGTGGATCGGCGGCCTGGCGGTGACGAACACGCCGCTGACGACGCTGGCGGGGCAGTTGCCGGATCAGTCCATGGGGTTCATGAGGCCGCGGCGATTCCAGCCGACGATGGCGCCGTCGCTTCCGACTGCCCTCTCCGACATCCCGGAATTGGAGCCGCCGAGTTTCTGGGTACTGCTGTTTTTCCTGATTGCGTACACGCTGGTGCTGGTGCCGATCAATTACATGGTATTGCGGCGGATGGACCGGCAGGAACTGGCCTGGGTGACGACGCCGGCGATCGTGGTGGCGTTCACGCTGCTGGCGTACGGCATCGGGTTCACGATGCGCGGGGGGGAAGCGCTGGTGAGCGTGCTGACTGTCGTCGAGCGCGGGACGGACGAGGCGGAAGGGCCGGCGACGAGTTTCCTGGGGTTGTTCTCGCCGAGCGCGACGAACTATGCGCTGGCGCTCGACACCGAGCCGACGGCGCTCGGGGAAATCATCTATTCGGAGTCCAACGCGCCGGCGCCGTCGCTGGTGATCGGCATGAGCGGGAGCCGGCAGTGGGTGGAGTCGGCGCGGATGAATATGTGGAGCCAGCGGGCGTTTGAGGTGGCGGGCAACGCCGACCTGGGGGGCGCGATCCGCGCGACATTGGCGGCGCAGGGCGCGAACTTGAGCGGCACCATCGCCAATCAGACACGATTGAATCTGGAGAGCTGCCGGGTACTAGCAGGGGGGCGGTCGTTCACCGTGGGCGCACTGCGAGCGGGGGAGACGGTGCGCCTGCCGCTGGCGAATGGGGCGCCGCCGGAGGCGCAGTGGCCGGAGCGCCTGCGCGTCATCCGCGACACGGCGCGCAACGCGCTGGAGAACCAGGCGCGGCGGACGGAGACGCCGGTGCTGATCGGCTGGGCGCGGCAAGAGTCGAAGGTGCTGCTCAACAAACGGCCGTATGCGAACGAGGGGCTGATCGCGGTGGTCGTGCACTTGCCGGCGATGGCCGGGGGCGCGGCGGTCGAACGGCACGCCCGCGGATGGATCACGGCGCAGTCGGGCGATGCCGGCTATGAGACGGACTTTTCGCGGCGCGGCGTCCCCAGCGGCGATGCGCTGCCGGTGCGGATCGGCCGCGGCGAAATCGACCTGTCGTTCGCGGTGGCGGAACTGACAACCGACCGGGTGCAGACACTAAAGCTCCAGGTCGACGGCCTGCAGTCGTATCACACGCTGCGAGTCCTCAACCGCACGCGGGGGACCTGGGAGACGCCGGCCGGCGGCACGGCGCGCGGGGCGGTCAAGACCTTCACGCTCAACCCGCGCGACTACCTCGACCGCGGGGGCCGGACACTGCAAGTGCGGATGAGCGGGACGGGCGGCGGGGGCGGCTCGCTGACCGCCGAGGCGCTGTACACCACCGCGCCCTGACGCCGATGAAAGCGTTCGCAGAGAACCCGCTGCTGGCGCACGCGATGCGCATGCGCTATTGGCGCGACCCGCGGCCGATGGCGCGGGTGGTGCGAGTCGCAGCGGGATCAGCCTATGGCCTGATGATGCTCCTGATGCTGATCGGGATGGTGGCGACCAGTTCGGTTCAAAACGCGCTGCGTGTCGCCTTCTTCGTTGGGCTGACGATGGTCTTCCTGTTCGTGCCCATTCTCGTCGCGCCGCAAATCGCCGGCGAGCGCGAGCGCCGCACCTGGGACGACATCATGCTGACGCCCCTGACCTCACGAGAACTCGTGGAGGGCAAGCTGTTGGGCGGCTTGTACTGGGTGGGACTGCTGCTGTTGAGTTGGGCGCCGTTTGTCGGTGTCTCCCTGTTCCTGCCGCGCGTTGTCAATCCCGGAAACAATCCGCCGCTGACGCTGAACGATCTTATTATTGTCATTCTGATGTTGTTGGTCGTGGCGGTGACGGCGTGGGCGGTGGCCGGGCTGACGCTGCTGCGCAGTATGCTGACGACCCGCACTTTCCGGGCGATGGCGCAGGTGTGGGTGGTGTTCATCGGAGTGCTGGCGCTGACCGGGGCGATTGCGGCGGTGCTCAACCTGTTCCCCTACGGTTCTCGTGCGTATTCGTACAGCCCCCGATCCCCGATCAGTGAAGTCCTTGCCGCAGTCAATCCGTATGTGCTCGTGCAAACATATCTCTCCCCGGCAGTTTCGAGCGGGTGGGTCCCGTACTCTTCGCCGCCCACCGGATACTTGGAGTCCCTGCGTCCGATGCTGGAGTATGTGCTCATTTATGGCCTCGCTGGGCTGTTGTGCCTGCGGCCGCTGCTGCGGCGCCTGCGGGCGATGGACCGGCGGGTGCGGGAGCGGGGGTGAGCATCCCTCTCCCGCCCCTCGCGTGCGCTCGGGGCGCCCTCCTTCGCCAAGGCTTCGCAGGGCAGGCCCACTCCCTGTCAGGGAGAGGGACTACGAGCAGCCGGAGTGCATGGCAAGTCCCAGCGGGGCTGTCGCAGGGCGGGCACGACAGACCTTGCTATAATGCCGCGGCTGTTGTGAGGGGAGGCCGGGCGTGCTGCAGACCTTCAATCTGACGAAAGTGTATCCGGGGGTCACCGCGGTGAAGGACTTGTCCTTCACGCTCGAGGCGGGCGACCTGTTCGGCTTCATCGGCCCCAACGGCGCCGGCAAGACGACGACGATCAAGATGCTGGCGACGCTGCTCGAACCCACCTCCGGCACCGCCACGATCGACGGCCACGACATCGGCGACGACCCCGACGGCGTGCGCGCGGTCATCGGCTATATGCCCGACTACTTCGGCGTCTATGACGATGTGAAGGTGTGGGAGTACCTCGATTTTTTCGCCGCCGCCTATCGCATCCCGAAGGCGCAGCGCCCGCAACTGATCAACGATGTGCTGGAACTGACCGACCTGACGGTGAAGCGCGACACCTATGTCGAGGCGTTGAGCCGCGGGATGAAGCAGCGGCTGTGCCTGGCGAAGACGCTGGTACACGACCCGAAACTCTTGCTGCTCGACGAGCCCGCCTCCGGCCTCGACCCGCGCGCCCGCATCGAAATCAAGGAACTGCTGAAGGAACTGCGGCGGCTGGGCAAGACGATCCTCATTTCGTCGCACATCCTGCCCGAACTCGCCGACATGTGTAACAAGATCGGCATAATCGAGCAGGGCGAGTTGATTGTCTGGGGGCCGGTCGAAGAGATTATGCGCAAGGTGACGCCGACCCGGAAACTGGGCATCACGCTCGCCGACCGCGCCGACGAGGCGGCCCGGGCGCTCGAGGGCTACGACGGCGTGAAGGATGTGCTGGTGAACGGCAACACCGTGACTATCAACCTCGACGGCAACGACGAGACGCAAGTGAACCTGCTGCAGCACCTGATGTCGAAGGGCTTCGCGGTGCGCTCGTTCGCCGAAGAAGAGACCGACCTCGAGGATATCTTCATGCGCGTCACGCGCGGCGCGGTGCAGTAAGGGGACACAGGGAAGTCCGTAGTGCGTAGTAAGTAGTTCGTCGTGACTGCGGACTGGGCGGAACAGCTCGGCAGGGAGCGGGCACTGTGTCAGTCGTGAGTGACTTCTTCCTTTGTCGTGCGATTCCGTCCGGCCATGAGATGGCCGGACTTACCGTGGATGCCCCATGAATGGGGCGCGCAAAGAGTCGCTACACCAGCCCGCTTCAGCGGGCGTTCTTTTACTAGCCCGGCGACTTCATCGCCGGGCGCGTGTCCCGGCCATGAATTGGCCGGGCTAACAAGAGAGCGCCCCATGAATGGGGCGCGCAAAGAGTCGCTACACCAGCCCGCTTCAGCGGGCGTTCTTTTACTAGCCCGGCGACTTCATCGCCGGGCGCGTGTCCCGGCCATGAATTGGCCGGGCTAACAAGAGAGCGCCCCATGAATGGGGCGCGGAATCAAGAGTCCCTGGCAGGCAGCCGTGCTTCGCTAAGGCTTCGCAGGCCAAGAAGTGCCTGTCCCCGGGTAATGCCATCATCGGGAATGCGCGCTTGCTGCCTTTTCTCTTTTCCTTTTTTCCTCTTTTCCTCTTTTCCTCTGCTCTCCCCGTCAATGCTATCCTGCGCCCGTGACTTCCCCCCGCTCCTTCGCGGCGCGGCTGGACGCCTGGCTGTTCGGGCCGGCTTATACGCTGACGATGCGGCGCTTCCGGCATGGGGCGCATCCCGGCGTGCTGGCGGGCGTGGCGGTCGGGCTGCTGCTCGTTACCGGCTTGCTGGCGTGGACGCCGTTCCGCGACCCGCCGCTGCTGCTGCGCGCCGAAGCGGTGTTCTACGGGCTGCTCGTGCAAGGCGGGTCAATCGCGCTGCTGGCCATCGGCCTGGGTGCGGTCAGCATCAGCGGCGACCGCGAGCGGCAGACCCTGCAGATGCTGACGCTGACGCCGCTCACCGCGGCCGAGTTCGTGCGCGGCCGGGTTCTGGCCACCGGGGTGGTGGTGTTGCTGGTTGGGCTGCCGGCGGGGCTGCCGCTGCTGGTCCCGGCGCTGACGGCGCCGCCGCCCAATGCGGCCTACTTGTTCTGGGAGATTGCCGGCGCCGTGGTGTGTTTCGTCGCGCAAGCGTTCGTGTTCACCGCCGCGGGGGTGTATTTCTCCGCGACGGCGCGGCGGTCGGGCTGGGCGGTGGTGTCGGCGTTCACCGTGTGCGGGCTGGCGCTCCTCCTGATGCTGGAGCCGCCTCGCCTCTTTGGATTTCCCGCCGATGCGGGGCCGCCGCTCATCGGGTCGCTCCATCCGTATTGGGCGGCGCTGCGCGGCGGCGAACTGGGGTCGCTGTTCGGGCTGCCGGTACCGCTGGCGCTGATCGCGTGGCTGGGCGGGGCGTTGTGCCTGGCGGTGCTGCTGGCGGCGGGGGCGGAGGGGGTGCGCGAACTGCGCCGTCCGGCGCCGATCGCGCTGCGCGCCTCTCTGCTCGGCTTGACGCTGCTGGCGACGGTGCTGGCGGGCGCTGATATGGCGCTGATTATGGGCGTGTACAGCATCATGGGCGTGTACAACCAGGACGAAGCGCTGCTGACGCTGCTGGTGGTGTGCGCGCTGTTCGCGCCGATGTTCGCGGCCGTCTTTGCCACGGCCGACCGCAACACACTCCGCGACGCAATGCGCCGCGCCGGCCTGGCGGGGTTGTTCAATGCCCGCCAGGCGCTGGCCTCGCGGTTCCCGGCGAGCGGGATGACCTATTGTCTGCTGTGGATGGTAGTGATGGCGGCGGGTGTCACGCTGGCGCGCGTGACGATGGTTCCAACCGCCCCAGAGGTCTTCGGCGTGATGCCGCAGCACCTGCTCATCCTGTTCGGCTGGATGGCGGCGCTCGCCGCGCTGGGGCTGGCGGCGTCGGCGCTGTTCCGCGAGCGGCTGGTCGCCGGGACCGTGGTCGTCGCGGCCGGGCTGCTGACGCTGATTGTGCCGTTGGTGGTGGCCGGCGTGCTTTCCGATTCGGGGCTGCTGCTGTTCGAGATGTTGAGCCCGATTTCGGGGATGGCGGAGGCGTTCGGGCCGTCGTCGGCGGGCTTCAATATCACCGGTCTGGAGGGCGGATGGCTGCTGACGCCGATGCTGCACTTTGGCATTGCGGTGCTGCTGGTGACGGGGGCGTGGGTGGTGGCGCGGAGAGGAACGACCGCTGCCCGGCATTGAAATGCCGGGCTCATCTCAAGTGAAGTCCCTGCGGGGCTGCCGATGTCCCCTCCCCCAGCCCCTCCCCACGAAGTGGAGAGGGGAGAACAGATTCAAGGAACCCCGACACTTCGTGCCGGGCGATGACTGACCTAACTCATCCCTGAATGGGCCGGGCGAACAAGAAGCGCCCCATAAATGGGGCGCGCAAAGATTGGCCACACCAGCCCGCTTTAGCGGGCGTTGTTTTGCTAGCCCGGCGACTTCATCACCGGGCGCGAGACCCGGCCCTGAACCCTTCGGCTTCGCTCAGGGCGGGCGGGCCGGGCTAACAAAAGAGCGCCCCATTCAGGGGGCGCGCAAAGATTGGCCACACCAGCCCGCTTTAGCGGGCATTGTTTTGCTTGCCCGGCGACTTCATCACCGGGCGCGAGACCCGGCCCTGAACCCTTCGGCTTCGCTCAGGGCGGGCGGGCCGGGCTAACAAAAGAGCGCCCCATAAATGGGGCGCGACTTCAGGATTCTCTGGCAGGCAGCCGTGCTTCGCCAAGGCTTCGCAGGCCAAGAAGCGCCTGCCCCCCTGATGAAGATGGCAATTCTGGCAGGCAAAGTGCCTGCCCCCCGGCTGCACTACTTCTTCGGCGGCAGGGGCTGCTGCTGGGGGCGCTGCAGGGATTCGAAGTAGGCGCGGACGCGGTCGCGGTAGGCGGCCGGGATCTGCTGCTGTTCGAGCGCTTCTTCGGCAGCGCGGCGATATTGACTGGGGACGCTGGTGTAGGGCAGCGCCGCGGAGGCGGCGCCGCTCGGCGCGCCGCGCTCGGGGTTGGGCGCCAGGTACATCGGGCCGGCGCGGCTGGTGCGCCCCTGCACGCGGGTGTCATAGGGCGTGGCGTTCAATTCCCACGGCTTCGCTTGCGTCTGCACCGGGCCGGTCTGGCCGCCGTGCCAGGGTTCGTGTCCGGTGCCGGGGCCAACTCCGCCGCCTCCGCCACCCAACTGTTGGGTGCCCATGGCGCCGGGCATCTTCCAATTCGCCGGCGGGCCCGCGCCGGCGGCGAGGGCCATTTGCAACGCCATCTGGCTTAGCGCTCCCTGGACGCCCCCGGCGCCCGCACCGAAGCCCATTCAAGTGCCCCCGCTGCCGCCCTTGCCGCCGTTCCTCAACGCTTCCTGGCACTCCTTGCAATCCTTCAGGTGCTCGGCGAACTCGCGCATCTTCTTCGCCAATTCATTGAGGTCGGTGTTCTTCAGCATCTCGGCCAGTTGTTTCATGCGCTCGGCGAGTTCTTTGAGGTCCTGCTCGCTCATCTGCTTCTGGCCGTTCTGCTGGCCCTGCTGCATCTGCTGCTGCAGTTTCTGGACGATTTCATTGAACAGGCGCAGGGCTTCCTGGTAATCCTGGTTGGAGAGCAGTTTCGCGTACAGGTCGATCAGGTCTTGCATCACCTTCGGGTCGACCGGCAGCGTCTGCGCGTTGGCGGATTGCTCCTGCTTCAGTTGTTCGAGGTAGGGCTTGAGCGCTTCCCATTGCTCCTTGGACAGCCGGGCGCTCTCGCCTTTCTCGACGGCTTCGGCGAGCGATTGCAAGTCGTCCGCCGACAACTGTTGTCCCGCCATGTCCAGGGCGGCGTTATCCGTGGCAGAGGTTTGGCCGGTCATCCGCTTCTGGTCGGCCATCGCCTTCAGTTGCTGCGCCATTTCGGCGCGCGACTCGGGCGAACCGGCGTCGAGCGGCGCCAGGTTATCGCGCGCGGCGCGCTCCTGCATCCGCTGCTCGAGGTAGGCCTGAGCGGCCTCGGCGCCGGAGCGGGTCGGCGCGGACTGCGGCAGGCGCTCATCATCGAGTTGCTTGCGGAGTTCGTTGAGTTTGAGCAGCGCCTGTTCCTTCGAAATCGTGCCCGCCTGCATGTCCTTGGAGAGGCGTTCGAGGTTTTTCAGCACCTGCTGATAGACATCCGAATCGGCGGGCTTCGGGTTCTTGTTCAATTCTTGCACGAGGCGGGTGAGTTCCTCGCCCTGGGCCTGGACATCGGCGCGGTCGGCGCGCGCTTCCGGCGTCAGGAAGGTGCCCGGCGGCAAGACCGCCAGCAGCCCGGCGGCGAAGATGAGCAGCCCGAACGCCCAGCCCTCGCCGCGCGGCCGCCAGGGGAAGAGCCGCCGCGCCTGCAAGGCGAACAAGTGGCGCTGGGCATCGCCGCGGATGGCGTCGCCGACGGCCGGGTCGAGCCGCGACGGCAAGCGCAGCGCGCTGGAGACGCGCTCCTTGAGGCCGGAGCGGGTTTCCACCGCGCGGGCCGTGTCGAACGCAGAGAGGGGCCAGAACAGTCCGACGATGGTCCCGAGCAGCGTGGTGGTGCCCATCGAGGCCAGCACACACCCGAAGGGGATGACCGGACGGAAGTGGTTCACCGAGAGCAGGACGATGGCGATCGCCGAGCCGGCGGCCGCGCCCCACAGCGCCCAACGCGCGCAGAGCAGCGTCCGCATCCGCCGCCGGAACCGGGTGACTGCGGCGCCTACCGCTCGCGTCTGCTCAACCGACATTGCGCCTCCGCACGGCGCCCAAGCCGAGGGCGACCGTGCCTATTAGTATATATACCCCGCTGGTGATGAGCCAGGCCTGCGGCTGGGCCGCCGGCGCCCCCGCAATCACACCGTAATGTTCCGTCAGCGCCGCCATCGGCGACAGGTAGCGGCCGGGGCTCAAGGTCTGGAACGGCTCCCGCCACGGCCCCGCCCCAATCCACACCGCGGCCGGCACCACCAGCAAGAAGAAAGCAGCCAGGATGACAGTCAGGATGCCGAGCGAGCGCGCCCGGCCGCGCAGCGATACCAGCCGCCCGAGCGCGCCGAGGCCGAAGACGATGCTGCCGGTCAGGACCAGCAAGACTTTCAGCGTCTCGGCCATTTCCGGCCGGAACGGCGAGAACCCGGGAATGGCCAGCGCGCCGGCGACGACCGCGCCGCCGAGCGCCGTCCACAGCAGCAGGAACACCAGGCCGGCGCTGGGGTGGCTGCTGAACCAGGCGCGCGGGTCGTAGAGACGGAACCGGCGGCGGAACTGGCGCGGCGCGCCGGTCGCCAGCGCCGGCGTCGCGCAGAGGATGACTCCGCCGAGCGCGGAGAGCGCCAGGAGGGCGGCGCCGCGGGCGCTGGCGAGCGTCGGAGTGCTGGTCAGGGCGTGGAACGCCCAGCCGTTGCCCAGGGCGATGAAGAGGACGGTGAGCGTCAGCGCCAGCGTCAGCGTCCGCACCCAGGGTGCCCGGTCTTCGCGCAGGAACTCGATCTTGGTGGAGGCGACGGCGATGAACAGCGCGCCGGTCAGCGCATAGAGGACGAGCGGTACCACCAGGGCCGGCAGATTGAAGCCGAACACGGGGACGGTGTTGTCGGCCACCGAGAGAATCAGGAACGGCGTCAGCGTCGTAATGAACGGCACGGCGCCGCTCCCACCCGCCGCGGAGCCGAACCCGCTCATGACGCCGCGGGCAGTGACACCCGCCAGCATCAGGTAGACGAAGACGACGGCGAAGGTCACGACCACCGAGCCGGCGGTGCCGCGGTTGACCGCCGACCAGAAAATGCCGAGCGTGGAGAGCGTGAAGCCGTACAGCGCCAGCGCCACATAGGCGGTCACCAGGTCCATCGGCGACACGCCGCCGAACAGGAAGGAGAGACTGCCCACCGGCGCGCTCACGAACAACAGCAGCAGCATCATCAAGTAGCCGGGCAGCAGCTTGCCCATAATCACTTCGCGGCCTTTGAGAGTGGAGACGGCGAGCAGTTCCAGCGTCTTCTGTTCACGCTCGAGGGTGATGGCGCCGGCGGTGAGCGCCGGCGGGATGACGGTGATGAGGAACGCCTGCAGGTAAAAGACGCCGAGGAAGATGTTGCGGCCCAGTTGTGAGCCGGTGCGCGGCGTGCCGCTGAAGCGGTCGGTCGCATACCAGGCGAGGTAAGCGATGGAGACGGCGATGCCGAGCGCCACGACATAGCCGGCCAGCAGCCAGTAGGAGCGCGAGCCGCGGATGCGGGTGCGCAGTTCCTTGGCGAGCACCGGGTTTTCGAAGCGCCAAGGGAAGACGCGCCGCAGTGCGGGCAGGACGCCTTTCAGGGCCGCAGCCATGGCGGACAGTGTAACCGGAACGACGAACAGACGGGAATCGTGTTAAGTGTGAGGTGTGACGGGAACACCAATGACCCCGTGACATGTTTTCCGTAACACGGTTCCCGTCATTCTCTCACTTGTTCGCGCAGTCGCGCCAACGCAGTGAGCGCCTCCAGCGGCGTCATCCGGTCCGGGTCGAGCGCCGCCAGTTCCCGCACCACGGGGTGCGGCGCCGCAGGCGCCGCCGCCTCTGACGCGGCGGAGGCGTTAGGCGAACGCGGGTCGAGGAGCGACAGTTGCGCGGAGAGTGGTGCGCCCGGCGCGGCGCCGTCGCGCTCGAGCGCCGCCAGCACCTGCTTGGCGCGCTCGATGACCGCGGGCGGGATGCCCGCCAGGCGCGCCACCTGCAGGCCGTAACTGCGGTCGGTGCCGCCGGCGACGATGCGGTGCAGGAACACCACCTGGTTGCCCTCTTCGCGCACCGCGGCGCGGAAGTTGCGCACCCGCGGCAGCGCCTCGGCGAGCGCGTTCAGTTGATGGTAATGGGTGGCGAACAGCGTCAGGCAGCCGACCGTATCGTGCAGCGCCTCCGCCACCGCCCAGGCCAGCGACATCCCGTCGTAGGTCGAGGTGCCGCGCCCAACTTCGTCGAGCAGCACCAGGCTGCGCTCGGTGGCGTTGTGCAGGATGTTGGCCGTCTCGGTCATCTCCACCAGGAAGGTGGACTGCCCGGCGGCCAGGTCGTCGCTCGCCCCGACGCGGGTGAAGACCCGGTCGACGAGGCCGATCTCGGCGTCATCGGCGGGGACGAAACTCCCCAGCTGCGCCAGCAGCACGATCAGCGCCGTTTGCCGCAGGTAAGTGCTCTTGCCCGCCATGTTGGGGCCGGTGAGGATGATGACCTGCTGGGCGTCGCCGTCGAGCAGCGTGTCGTTCGGCACGAACGACTCCGCGCGCCGCTCCACCACCGGGTGCCGCCCGGCGCGCACTGCGATGCGCGGCGCATCGCACAAGCGCGGGCGCACATAATCGTGGCGCGCCGCCGCTTCGGCGAGGCCGGCGAGGGCGTCGAGTTCCGCCAGCGTCTGCGCGACGCGCTGCAAGCGCGCCGCCTCGCGGCAGACCGCGCCGCGCAAGTCCGCGAAGAGGCGGAACTCCAGCGCCAGCGCCCGTTCGTCGGCGCCGCGCACCTGCTCTTCGACGGCGCGCAATTCGGGCGTGGTGTAGCGTTCGGCGTTGGCCAGGGTCTGCTTGCGCTCGTAGTCCGCAGGGACGCGGTCGAGATTCGGTTTCGTCACCTCCAAGTAATAGCCGAAGACCTGATTGAAGCCGACCTTCAGCGAGCGCACGCCGGTGCGCTCGCGCTGCTCGACTTCCAGCGCCGCGATCCAGCCGCGCCCGTCGCGCCCGGCCGAACGAAGGCGGTCCAGTTCGGCGTCGCACCCGTCGCGGATGACGCCGCCGTCGCGCAGCGTCGGCGGCGGGTCGTCCACCAGCGCCCGCGCCAGCAGGTCGCGCAGGTCGGCGCAGTCATCAAGGCCGTCGCCGCGCTGCTGAACGGCATCCGGCGCTGCGGCCAGCACGGCGCGCAGGCCGGGCAGCGCTTCCAGCGAGCGCCGCAGCGCCATCAGGTCGCGCGGCAGCGCCGCGGCGGCGGCGCAACGCGCCACCAGCCGCTCGATGTCGTAGATGTCGTCGAGCGCGGCGCGCACCGCTTCGCGCAGCATCGCATGGCGATGGAACGCCTCCACCGCGTCGAGCCGGGACTCGATGGCGGCGCGGTCGCGCAGCGGCGCCAGCAGCCACTGCCGCATCCGCCGCGCCCCCATTGCGGTGCGCGTCCGGTCGATGACGGCGAGGACGCTGCCGACGCGGCTGTGGTCGCGCAGGGTCGCGGTCAGTTCCAGGTTGCGCCGCGTCACCGGGTCGAGCGTGACGAATTCGCTGGTCTCGAAGACGGAAATCGACCGGACATGCTCGAGGGCGGACTGCTGGTGCGCGCGCAGGTAGTCCAGCGCCAGCCGCGCCGCCTCCAGCGCAAGCGGCCGGACGGTGAGGCCGAACCCCGCCACGGTGGCGACGCCGAAATGCTTGCAGAGGACTTCGTCCGCCGGCTCGAAGGCATCCACCGCCCAGGCGCGCGCCGGCGCCTCGCTCGCCTCCCGCGCCCAGTCCGACCAGCCGGCATCGGTGGTGATCACCTCGGCGGGCCGCCAGCGCGCCAGTTCCTCGGCGGCGCGCTCGCGCCAGCCGTCGCCGCTGACTTCCGTGACGCGGAATTCGCCCGTCGAACTGTCCACCACCGCCAGGCCGAGGCCGTCGGCCCCGGCCGCCACCGCGGCGAGAAAGTTGTTCGACTGGGCATCGAGCAGGAAGTCCTCGACGACCGTGCCGGGCGAATACACCCGCGTCACCTGCCGCGGCACCAGTCCTTTGGTCGCCGCCGGGTCGGCCATCTGGTCGCAGACCGCCACTCGGTAGCCCTTGCCGAGCAGCCGCGCCAGGTAGCGCTCGGCGGCGTGATGGGGAACCCCGCACATCGGCACCCGGTGCCCCTTGCCCATCTCGCGGCCGGTGAGCACCAGTTCGAGTTCGCGTGCCGCGATCTCGGCGTCGCCGCCGAAGAGTTCGTAGAAGTCGCCGAGCCGGAACAGCAGCAGCGCATCGGGGTGCGCCGCCTTCAGGCGGCGATACTGCCGCCACATCGGCGTCAGCGCTCCGTCCGTCGTCAGCGGGGACGCATCCTGCGCGGGGGAGGCGGCGGGCGGCTCGGAAGGCGCGAGCGGGGCAGCAGAGGACACCCGCGCGGCGGCCGCGGCGTCGGCGGACAGCGCGCTGGCAGGCGGATTCATACCCAGGCCGATTCTATCATGCGAATCCTTGTTTGCAAGCGCCCGCCTGCTTGACTGTACCAGCGCCCGCCGCGCCGCCATCCCCCGGCGCTCCACAGCGGACTGCGAACAACCGGAACGGCCGTGTCAGGTGTCACGGGAAAGGTGTCACGGCAGGGCGGGTCGTGGGAAGGTAGGTCGTAGGACTTCAGATGCGCCTACGACCCTACGACCCACCACCCCACGACCGACGACCGGCAGTTCATTTCTAAGTTACCGGCAGAGAGGCAGGGAGGCAGGGAGGCGGGGAGGTGGGGAGGTGGCGAGGCAGGTCGTCCTGTCCCCCCTGACCATCCTCTCCCGTTTGAGAGAGGGTGAATTCCTACGCCTCATTATCGCCCCTCTCTCTGTTCGGGAGAGGGGCGCGCCGAGCGGTTGCGAGGCGCGGGGAGAGGACGAGCAGGGATTCCGCAGCCCGCAGCGAACCTATTTACAGCACACTCACACGAGGAGACTGCTATGCGACGCGCGGGATTTCTGCTGCTGCTGCCGACGGCCATCGCGCTCGGCGCAGCCGGCTGCGCGCCGGCGACGAATGCGCCCGGCACCACCACGAACGCGCCGGTGGCGCCAGTCACCAAGGCCGGCATTTTCAAGGGCGCCACCGTCCCGCTCGGCGACGGCACCGCCTGGTCCTGGGTGACGCTCGACGAAGCCGGCGCCCCGACCGCCATCGGGTTTTCCTTCACCGAGACGGCGCTGACCAACCTGCCGAAGGAACCGCTACCCGGGCTGATGTTCACCGAGCACATCATCGCGCTGCCGGCGGAGGCCTCTGTTACCCCGTTCACCCACGCGGTGCTCAACTGGAACCCGCACGGGCACATCCCGCCCGGCATTTACACCGTCCCGCACTTTGACTTCCATTTCTACATGTGCGACCCGGCGGTGCGCGCCGCCATCACCGCCAAGGGCGACGACCTGAAGAAATGCTTGAAGGGGCCGTCGGCCGGCGTGCTGCCTGCCTCTTTCATTACCAAGACGCCGGACACCATCGAGCCGCTGATGGGCAACCACTGGGTGGACAGCAAGGCGCCCGAGTTCAACGGCAAGCCCTTCACCTACACCTGGGTCTATGGCTCGTACGACGGCCATGTCACCTTCTTCGAGCCGATGGTCACGCGGGAGTTCCTGCTCACCAAGCCGGCGGTCAACGACCCCATCCTGCCCCTCGGCGCCTTTCCCGCGCCCGGCTGGTATCCAACGACATACCGTGTCGCCTACGACGCCACCGCGCAGACCTATACGGTGGCGCTGGAAGGGTTTGTGAAGAGATAGGCGAGCGGGAAGAGGGTAGACGGAAGAACTCCTCACCCCCGCTGCGCGTACCCCTCTCCATCACTATGGAGAGGGGACAACGATCACCCTAAGGGAAGATGGTCGTCCCTCTCCACTTCGGGGAGAGGGTGCCCGCAGCGCCAGCGGAGGGCGGGTGAGGGGCGGCGCTGGAGGGGTTTGTGAAGCGATAAGCGAGCGGGAAGAGGGTAGACGGAAGAACTCCTCACCCCCGCTGCGCGTACCCCTCTCCATCACTATGGAGAGGGGACAACGATCACCGCAAAACGCAGATGGTTGTCCCTCTCCGCTTTCGGGAGAGGGGTGGCGAAGCCGGGGTGAGGGAAGTGGCGCTGGAAGGGTTTGTGAAGCGCGACTGATTTGGAAAAACGGTCGTCGGTCGTCGGTCGTTGGACGTGGGAAAGTAGGAGTTCAAACTTCCAACGATTCTACGACCCTACGACCCTACGACCCCACTTTCCCACGACCAACGACCCGTGGTGTCAGTTCCCCGCTTTCACCAGTGACGGCACGCGGTCGTAGGCCAGGTTGACGACCTCCTGCAATTTGCTCACCGGCACGCCGAACTCGAGGGTGAGCAGCAGGCGGTCCTTGTCGGGCGTTTCCAGACGGGTGCGGCCGCGCACGCCGGGCGGCAGGTTCTCCGAGGTGTCGAGCGTGAAGACCAGCGCGTCCGTTTCCACTTCGCCGCGCCCTTGCAGGATGTAGCCCTTGCCGTTCATCCACAGGACGCGCAGGTCGGGCTGATAGGTGCGCGGGTTCATCCGCAGGTAGAAGAAGCCGAAATCGGTGACCGTCTCCTTGTCGGAGCGCACCACCTGCTCGCAGCGATAGAAAGCGGCGCCTTCGTCGTGGCTGATGGTCAGGGTGGCCGTGACCGGGCCCATCCCCTCGACGGCGCCGGTGCCCTTCCAGGAGCCCTCGAGCGCCCGCAGGCGGGTCTCGAAGCGGTCGGGCCAGAGCAATTGGAGCGACTGCGCACGCGCAGTTGAAGCGACCGCCGCCACCCCCAGTACGCCGACTGTGATGAAGGCTGCAAGGCGCCGGGTCATGGGCGCATCCTCCCTGGCTAGGTTCCCGAAGCGCCCCCCTCACGGTGCGCACCGGGGCCCGCGACTGCTCCCGCTGCCTCAATATACCACGAGCGGGCGCTTGCTTGAGAGGAAAGCAAGCAGGGGGGACGGGAAACGGGAATCGTGTGAGGTGTGACGGGGGGTGTCAGGTGAAAGGTGTCAGGTGAGAAACAGCAAGGACGGGTCGTGGGGTCGTAGGGTCGTAGGGAATTCAAAGCAGGGGGGCAGGCATCTTGCCTGCCACGAATTGCCGTTCGCGCGGGGCCGCAAGACCGTCCTCACCCACCCTCGCGGCGCTCGGGTCCCCCCTCTCCCGAATCCCTGACCCCGCCGCTGGCGGGGCGGGATCCCGCCTTCGGACAGGGACTGGGAGAGGGAACGGAGTCATTACTGCGACCTGCGAGGCAACCTCACAACCACCCAAACCTTAATACTCGCACTGCATGCACTCCCGTCACACTTGACACGTAACACTTGACACGGCCGTCAGCAGTTCGCCTTCCAATCCCCACAAATGCCCCTTCGTCAGGCGGACAGCGACGAGTTCATTGACCAGCGCTTCGTCTTCCATCCCGGGCGGGACGGGAAAGACGACGGGCTTGTTGGTGCGGGTGCGGCCGGTGAGCTTGCCCGGATCTTTCTCGCTCGGGCCTTCGACCAGCACCTCGGCGGTGGCGCCTTCGAGGGCACGGTTGACTTCGCCGCTGATGGCGTTCTGCTGGGCGATGACGCGCTCGAGCCGCTCGATCTGCCGCGGCCGCTCGATCTGGTCGGGCAGCGTGGCGCCGACGGTGCCGGGCCGCGGCGAGTAGGCGAACATATACGCCTGATCGAAGCGGAGCCGCCGGTAACCCGCCAGGTAATTCTCGACATGCGCCTCGGTCTCGCCCGGAAAGCCGACAATCAAGTCGGAAGTGACGGCGATGCCCGGCACGCGCGCGCGCAGTTTCGCAATCGTCTCCTCGTAGTAGGCCACCGTGTGCCCGCGCGCCATGCGCTTGAGCAGCGTGTCGTCGGCGGCCTGCAGCGGCAAGTGCACATGCTCGCAGACCTTCGGCAGCGTGGCGTGCGCCTCGATCAGGCGGTCGGTCACCTCCCGCGGGTGCGAACTGGTGTAGCGGATGCGGTCGAGGCCTTCGACCTCGCTCACCAATTCGAGCAGGCGCGGGAAGTCCCAGGCGGGGCCGAGGTCGTTGCCCCAGGACAGGATGTTCTGGCCGAGCAGCGTCACCTCGCGGAAGCCGTTGTCCACCAGCCAGCGCACTTCGCGCACGACATCGTCCGCCGGCCGCGAGTATTCGCGGCCGCGCACCAGCGGCACGATGCAATAGGTGCAGCGATAATTGCAGCCCTGGATGACGGACACGAACGGCTTCAGCCGCCGGCTGGGCAGCATCCCGACCGGCGCGAAGCCGGCGGTCAGGTCGTCCTCGGGGGCGAGGGCACCGTTGCGCGGCGCGGCCACGGAGTCGTCCCAGGACAATCCGAGAGAGGGACCGGGAAGGCGGGGAGGCGGGGAGGCGGTCACATCGAGGGACCGGGAAGGCGGGGAGGCGTTCTCATCGAGGGACCGAGAAGGCGGGGAGGCGGTCACATCGAGGAACCGGGAAGGCGGGAAGGCAGTGACGCCGTTACCGCCTCCCTGCCTCCCTGCCTCCCTGGTTCCTGTCTGCACTTGCAGGAGGGTTTCCGTCGGAATCAGCGCCAGCGGGGGTTCGCCGCGCAAATCCTGCGAGACTTCGACGAGCGGCTTGCCCTCGGCGCGCACGCGCTCGACCAGGTCGGGGATGCGCCCGAGTTGGCGCGGGCCGACGACCAGGTCCACGAACGGCGCCCGCTTGCGCAGCGCTTCACCTTCCTTCTGCGCCATGCATCCCATCACGCCGATGAGGAGCGCCGGGTTCCGCTCTTTGAGCATGCGGTAGCGGCCGAGTTGCGAATAGACCTTCTCTTCGGGCTTCTGGCGGACGGTGCAGGTGTTAATCAGAATGAGGTCGGCGCTTTCGGGGCCTGCGGCGCGGCGCCAGCCGCGGTGTTCGAGCGACAGGGCGGTCGCCTGGCTGTCGGCCTCGTTCATCTGGCAGCCGAATGTGAGGAGGAAGTAGGACGGGTGGCCGGGGTCCGGCATGGGGGGAGATTATACGGAGAAAACGGGCGGGGGAGGTGTCAGGTGCCGTGGACGCAAGATCGAGGAAACGAGGAAGCAAGGAAACGAGGTCCCTCACCCCCCATCCCCCTCTCCGACAGGCGGAGAGGGGGTGAACGGAAGACTCAACGGCGAGGATGAGGAAAGGAGGGTCGGCGGCAGAGGACAGGAGTAAAATCGGATGGTGA
This sequence comes from uncultured bacterium, assembly GCA_964400165.1. Lineage (GTDB taxonomy): Bacteria > Armatimonadota > Hebobacteria > CAYNSX01 > CAYNSX01 > CAYNSX01. The sequence goes on from CAYNSX010000016.1 coordinate 44,237, forward strand.
AGCGGCGCGGGTGGCTATGGCTGGGCATAGGTGTTGTCTCGACCGTGTCGCTTTGGGCGCTGTGGGTGGTCACGGGACCGCGGATTCAGTTACCGGACGGAGCACAGGAGATAAACTTTCCGAGGTCGCGTAGATCAATTCTGGCGATCTCTCCCGACGGTCGGCGACTGGCTTCAAATGTTCGTCGTCCCGATGGACACTTTGTCGTAGAAGTGAGGGCGCTCAAAGGGGATCGCACTTCGCCAAGCACTTTCGATGGCGTATTTCCAGTCTGGCTGCCTGATGGAACACTCGTCTCATTTCAAGACGCTCGTTACGGTTCGAATTCCAGCCTTCACTTAGATCGGCAAGGTGAGAGGGAGTCCATCCCGCTCCCGCGGATTGGCTTCTTGAGATCTGTATTCTATGACCCCAAGGAAGGCGAGTTGCTCTTCTCTGATCACGTTGAGCAGACGCGGTTCGCTTATCGGGAATGGCGGTTTTCAATCTCCAGCCGCACGATGGTTGAGACGCACGAACCGCTTCCAATGGCATACTGCAACTGCCTGTACGGTGATGGTTCGGTATGGCTGACGACCGGCGAACTCGAGAATCACACTTCCGTCTATGCGCTCTTTGACCGTAATCAGCATGGCCTGCAAGTCGCCATGGGTCTACCCGGGATCGACGATGGGCGATTGCGACCGCTGGCTCTGGCGCCCGACGGCAGCAGTGCCATTTTTGCTCTTTGGGATGAGTCGCCGCGCAGCGCAGTCCTGAATCAAGCAGTCTCGTTGGTTTGGTCGACTCGATTCACCAGGAGACTATTCGATGCGCCCCTTTCAGCCTTGCGGGAACGATCGCGAGTTTCTTCCTTGATCATCTATGATTTCCAAACGAGTTCATTTCAGACGCTCGGTCGGTTTGAGGGAGGCTGGCTAGAAGCGGTCTGGCACCCCAATGGAGAGGACCTGATAATTCAGATGAATGGTAGATTGTGGCAGGTACGTCTTCCGCTGCACTTGTGGTCAAAGCCAGCGCCCGGGTACCGCGGCGGCAAGTAAGGCAACTCTCCCGCAAGGCGCGAGGGTTATCGCGTCGAATCAAATCAGCGCATGCGTCGGATGAACAGGCGCAATTCAATTGACGGAGGCTCAAATGCCCTGGGTAGTGGTGCGACACAAGGTGAAGGATTATGCGAGTTGGCGGCCGGTCTTCGACCGCTCGGTGCCGAAGGTGAAGCAGTTCGGCGGCACGCAGGGGCTGGTGCTGCACACGGAGGGCGACCCGAACGAGATTTGGGTCTGCGTCGAGTGCGACAACCTGGCCCGGATGCGGGAGTTCACGCAGTCGGACGATTTGCGGAAGGCGATGGAGGAGTCGGGTGTGGTGGACAAGCCGGATGTGTATTACCTGAAAGAGTTGCCGAAGGCGCCGGTGTAGCCCTCTCCCCCTGACCCCCTCTCCGACGAGCGGAGAGGGGGAAGTCGTCCTCACCCCCCTGACCCCCCTCTCCCGCAATTGAGA